>CALXLT010000016.1 GCA_944389275.1 uncultured Spirochaetaceae bacterium
TCCATAGGGTTTCTTCCTTGTTTATGTTGGTTTTGCAAGTTAAACATTACAGGATGAAACCCTTTCTTGTCTTCCTGCCCCTAGGCTATCTCTTTTCTTCTATCCCACAGATTTCTGTATAGAGCCGGATTTTTTCATTGCCTGAAGTTGTGTTACATAACCGCAATATCTAATTTGCATAAATCAACAAACTGAACAATAAGGTTCCTTGCAGTCTTCTTCTTAATGTGCAAAAATAAAGACAATAATCTGATTTTATCTTTATTTTGCGAGGGAACCATGCCTAAGGTAGCTTATTCTGAGGAAGAGAGAAAACGTATCAGGGCAGAACTTGTCTCAGCTGGGCTTGAACTGATGGCAAAACAAGGCATACGGCACACAACTGTCGAGCAGGTATATACGAAAGTCGGGATTTCGAGGACATTTTTCTACTCCTTCTTCCCAACGAAGGAAGACCTGGTGCTGGAGACGCTATACCTTCAGCAGCCCAAAGTCATCAGCTATGTACAGAAGCTGATGGCAGATCATGCTCTGAGCTGGCGTGAGGCTGTGAAGAAATTCCTCCATGCTTGCTGCTATGGCGAAAAGAATGGGATTGCTGTCCTGACAATAGAGGAACAGCAGTTGATATTCAAGCGGCTATCAAAGGAAAGCTATCAGCTCTTCCGCCAGAAACAGCGTTGGCTCTTCGGGAAGATCCTGGAAAGCTTCGGGGTAAAGCCTAGCGTGAAAAGAATCGATCTCTTCACGAATCTAAGCCTCTCTGTAATGGTAATACGCAGAGCTCTCCCCGATACCCTTCCCTTGCTGGTCTCGGAGGCTGCTGATGAGACTGTCGATTTCCAGCTTGATGCGATCGTAGATATCCTTGAGAAGCTGAAAAGGGATCCACAGCTCCTGGATGACGCGGATTAGATGATCCATCCGGGCTTTATCGCTCGGAGGATTTTGCTTTGGCAATAATAAAGATAAATATCGAAATTTATCTTTATTCTCATAGGAGGAGGAAAAGATGGGTTTATTAAGCAAGTTGTTCAAAGGTCCTGAAATCAACATGGAGAAGAGCAATGCAAATGCAAGCAAAATGCGTGTTCTATTCAACCATGTAGTGAAGGATGGAGACAGCTTCGGGCTGGTCTTCGGCTATACAGAAGATGTCAGACGCTTCAATTACGGTTTTGTTCACGGAAGCAAATCGGAAATCGCTCCAATCCCACAAAGAACAACCAACATGGCATACTTTCCCGATTGACAAGGAGGAACCGGACGATGATTGACATAGACGCTATAAGGAAGCGTACAGAAGAAGCGGTGAGGAAGTGCTTTGAGAAGAGCGAAGAGCTTGTTGATAAGATCGAAATCTCCAGTTCATCAGAAAAGACCGATGATACGGAAGAACAGATCAATAATCGGCAAGTCGAGATACTTGGCAAAGTATTCAGCGCTGATGACATGGCAGAGATGGCTGCAAACGAAGAGCTGCTGAAGAAGATGGCAGAGGAGAAAGCCGCAGAAGCCTCAGAGAACATAATGAGTCTGTTTTGCGGAGAGGATATGGGTATTCTTGCAGCTGCCTTGGAGATGCTTGATGAGGGTGAAGAGGAGGAGGAAGAAGAACCCCAATTCAGCATTGAAATGGAAGAAGATCTTTATGCCACCTTGGAAGAGACGATGGCAAGAATTGCATCCATGCCAGAGCCTGAAGCCGTACCATATGAAGATGGGGATGGAAAATGGAATCGATTCGGCATCTTGCTCTCAGGTATCGTATCGAAACTAAACGATCATGACCTCTCCAGCATGGATGTAGAGGAGCATATCCCTATCATGGAGCAGAAGATCGCCTCTATTGTCAGGCGTTCTTGGGGAATAAATGGACGCAGCGGACTTCTGGAGATGATCCGCTATCTATCGCAGGAAGGGTATATCATGCGATATCAGATCTATGCAGAGGCATCCTCTCCTGAAGAACTGATGGACGAGACGATGGCCGAAGAAGAATGCGAGGCTACAATGCGTGCGTGGAGGTTTGCCCAGCGCTATAAAGAGCTCTATTCGCCTGTCTTTATGGCTGGGTGGGATACAGGACGTGCTGCTATGCTGGCTAGGTGGGGATGCTATCTTGGCTGGATCACTGAAAACGAGGCCAGCGGGATCTTATGGGATCTTTCGCAAAGCGTTGCACAGAAACTCGGCAGCTGGCGAGAGTTCGCTCAGTCCTATCTCTTCGGAGGGCTGATGTGGAAACTGCTGTGCGGCGACAGCTCTGCAGAGAGCTACATTGGATACATCGCAAACGCAGCGACAGATCTTCTGATTGGGAACGCTGAAAAAGATGGCGGTCAATGGAAGGATTGCCCCTGGCCAGAAAAGAAAAGGATCGGATTCACGATCTGATAAATAGGCCAGGCAAGATGAAATGAATCCTCTAAGCTGTCCCCAAAACCAGCTTGGAGGGGCTTATCATGAAATAAAAGGAAGAAGATTTAAGCTGGTTTTGTCTGGTAAAAGCTCTTGTGGCTTTTGCGCTAGGATGCTTGAGGACCAGCATGAAGGAAAGAAGCTTGCTGCTCCTTCCCAGAAGAGGAAGACCGGCAAGCTTCTTGGATATCAATCGAATAAATCCAAGGCATCATTCCTTGTAATATATCGCCGCCCTCACCTTCTCTGCGCTCTCTTTTCCCTTCAGCATCTCCACAAGCTTGAGTCCCAGGTCAAATGCCCAGCCCGCGCTCTTTCCGGTCAGTATATTGCCATCCTGCACCACTCCCTCTGATGAGAATGGGATATCCGGAGCATAGCTCTCGCAGCCAGGGAAGCAGGTCGCAGTGCGGCCTGTAAGAAGGCCAAGGGGCGCAAGGACAGCTGCAGGAGAGGCGCAGATAGCCGCGACGATTGAATCCTGCGCGGCCCTGACAAGGATCTCGTTGACCTCCCAGGACTGGGCAAGGTTCACGGCCCCTGGCATGCCGCCCGGGCAGAACACCGCGTCCCAGCGCTCATTGGAATCGAGCTCAGAGACTGTCGTATCGGCATGCACCGTGATCCCATGGGACGATGTGACATCCTTTCCCTGCACACCGGCAAGGACAACATCGATCCCCGCGCGCTTGAGCACATCCGCGGGACACAGAGCCTCAGCCTCCTCGAAGCCTTCCGCGAGGAATATAAGAACCTTCATAGTATCTCCTCCCTTCCACCATGCATCCTTGCCTCCTGGATCATGGAAGCGGCATGCGTGACGATCCTTTCAGTCTCTTCCCAGCCAATGCAGCCATCGGTGACAGAGACTCCATAGCGCAGTGCCGAGATGTCCTCGCCTATCTTCTGCGAGCCTTCCTCGAGATTCGACTCCAGCATGAAGCCGCGGATGGCTTTCTCTCCCCATCTCACCTGATCGACGACGGAGCGGAGCACCCTCTTCTGCCTTCTCCAGTCCTTCCTGCTGTTCTGGTGAGAGCAATCGATGACGATGCGTGGCTGGAGCGAGAGAGACTCCATCATCGCCTTGGCCTCCTCCACGTCGTCCTCGTAGTAGTTCGGCCCGTTATCGCCGCCGCGGAGGATGAGATGGCACGAGTCGTTTCCGGATGAGCGGAACACGGCAAGCTGCCCGTTTCGCTCCACGCCTATGAACGAGGCGGGACGTGACGCGCTCTTCATCGCGTTTACCGCCGCGGTCATGTCACCTGAGGTGCTGTTCTTGAAGCCTACAGCCACGGAGAGGCCGGATGCGATTGACCTATGGGTCTGGCTCTCCGTCGTCCTCGCGCCGATCGATGACCAGCTCATGAGCTCATCGGTATACTGCGGGACTATAGGATCAAGGACCTCGCAGCCTACGGGCAGTCCGATGCCGTTTATATCGATCAGAAGGCTCCTCGCTATCATGAGGCCCTTCTCTATATCGCAGGACTCATCCATGTCAGGATCGATGATAAGGCCTTTCCAGCCAAGAGCCGTGCGAGGCTTCTCGAAGTATGTCCTCATGACGACGAAGAACGTGTCTGACACCTTCTCGGCAAGATCCTTCAGCCTATGCGCGTACTCGATCGCGGCCTTCGGGTCATGTATCGAGCATGGCCCGATGATGGCTAAAAGGCGCTCATCCTCGCACTTGATTATCGAATTGACGGTCTTACGGTACTCCCTTATCCTTGCAGCGCACTCCTCGGGTATAGGGCAAAGAGACGCAAGCTCGGCAGGTGTCTTTAGCCTGTCTATGGCAGAGATGCGGACATCCTGCGTGGATCTATCAATCATCCTTCTCTCCTCGTCCGCTATCCCCATCTTTCTTTTTCTTCGGATAGAGGAATCTCTTTATCTTCTGCGTAGGCGTACGGTCGAAAGGCTCCTCCTGAAGCTGCACGTCAGAGATCTTCGAGAACGCGGACAGCTCGGAGTTTACATCATTCCTTATCTTCTTGATATACTTCTGAGCCTCTTCCCTGGCCTCCTTGATCGAAAGGCTCATCTTCTCAGCCATCAGGTCGACATCAAGCTTTATGAGAGCCACAAGGCCGCCGTTCTCAGGAACGACAAGAGACTCCTGGACGAAATCCTGGTTGTTGATGAGCGTCTCGATCATCTCAGGATATATATTCTCCCCGCCCGGGCCGAGTATCATGGTCTTGACGCGGCCGCGGATCGAGAGCCTGTTGTACTTGTCGATAAAGCCCAGGTCCCCGGTGCGGAAGTAGCCATCCGGGGTGAACGCCTCGCTGTTGAGGTCAGGGCGCTGGTAATAGCCCTTCATGACGTTCGGCCCGCGCACCGCGATCTCGCCGATTCCCTCATCGTTCTTATCAAGGAGGATTATCCTGTCATCCGTGACGATCTCCCCGACAAATCCCGGATGCTGCCGCCTATGCGCGGAGCCGCAGCCGGCGACAAGGGGGCTCGTCTCCGTCAGTCCATAGCCAAGGGCGTATGGGAAATGGGCCTTGTGCAGGAAGAGCTCGACCTCCCTATCAAGAGGGGCGCCTCCGATCCCGAAGAACACCAGGCGGTGACCGAACGTCTTCTTCAGCCGCTTTCCTATCGTCATGTACACGAACGGGGAAAGAAGAGGATTGCCGATGAGCTTCCTGATCTTCTCATTATCCCTGAGGGCCGGGATGACCGCGGCCTTGTATACCTTCTCGATGAGAAGAGGGACAGTAAGCATGACATGTGGGCGCACCTCCGAGAGCGCCGGCATGAGTATGGAAACCGCTGGCTGCTTGCCGAGGAACGTGATCTCAAGTCCTACCATCAGCGGCAGGACCTGGCCGATCGTGAACTCATACACATGGCTCATCGGGAGGATGGAGAGCACCTTCATGCCAGGCTTGAGCTTTACATATACATCCGTTGCGAGGTCTGCCGTGCGGAGTATGTTCATATGCGTAAGCATTACGCCCTTGCTGGCCCCGGTGGTGCCTGAGGTGAAGATGATCGAGGCAAGGTCATCCTCGGAGGGCCGTGTGGCCTCAAGCGCCTTCCTGTCTATCCTCGCGCTCCTCATCGCGTAGCCTGGGGCCGTGCTGAACGAATCGAATGACGCGTCGGAAGGAATGTGCACGAGGTCGTCCAGGCGGAAGACGTGCATCGCCTCTGCGTTCGCTATCTTCTGATGCTGCTTCGCGTTGACTGCGATGCCTGACGCTCCGCTCTCGCGGAGTATGGAAAGGACATCACGTTCAGGGAAATCAGGGAGGATAGGAACGGCGACGGCACCTATGGAGACTATGCCAAGGTACATCACCATCCATGTCGGAGAGCTTTCCCCGAGTATGGCGATCCTGTCGCCCTTCGAGACGCCTATGGAGAGAAGATACGATGACACGGCATACGAATGCCACTTAAGCTGGCTGTATGTCATGTCGTTCTCCTCGCCCTGGCGGAAGACGCGGTAGCATGTACGCTTCGGGTATCTGGACGATATCGCCTCGAGGAAGTCCGGGAAGGTATAGCCCTTCACAGTCTTCATCTGGAGCCCGTCAGCACGCCTGACGCGCCTGCAGTCCTTCATCCTATGCACCTGCTCCTGCTTCCTTTCCTTGCCTTTCCTCTTCGTCATCGATGAATCCTTCAAAAGTCTCTCCTCTTTCGCACACCTTGCAGAATATGCCGGAAGGGATCCTCCGGACTATGCTCTGCCTCACCAGGTCAGGGGTATTGTTGTTGCGGCTCAGGTGCACGAAGTACACGCTGTCCCCCTGCCGTGCCGTACGGGCCGCGAAATCCACTGACGCGTCATTGGAAAGATGCCCGTACTCTCCTTTTATCCTTCTCTTGAGGGCCGCGGGATACATCCCTCCCTCAAGCATATCATCATCATAATTGGCCTCGATGAACTCCACGTCGGCATCCCGGGCCATGGGGAACGCCTCGTCAGGGATCCTCCCCGTGTCGGTAAGGAGGAAGAAGCTCCTTCCGCGGCACCTTATAAGGTATCCGGCGGATCCCGCGCTGTCATGGAAGCTGCGGAACGGGAAGAGCGTGAATGAGCCCACGGATATCTCCTCACCGAACGAGAAGGTATTGATCAGCGGCCTCTCCATGCGCTGCTTGTCAATCACGACGCTGTTCTCCGCCTTCGCTATCTCGGACATGTAGGCGGGGATGCCGAGCTTGCGCTGCACCACACCCACTCCCTTGGAGTGGTCAGGATGGAGATGCGTGAGGAATACGGAGCGGATGGTATCTGCCGCGATGCCATGCGACTCAAGACCCCTCTGCATCTTAGAGAATGTGACTCCTGCATCCACGACGATCGTGTCTGTACCGTCTGTGAAGATGTAGCAGTTGCCGCAGCTGCCTGTGGTAAGGACGACATAATGGATCATAGGAAGGCCTCTGCGTTCTGCTCGCTCCAGCCAGAGCGCGCCTTCTCCCTTTCCCTCAGCACCGGCTGTATGAGAAGCTCCGGATGCTCTATCAGAAGCTCCTTTGGATCGTACTCCATCCACTCGTATCCGCCGTCCCTATATGCCTTGCTCTCCTTGTCTATAAGCATGGCCGCGTCGGGCTGGGAGCTGAATATGCTCCTCCACACCTTCTCCCCCAGCTCAGCCTTAGCCAGGTCAACGAACTGGAAAGGCACGCGCCTTTCCTTGAAATATCTTATGGCCTTCTGCGTATCCTTCGATTTCATCGTGCCTATTATCTCAAGCATATGGAAATTCTACAGGCTGCCGGGCATGGTGTAAATATTGCCGTGCACCATCGGTCTAGTCAATTCTGGCCATAGGCGAAGCTTGACCCTCTCCATCCCCTAGTGAGATAATCCCACAGCATCCTCTGGAGGATATATGGAAAGAAGAATCAAGGAAATACTCGCACTTACCCCATCGGACGAGGCTGTAAGGGCTGAAGGATGGGTCAGGACAAGAAGGGACAGCAAGAATGTCTCATTCATCGAGATCAACGACGGCTCATGCCTCAAAGGGCTCCAGGCCGTCCTTGACAGGGCCATCTTCAGCGATGAGGATCTTGAGGAGGTAGCTACAGGCGCTTCGGTCGCGGTCATAGGCAGGATCGTCGCGTCGCAGGGCGGGCAGTCTGTGGAGATGCAGGCTGAGAGCCTCGAGGTCATCGGGCCATGCCCGCAGGACTATCCTCTGCAGAAGAAGAGGCACACAGTCGAGTTCCTGAGGGAGAAGGCATACCTGAGGCCGCGCACGAACCTCTTCGGCGCTGTCACCCGCGTCAGGAACACCATGGCATACGCCGTCCACTCGTTCTTCCAGGAGAATGGATTCATATATGTAAACACCCCTCTCATCTCAGCATCTGACTGCGAGGGCGCCGGAGCGCAGTTCCAGGTTACGACGCTTGACCTGGCGAATGTGCCGAAGACAGAGGACGGCAAGGTGGACTACACGAAGGACTTCTTCGGCAAGATGGCCAACCTCACCGTCTCCGGACAGCTTGAGGGAGAGACATACGCGCTTGCTATGAAGGACATATACACGTTCGGGCCCACGTTCCGCGCGGAGAACTCGAACACCGCGCGCCACCTCGCCGAGTTCTGGATGATAGAGCCGGAGATGGCGTTCTGCACCCTCGAGGGCGATATGGAGCTCGCGGAGAAGTTCCTCAAGTATGTATTCCAGAGCGTTCTCGACAAGAACGCGGAGGATATGGAATTCTTCTCTAAGTTCGTGCTCGATGGCGTCGTGGAGACGCTTGAGCATGTCATAAATAGCCCATTCGAGCATATGACATACACGGACGCGGTGAAGGTGCTCGAGAAGCACAACGACGAGTTCGAGTTCCCTGTCAGCTGGGGCGTCGAGATCCAGAGCGAGCACGAGAGGTTCCTCACGGAGAAGATCGCCAAGCGCCCTGTCATCGTCACGGACTACCCGAAGGATATCAAGGCGTTCTATATGAAGATGAACGACGATGGCAAGACCGTCAGGGCAATGGACGTGCTCGCCCCTCGCCTCGGTGAGATCATCGGAGGCTCCGAGAGAGAGTACAGGTACGATGTCCTTGTCGACAGGATGAAGGAGCTTGGGCTCGATCCTGAGGCATACTGGTGGTACCTCGATCTCAGGCGCTTCGGCTCCGTGCCTCACGCGGGCTTCGGGCTGGGCTTCGAGCGCGCCGTTCAGTATGTCACGGGAGTCGCGAACATCCGTGATGTCATACCTTATCCGAGGTATGTCAGGAACTGCGAGTATTGAGCCTGTAGAGCGTGTATAGCAGAAGCTGCTCGGAGGATATGAGGCCGGTCTTCAGGAAGATAGACTCCTTTATCCTCCGTATCGTCCGCTCGCTCCTGCCCATCCGCTCGGATAGCTCCTTGTTGGACATGCCGTACCCAAGCTCATGGAGAAGCTTCAGCTCTGTCTCCGTGAGCTTCGGAGGCGCGTCATCATGCGCGCGGCCATGCCTTATGGCCTTCTCTATCAGCGTGCAGATATCAGAAGCATCATCAGGGATCACGCAGATGCCCGGGAACAGCTTCCCGATAAGATAGCAATGCCCGGAGTGTGTGATGACTATCAGCCGCGTCCCCATGCTGTAATACATGATCGCCTCATCCTCTTCCCTTATCTCATCAAGCGAGGGATCTGAAAGCACGACAGCGGCAGGATGGCCGAAGTAGGCGCCCTTTGGTAGCACCTGTATAGGATAGCCCTTGTCCTCAAGCCCCTTGCGGAGCGTCGGGATCTCATTTCTAAGAAGAATGTACATACTATATATACGCCTGAAGGCGCGTTTTCTGCCAACTAGTCAGGAAAGCTCTGAAAGGGCCTTGTCGAACGCGGCGGCGAACGCCTGGATCGTCCTCTCGTCAAAGCGCTTCTGAGGCCCATCGAAGAGCCCCATCTCACGGAGTATCATGTTGTTGCGGCGCTCGGAAAGGCGCTGCGCTATATCATCGGATGTGAGGCGCCCTCCCCTGTCATCTATGACGATGAGGCCTTTATCGATGAGCCGGGCCGAGAGCGGGATATCATGGGTGATGGCAAGGGATCCTGGCTCCGCGATGCGCGCGATCTCATCATCGGCGCTGTCCTTGCCGCTCTCGACTACTATCATATGTATCTCGGATCCGATGCGCCTCGCCTCCTCGCGCGTCATTGTGTCGCGCACCCGGCTCCGCCTCTCCCTCTTGTCCTCCGCTATCGCCTTCTCGACATCGGGAAGCGACCTGTCAGCGACGAAGTACACGGAATGCTCCTTCCCGATTGATCGGCGCAGTATGATCGCCCGGTGTCGCGCTGTCATGGAATCCGCATCAACATATATCCTTGCCATAGCCTGATGGTATCAGCAACGGATCGCTTTGGATATCTGAAAGTTGCCTCTCGCGCTTATTCTGATATGGAAATCCTCCTAGCTGTGATTTACAATGGACTGATGGGAGGTTTCGATGGAATACTCAACGCTTCAGTCGTTAAGATACGCATATCAGCCAAAGGTGCCGAAGATGCTCCGCGCGGGAGTGAGGGAAATCTCGGTATCGGAAGGAAAGGCCACGGAATCAGCATCCGATGAGGAAAGGATCAGGGAGCTGTTCCCGAAGACATTCGGGCAGAAGGAGCTCTATTTCGGATCGAAGGGCAAGAAGCTCAAGGTCCAGAAGCAGGTTGTCGGCGTGATACTCTCAGGCGGCCAGGCCCCTGGCGGACACAATGTCATAGCAGGCCTTTATGACGCACTCAAGGAAACGGATCCAGACAGCATCCTCCTTGGCTTCAAGGGCGGCCCGAGCGGGCTTCTCGAGGATAACTACATAACCCTCACGGCAGACACGATCTCCAAGTACCGCAATACCGGCGGCTTCGATATGATAGGATCAGGACGCACCAAGCTTGAGACTGAGGAGCAGTTCATGGTCGTCGGAGAGGTGGCGAAGAAGCATGGGATGAACGCCATCGTCATCATCGGCGGCGATGACTCCAACACGAACGCAGCGGTGCTTGCCGAGTACTTCGCCGAGCATGAGATCCCCTGCCAGGTCATAGGCTGCCCGAAGACGATCGATGGGGACCTGAAGAACGATGACATCGAGACATCGTTCGGCTTCGACACGGCCACGAAGACGTACTCGGAGCTCATAGGCAATATAATGAGGGACGCGAACAGCGCGAAGAAGTACTGGCACTTCATCAAGCTCATGGGACGCTCTGCCTCCCATATAGCCCTTGAGTGCGCGCTCCAGACCCACCCGAACATCTGCCTTATCTCCGAGGAGATAGAGAAGAACGGCACGAACCTGAACACTATCGCCGACACTATCGCCGACAGCGTCGTCAAGCGCGCGGCCCAGGGATTCAACTTCGGCGTCGTCATCATCCCTGAAGGGCTTATAGAGTTCGTTCCTGAGGTCAAGAAGCTCATCGAGGAGATAAACGAGACGCTCGCGAAGTTCGGAGAGAGATTCTCCATGCTCCCATCCTGGGATGAGAGGCTGGGATTCCTTACTGCGTCGCTCTCCGTTGAGTCGATGAAGGTCTTCAACATGCTTCCTCTGGATATCCAGGAGCAGCTTCTGATGGACCGCGATCCGCATGGAAACGTGCAGGTGTCGAAGATCGAGACGGAGAAGCTCCTCTCCAAGATCGTCGCGAACAGGCTGCAGGAGCTCAAGCAGGAAGGCAAGTACAGCGGAAAGTTCAATTACCTCCATCACTTCTTCGGCTATGAGGGACGCGCGGCGTTCCCGTCGAACTTCGATGCCGACTACTGCTACTCACTTGGCTACACGGCCTGCCTCCTGATAAACGCTGGCTGCACGGGATACATGTCCTATGTGAAGAACCTCGCCTCAGGAGTTGATGAATGGGCCGCCGGCGGCATGCCCATAACCAAGATGATGGATATCGAGAGGCGCGGGGGAAAGGACAAGCCAGTGATAAGGAAGGCTCTTGTCGACCTTGGGGGTAAGCCATTCAAGGAGTTCTCAAGGCACAGGGCGAAGTGGGCGTCTGAGACCTGCTTCCACTACCCTGGTGCTATCCAGTACTTCGGGCCGGAGGAACTCGCGGACGCAACCACGATAACCCTCCGCCTCGAAGCAGAGGAATGATGATCCTGAGAGCCCTCCTTCGCGGGGGCTGCTTTTATATCAAGGAGCTTCCATCGCACCCTGGCATATCGATGCCAAGGGCCCGGAGGACGGTAGGCGCCTCATCCACAAGGGAGCATTCCGTCCTCTTGAATCCATATGGAAGATTATAGGCGATGAATGGAGGATAAGGACCTTCAAAGCCCGCGTATCCATGTCCCGATGGCGTCACGCTACCGCTCTGGCTGAACGCGTAGCCATCCTCCGCGAGGACGAGAAGATCAAAAGAGGAAGGTAGATGGATCTGGCCAAGCTCCCTCTTCCTGAAGACCTTCCTGACGCCAGGCGTGGAGACAAGGCTTTCATACGCCTCCTCCTCACCCATCCCATCAAGATAGATCTCCGCGCTCATCCCTGCCGGATGCACCTCAATGCCATCGATAGAGACAGAAAGAGGCCTTTCCTGCATCCTATGCCCATGATCGCCCGCGATGAACACGGCATACTCATCGTCCAGGACCTCCAGCACGTCCGCCATAAGCTTATCTATGAAGGCAACGGCATGGGGGACAGAAGAGGCGGAGGGACCATGGAGATGCTTCTGATGATCAAGATACGAAAGATGCAGAAGCGCGATGTCAGGCCTCTTTTCCCTCACGATATCCACAAAGACTGAGGCCGCGAAGAGGTCCATGCCAGGGGTCCTCATCCAGTCAAGCTTCTCCTTATGCCTTTCATAATACGCATAGCCCTTCTCCGAGCAGGCTGAGCGGAAAACGGGATCAGGATCATCCCCTTCCCTCTCTGCCCAGATCTCTGGCACGAGATAATCCATCGAGGCCCCCGCCGTCATCGGAAAGCATACGGATGCAGTGGCGAGTCCTGCCGCCGCAGCGTGATCTGTCAGGATCGGCACGTTTATTGCGCTTCTCCACCACTGCCACAGGCGGTGGGGATGGGAGAGATTGTCGACAACGCCGGTATGCTCAGGATAGCAGCCTGAAAGAATCGAGGCATGGCATGGATACGTCTGAGCAGGGGTTATGGCCTCGCTTCTGGCGATCTGGGCGGAAGAAATGAGCCTCCCGAGGCTCTCCGTCCGGGAGAACACAGGGAGGTCATCATAGCCAAGCCCGTCTATGGATATTAGGGCCGCCTTCATCAGTACTGCCAGGAGTTGTATTCGAAAGGAGCCGTCTCAGGCTTTCCTGTGTCGTTCTTCTCGTTCTTGCAGTACTCGAGGTACTCGTTATAGATCTTCTTTATATCCTCACCCTCGAGCTGCGGTATGACACGGCTCGCCTCCGTGAGGAAGTGCACCTCATCACGGCCCATCGCGCGGCCTTTAGCCGTATGCAGGTCGTAGGCGTAGTCAGGTACCTCCGCGACACGGCCATGTGCGAAATCCTTGATGAGCATGTTCTTCACGTTATCGCTCGATCTCTCCTTCTTCTGCCTGCAGAGATAGCGGATTGCGTGGACGAAGAACATCGGCCTGTCCCCATCCTGATACAGGAATTCCTTCCTCATGCAGTTGAGCGTCCAGATGAGCTCCGGAGCGTGCACGTCGCCGAATCCGATATCCTCGACGCTGATCGAGAGAAGGCGCCTCCACATCTTGTCCTCGAACTGAGGGCTTGTTATATACATCTCGTAAGCCGCAGCGAGGGCATTGTGCTCTAGTCCCCTTCTTATCGACTTCTGAAGCATGCTGATGATCTCATCGCCTGGGATGCCGTTCCTTGTCGTTACCTTCGCCCAAGGATCGTAAGACATGAATTCACTCATAATATTACCCCTTTATTCCCGAAGAAGAGACTCCTGCGACGAAGTACTTCTGGGTGAATATGAACAGAATGATTATAGGGATCGTCGCTACGGACGCGCCCGCGAGCTGGACAGGGACATCCGCTCCACCCCTTCCCTGGAAGAAACGCAGGGCAGGCGTTATGAGCTGATGGTCTATCGAGCTGATGAAGAGATATGGGTCAAGGAAGTTGTTCCATATGTTTATGAAGCTGAAGAGCACCGTCGTCGCGATAGCCGGGCCTGACAGCGGTATGAAGATCGTGAGAAGGATCTTCAGGTGCCCCAGCCCATCTATCTTCGCGGCTTCCGAGAGGTCCTCCGGAATCGAGCGGAAGAACTCAGACATCAGCATCAGGTAGAATACCTCGCTGATCTCCGGAAGTATTATGACCCAGATGCTGTCCAGGAGATGGATGTTGGAGAAATACAGGTAGCGCGGCACCATCGTGGTCTCTCCGGGAACCATCAGCGTCGCCATCAGCACGGCCATTATGAGGCGCGAGCCACGGAACTGTATGCGGCTGAAGGCATAGGAGGCCGGAAGCGTCACCGCGAGCCTTATCAGGATCGTTATGATGACCGTCTTGAACGTGTTCCCATACCAGTCAAGGAAGTTCACGTGCCCCAGCACCTGCTCGTAGTTGCGCAGTATCGGGGTAAACGGCGCGAAGATCGGGTCATATGCCTCGCCCTGGGTGCGGAACGAGATCACGACCATCATCACGAACGGCATGACCATGAGTATGCCGACAGCCCACATCACGACGGTGAAGACCTGATGGCCTATGTTCTTCTTCTCTATAGTCTTTCCAGGCATCTTGACCTCACTTTCGAGACTATCGCGTTGACAGCGATGATGAATGCTGCGAAGAGAACGCCCTCTGCAGAGGCGACCCCGTACTTGGAGTATGTGAACGCATCCTCATAGATCTGCAGGGAAAGGACCCTCGATGCCGTTCCCGGCCCGCCGTTAGTCAGCGCGACGATCGTCGTGTAGTTGCGGAAGGAGTTGATGATGCAGATGGTCAGCAGCATGAAGAGCGTCGGCGCTATCATGGGAAGGATGACGTAGCGTATCCTCTGCATCCTTCCAGCCCCCTCGATCTCAGCGACCTCGAAAAGCTCCTCAGGCACATCCTGCAGAGCCGCGAGGATCGTTATGATGACAAAGGCGAGCGCTGCCCAGACCGCGATGACCGTCGCTGTCGGAAGCGCCAGCATAGGGCTGTTGAACCACTGGGGCCCGGTGCTCCCGAATACGCGCCAGAGCGCGTTCACAGGTCCATGCGTCGGATTGAGCATGTACTTGAATACGATTCCCACAGCGATCATATTCGTGACATAGGGCATGTAGAACATCGTCCTGACCGCGGTGCGTCCCTTGAACTTCTTGTTGAAGAGCACCGCGATGATAAAGCCGAGGATCATCACCAGCACGACATATATGACGGAGAATATGATCGAATGGAGGAAAGACGTCCATACCGTTGATGTCTTTACCGCTGTTATATAGTTCTCGAGCCCCGCGAAATCAGTAGAGGCCCTTGTCCTGAGCGAATTGCGCTTCCAGAAGCTCACGAGGATGCCATAGAGCATCGGGTAGAGCTTGAAGACAGCGAACGCGAGAACGAAAGGAAGGATCAGAAGGTACGCTGTCCTCTCATCCCTCCTGGCGCTTTTTGAAAGTCTAGTCTTACTCATCTATCAAAGCCAAAGGCCCCCGCGTGTGCGGAGGCCGTATTCATAATCACTCGTAGCTCTGTATAGCTTCGTTGACACGCCTTGTGATGTTGCCCATCGTCGTGTCAAGATCCTGAAGATCGAGGAAGTATGCCTGGAGCTCTTCATTTGCGATCCTGTTGTACTCATCTGCCGCAGTGCCGATGATATCGGACTGGACAGCGCCCATGCCGTTATTGACAAGGCAGTTGTAGAGGTCATCAACAGTGATCTGGCCATCGGAAGCCTCAGCGATAGAGCCGAACGCGGTCTGCCTGTCCTCTTCGGTCATTGTCGCGTATGCAGGGATTCCACCCTCGAACTTCCACTGGTTGTCGGCAAGCCAGAGAACATACTCGAGAGCTTCCTCAGGATGCTCCGCGTTCACGTTGATCGAGTTGTACGCTGCACTTACGATGTTGTTGTTGTATCCCTCCGGAGCCGGTGTCCTGGCGATGCCGTACCTCCAATCCCTAGGATAGTCCTCCTGGCTGTTGAGAAGCCTTGTGAACCAGTTGCCCTGGCTGTACATCGCAAGATGATCGCCAGCCATTGCGTAGTAGTTCCAGGAGACGTTCTCGTTCATGATCTCGTCGACAGGCATCTGGCACTTTGAGACCTTTGTCATGTCGTAGTAGTACTCGATAGCCTCCCTTCTGAGCGGAGTGTCGAAATTGCATGTGCCGTCTTCCTTGTAGAACGGATCCTCCTGCTGGACAGTCGCGATGATGAGCCATGGGTTCTCAGCGTTCATGAAGGATCCATACACGCCAGCGGAAGCGTCTGTGAGAGCGATAGCGGTCTCCTTATAGTCCTCCCATGTCCAAGGCTCCGTCGTCGATGGATATGGCACTCCGGCCTTGTCGAAGAGGTCCTTGTTATAGAATATGCAGTACGCCTCGATCTTCGAAGGAAGGGCATAGTAGTCGCCGTCCTCCTCTACAGGAAGGTTAGCGCCATAGATCTCATCGGCGTTGATGCCGCGGCCCTCAACCAGCTCACGGAGAGGAACGAAGAAGCCTGCCTCGACCCTTGCAGCATAGTACCTTGGCCCCAGGGACGGGATGACATCGATCTTGCTTCCAGCGGTCAGGTCGATGTTGACCTTCGCGTCATGGTCCTCATCGTTGCCTGGAGTAGGCTGCACGATGACATGAATGCCTGTCTCTTCCTCGAAAGCCTTGTTCATCTCGTTGTACCACACTTCATTAGCATATGATGCGCGGCAGACTGTGGTGACAACCCTCTCATCCGATGCGCTCTTCTCGCTGCTTCCGCCAGCAAAGGCCGGAAGCGCGATGAGAAGCGCAAGAATCGCTACAAGAGCAATCTTCTTCATTACTTAGCCTCCCCATCCCTCTTCTGGGACTCCAGTATCTTAAGTATTCTCTCGCGATAGGTCGTATCGCGCTCTTCCCATTCAGGAACGACCTTCGAGCCCTCGGCGTAGAAGTCATCTTCCGTCCTTCCTTCCATCTGGCCCTGAAGCGTGTGCTTGTCTATTGCATATGGCGGGATCTCAGGCCTGAGATTCCCCGCGCTGTATTCCTTGATGATCCAGTTGAGCATCTCATCGCTCGAGCGGTCCTTCTTGCTCTTGCAGAGATAGCGAACTGCATGTATTGCAAGGAGATATCTATCGCCATCATGAGTCGGGACCATGCGCCTCATCTGATCGAGCATGCCGATGAGGACCGGAGCGATCGGATTCGCGAGCCCCACATCCTCGACGCTTATCGTGCGGAGCCTGTACCAGAGGTAGTTCTCCATATCCTCGCTTGTTATGAGCATCTCATAGGCAAGCACCGCGGCATTCTCCTCATGCCCTCTTCTGATTTCCTTCTGCACCGCAGAGATGACGAGATCGGCAGCAAGCCCGCTTATGGTCTTGCACTTCTGCCAGGGATCATATGGGAAATTTTCCATCATGCCTCCGAAAAACATTATGGATAATAGCATATCAGGGCGATTATTCTATCCAGTTTTGTATGAAATACTTCAGGATTTGTAGCATCTTCATTATCATGATACAATCTTCGCATGATCTACAAGCGGGAACACATAAACCCGGGCACGGACTCTGAGCAATGGTATATCTCCTCAAGGGCAGCAGAGGCCTATCCTTTTGCCTCGGTGCTCTTCAAGGAGGGTGGCTACTGCATCCTTGACAAGGATTTCTGGATAGAGCGGCCGAAAGCCAAGGGCTACTCCACCATGATAATCAGCCTCTCCGGACAGGGGAAATTCATCCAGGAGGATGGCACTGAGTTCCTTATAGGCGAAGGAGAGGCATTCATCTCCTCGCCGGAAAGTCAGGGGCACAGGGAGGAGACCGCGGGAGACAGAAGCTGGGAGCACATCTGGCTCACCTTCTACCGCTCCTCATCGATCCTTCCCTCCGAGGATTTCGACTGGAAGATAATGCAGGTCCCGGAGCCATCGCTCTGCAGGGAGCTGATGATGAACATCATCAGGGAGGATATAAGCACGACGGAGGAAAGCAGGCTCGCGATCGAGCTTTCCGAAAGGCTTCTGCTTCTCTCCATCAGGCGCATGCTGCAGACATCCGACACAGGCGAGAAGGCAAGGATAAGGGCCCGCTTCGAGAAGCTCTGGAATGAGGTATCGAGCTCGCTTAACCAGGAATGGGGCATCGAGAGGCTCTGCTCGATGATGAACTTCTCGCGCTCCCAGCTCACGAGGCTCTGCAATGAGATATACGGAGAGGCCCCGGGGGCCAGGATCAGGCGCATGCGTATGGAAAGCGCGAAGCTGCTTCTATCCAACAGCTCCATGACGATACTCGAGATCGCTGATTCCGTCGGCTACGCCTCGCCTTCCCTCTTCTCCTCGTCATTCTCTTCCTATGCGGGGCTGAGCCCACGCGATTACAGGAAGAGGAAGCGAGGGATAATCAGAAATAATACTTCCTCTTCTCAGGATCAGGGTTCCGGCGATAGAACACAGCCGTGAATCCCGTGGTCGCGACAAGCGTGGAAGCTGTCTTCTCCGCCAGGGTCTCCGAGATAGGCCTTGTCTCATCCTTTGTGGCCTGGAAGCGCACCTTCACAAGCTCATGGGCGTCCAGCGCCTCGTCAAGGGCCGCTGCAACGCTATCCGTAAGCCCGTTCTTCCCGACATATACGACAGGAGAGAGCGTCTGGGCCTCAGACCTCAGGTACGCCCTGTCCTTGCTCTTCATCTGATCCATCATCTGCCTCCGTAAAGCGCCGCGGCTTCCTTGCGCTTGATCTTCTTGGTGCTTGTCATGGGCAGCGCCTCGTAGGCGACAGTCACCTTCTCCACCCTCTTGTACTGCTGGAGCGTCCTGTTGACCTCCGCGACGATCTCGTTCATATGCTTCTCGGCAGCGGCTTTATCACCGCCGACGCTCTTCATGTAATCCTCGGATGGGACGATGATCATCTGGATGCCCTCAGCCTGCCTCTCCTTGTTCTTTATGAAGCCGATGATGCAGCACTGCTCGATCTCGCTATACAGCTGATAGCGGTCCTCGATCTCCTCAGGGAACACGTTCTTTCCACCCTCGGTGACGATGACGTTCTTAGCGCGCCCAGTAAGATATAGGTATCCATCCTCATCCTGATGCCCGACGTCCCCGGTATTGAGCCACCCGTCCTCGGAAAGCACCTCACGCGTCGCCTCCTCGTTGTTGTAGTAGCCCTTCATGACCATCGGTCCCTTGATGCAGATGACGCCGTTGCCATCGCTGTCCGGGTCGATGATCTTCACCTCCTCCATCGGGAACTTCTTCCCCACCGATGTTATCCTGTACGCCTCGACAGGGTTGACATGGGTGATCGGGCTGGCCTCTGTCAGGCCGTAGCCCTGGACGAAGTCGATGCCAAGCTCGTTGAACATGCGGAACGTGGAAGCGGGAAGCGGGCCGCCTCCGGAGATGCAGATGCGGACATTGTCGAGCGAGAGCTGGGAAGAGAGGAAATGGAACATCTTCTTCCCGACATTCCTTCCCGTTATCTTCTTCAGGAAGCCGGAGACTCCCATCATCGCCCTTATAAGGCCATAGACGACAGGCCCCTTCTTCCTCACGCCATTCATCAGTGCGCCGATCATCTTGTTATAGAGCATCGGGACAGCCATGAGGATCGTCACCTCGCCCTCCTTGAGCTCCTTCATGATCCTCGTCATGGCGAGCTTCTTGCCGAAGACGACAGCGCCTCCGGTGCTGATGGCTAAATAGATGACGGCCTCCATCGTGTACGCGTGATGCACGGGAAGGATCGCATAGCTGCGGTCCGTGCTGCGGATATCGAGATTGGCCTGAGTGAGAAGGCAGTCAGAGACGAGGTTGTCATGGGTGAGCATGACACCCTTGGGAATGCCTGTGGTGCCGGAGGTGAAGAGGATAGCCGCAAGCTCAGAGCCAGATGAGGCCTTCACGGAAGGAACGCCGCCATCCATCCCCATGATCGACGGATAGGCATCGGAATCCTCAAGCGAGTACTTCACGAGAGCATCGGAAAGGCCCGTCAGCCTCTCCGGGTCGGCGAAGACACGGCTGACGCCTCCGAACTCCATGAAATGCTCGGCCTCATTGTCCTTGAGGAGATTATCGAGGGGAACGACGATGGCTCCTGCCCTGATTATGGAGAAATACGCAAGTGCCCATTCGCTGCTGTTGTGGCCGATGACCGCGATCTTGTCGCCAGGCTTCACGCCATCGCGCTCAAGATAGGCAGCAACGCGCTCGATGATGGCCCAGGCCTCCCTGTATGTCAGGCGGCGGTCTGGCTCGAACGAGTGGAAGCAGAGATTGTCGGGAAAGCGCTTGACGGTGATGGCGAAAAGCTCTGTCACCCCAGGCCACATCCCCTGAAAATCCTTGCCTCTGTACTCGTCAAGGAAGGACCATGCGTCACGATATGCTACATTCTTCATAAATCAAATCTCCCCAGTGAAGAAGAAGCCTCAGCAAAGGCTTCCAAAAAGCATCCGCCGGAGCGGATGCTACATGTTATCATTTTGGAAAGCCATAGAAAAGGACATTCCTGACGCTTTTTCAGCTTTTGTCGAACCTGGCCTTGACCTCGAAGCGCTTGACCTTCTTCGTGCTCGTCATCGGAAGCGGCTCATCAGCGACGGTTACCATCGTGATCTTCTTATACGCCTGAAGCTCCTTATTGACTTCGCTGACGATCTCCTGGACGCGCTCCTCCATCCTTGCCTTGTCTGATCCGGTGCTCTTTCTCAGCGCGTCGGAAGGATAGGCAATGAGCCTTATGCCCTCGCTCTTCATGGCCTTGTCGATCTCGTAGCCGATGATGCAGACCTGATCGATATCATCATAGAGCTGGAAGTGATCCTCGATCTCCTCAGGGAACACGTTCTTGCCGCCCTCGGTGACAATGACGTTCTTCGCGCGCCCCGTGAGATAGAGGTATCCATCCTCGTCCTGATGCCCGACATCCCCTGTATTGAGCCATCCGTCCTCGGAGAGCACCTCGCGCGTCGCCTCCTCGTTGTTGTAGTAGCCCTTCATGACCATCGGCCCCTTGATGTATATCGTGCCGTTGCCGTCGCTGTCCGGGTCGACGATCCGCACCTCGCACTCCTTTATCTTCTTGCCAACCGATGTCTCGCGATAGGCCGCGACAGGATTGAGATGGGTGATCGGGCTGGTCTCGGTAAGGCCATAGCCCTGGACGAAGTCGATGCCGAGCTCGTTGAACATGCGGAACGTGGAAGCGGGAAGCGGGCCGCCTCCGCAGATGCAGATACGGTTGCTCTCAAGCGAGAGCTTGGAAAGGAGGAAGCCGAACATCTTCTTTCCAAGGTTGACGCCGAGGAGCTTCTTAAGGAAACCGGAAATGCCCATCATCGCCCTTATAAGGCCATAGACGACCACACCTTTCTTCCTCACCCCTGACATCAGCGCGCCGATCATCTTATTGAAGAGCATCGGGACGGCGAGGAACATCGTCACCTTGCCGAGCTTGAGCTCCTTGAGTATCTGGGAGACGACAAGCTTCTTGCCGAACACGACCTCAGCTCCGACGGACATGGCCTCGAAGAGGACCGCGAGCATCGTGTACGCGTGATGGATTGGGAGTATCGCGTAGAAGACATCGGTGGAGTATATCTCCATATTCGACTGCGCGAGATATGTGTCCGCGACAAGGTTCTCGTGAGAGAGCATGACGCCCTTCGGAGTCCCTGTGGTCCCGGATGTGAAGAGGATTGCCGCGATATCCTGCCCATCTGCCCGCTCCGGATCAGTGTACTCGCCTTCCATATCGAGGACGAACTGATAATCCGAGCCTGGCTCAAGGGAGTACTTCCTCTCAAGCAGCGTGCCATCCTTATCGATATTCCTGATCCTCTCATCATCGATGAAGAGCCTTGAGACGCCTCCGAACTGAATCAGGCGCTCCATCTCCGCGTCCTTCAGCAGATAGTCAAGCGGAACGACGATGGCTCCCGCGTATATGACGGCGAAATAGGCGATCGCCCACTCCGGGCTGTTCTTGCCTGACACGCCGATCTTATCGTCCTTCTTCACCCCGTCCGCCATCAACGCGGCCGCGACGGAGCGTATCCTGCTCTCCGCCTCCCTGTATGTAAAGCGCTCCTCCTTAGGAGAGAATGCCCTGAAGCAGTGGTTATCAGGGTAGCGGAGCGCGGAGATATGGAACATCTCCTTCACATTCGGCCATTTGCCCTGGAACTCCTTTCCCCTGTATCCATCAAGGAACGTCCATGTGCTGATGTAATCGATTGTCTTCACGATGTCTCCTTTTCCGACATTATCCAGAATTATGTTGATATCCTCACACCCGGCCCTGCGTATGTCAATGAAGAAAGCCCTCAAAAAGAGGGCTTAAGGCATAGTAGTAAATAACTATCGGAGTGGATATGCCTATATAATCGGGAATTCCACGGTTATCTCGGTCCCTTCCCCGAGCTTTGAGCGAAGGCTGATCGAGCCGCCATGGAAAGAGACCGCGTGACGGACTATCGAGAGGCCAAGACCTGTGCCGCCTGATGTGCGGGACCTTGACTTATCGACGCGGTAGAAGCGCTCGAAGACCCTGTCCTTATCCTTGTCAGGGATGCCGATGCCCGTATCCTGGACCGTCAGGGCTATCCTCTCGGGAGTGCCTGCCACACTCACGGATACCATCCCGTTGTGCCTGTTGTACTTGATGGCGTTATCGACAAGGTTGAAGACCATCTCATCCAGAAGTGGCTCAGAGCCTCTCATCACCGTCTTCCCGCTCGACGCGAACGATATCGAGACGCCGGCGTTCGCGGCCTTGGTCCTCATGCGGGCAATCACATCCTCGGCGACAGCCTTGAGGTCAACCTCGGTCCTTTCTTCCTCCGTGCCCCCCTCGTCAAGCTTCGAAAGCCTGATGATGTCATGGACGAGCGCTATCAGGCGCTGCACCTCATCGTAGATATCCTTCGCGAAGCCCTTCACCTCATCCTCCGGGACACTGCCGTTCATCAGAAGCTCGGCGAAGCCGGAGATGGAGGTCAGCGGAGTGCGGAGCTCATGGCTGACATTCGCGGAGAACTCGCGCCTAAGGCTCTCCCTCTCGGCCTTCTCCGTTATATCGATGACGATGACGACGGCGCCACGTGTGCCATCACGCCCGGACACTGGAGAGGCGATCACCTGCAGCGTTGCGCCGGGGCGCTCTATGACAGCCTCCGTACGCTTTCCCGAAAGCGCCGAGAACACCGCATCGGAGAAGGCGTCCGAGCGGTTTACGGAGAGAAGGCTATCCCCCTCTCCTGCCCTCGGGGCGTCGAAAAGCTCATAGAAGGACCTGTTGATGGAGAGGATCCTGGCCTCGGAGTCCACCACGGCAAGCCCCTCGGACATATTGTCCGTTATTATGCTGAACTCCTTCTGCGTGCGCTCGGCGTTCTCTATCTGGTCACGTATCGTCGCCTGCTGCTTCGATATCCTGAATAGCAGCGGCGAGAGCTCCTCATAGCCATCGAGGCTATCCGGGTGCTCGAGGTCTATCCTGTTGATCGGATCGGTTATCCTCTTCGCGGCCTTCATGCTGAACCACGCGAAGAAGACAAGGAGGACTATCAGGAGGACAAGCATCGGGAAGAGCATCGAGACGGCGAAGGAGAGCATCGTCTCTGCAGGGACGGCGATACGGAGGATGCTGCCATCGCTAAGGCGCACCGCCGCATAATGCAGCTCCTGCAAAAGTGTGCCGCTCTCTCTCCTGTCCTCGCCGAAGCCGTATCTGATAGCCTCCTGGACCTCTGGCCTCTCGAGATGGTTCTCCATATCCTCGGCGTTGCCCTCGCTCTCATAGAGCACGGCGCCATCCTGGGCTATCACGGTGACACGATGGCCCGGAACGGAGACAGCCGTGACATTGGCCATACCATCCTCCGCGGCCGCGGCAAGGAAGCGGATCTCCGCGGAAAGGTCATCCTCTATCCTATTCTCATATGATGCGTATAGGACGCTCAGCGATACTGCCAGGACAAGCAGGAGCGTCAGCAGCACAGAGAAGAACACTGTCTGGAATATCTTCTTATTCATCGCTCCCCCTGAATCTGTAGCCGACCCCCTTGACGGTCTCTATCCTCTGCCCCTCATCGCCAAGCTTCTCCCTCAGGTGCCTGATATGGACATCGACTGTCCTGTTCTCGCCATCGAAGGAGTAGCCCCACACGGTATTGAGTATGCTGTCGCGGTCAAGGACGATCCCCTCATTCTCCATGAGGTAGAGAAGCAGATTGAACTCCTTGAGCGTGAGCTCGACCTTCTCGCCCGCGACCTTCACATGGTGCGATGCCTGGGATATCGATATACCGCCATACGAGAGATCATCGGAGTCCTTCCTCGCTGTCGAGCGCCTGAGGACGGCACGCACGCGGGAGAGAAGCTCCATCATGCCGAAAGGCTTGGTGATGTAGTCATCCGCGCCGCTGTCCAGGCCGAGGACCTTGTCATACTCGCTTCCCTTCGCGGTCAGCATGATGACAGGAGCGGAATGGAGGATGCTGTCCTCCCTTATCTCCCTTAAAATCTCAAGCCCGGACTGTCCCGGCAGCATGATATCCAGCAGGAAGAGCTCGGGCCTATCGTCCCGGCATGTCTTCCACATCTCCTCGCCCGACTCGAACGCGCTTACCTCGAAGCCATTGCCCTTGAGGGCGTAGCTCACGAGCTTCCTGATCGAAGGGTCATCCTCAACAAGATAGATCATAATCACTCCACCTTCACAGGATTATTGATCCAGTCGCCGCTTGCATCAAGCCCATTGAGGACCCAGCGGGCAAGCGACGCGGCGTGGTCTCCCATCCTCTCGAGATACTTGGCTATCATAAGCAGGTCAGGCGCCTCCTGGGCATCCTTATCACCTGTCCTGATCATCTCCGTTACCATCTCCTTGGCGCTGTCGAAGGCGCTGTCTGCGGCATCGTCCATGGCTATGACATCGGACGCTCTCCTTATATCAGAATGGACGAAGGCGTCCACGGCCCCTGTCATCATGCTGATTACGGTGCCGATCATCGTGTCAAGGCCGACGCGCACAGGCAGATCCTCGGAGGCGATGAAGGGAAGTATCTCCGCGATATCCCCGGCATTGTCCCCTATCCTCTCGATATCCGAGACCATCTTCATCGCGGAGGAGATCATCCTCAGGTCACGGGCCACCGGTTGCCTCCTGAGAAGCAGGCGGAGGCACAGCGCCTCGATCTCCCTCTCCTTCTCGTCTATCTCGTGCGAGATATCCGGGATCAGCGCCAGCCTCTGGCGGCTCTTCCCGGAAAGAGCTTCCTGCAGGACCTTCAGGGCATCCTCCGTGAGGGCCCCCATCTTTATCATGCCAACATAGAGCGTCTCAAGCTCGCTATCGAATCTTGTCCTCATATCAACCGAACCTGCCTGTTACGTAATCTTCTGTCCTTGAATCAGAAGGATTGGAGAAGATCTTCTCCGTGTCATCATACTCTATAACTTCCCCAAGGAGGAAGAATGCCGTCTTATGCGCGATCCTCAGCGCCTGCTGCATGTTATGGGTAACGATTATGATCGTATACCTGTCACAGAGGCTCATCGCGAGCTCCTCTATCTTCGCCGTGGAGATAGGGTCAAGCGCGGATGTGGGCTCATCCATCAGAAGCACCTTAGGCTCGACGGCAAGTGCGCGTGCTATGCAGAGCCGCTGCTGCTGGCCTCCTGAGAGGCCGAGGGCGCTCTTCTTGAGCCTGTCCTTGACCTCATCGAAGAGGGATGCATCGACAAGGGCCTTCTCAACGATCTCATCAAGCTTGACCTTGCTCCTTATCCCATGGGTCCTTGGCCCGTACGCGATGTTGTCATAGATGCTCATCATGAACGGGTTCGGCTTCTGGAAAACCATCCCGACCTCGTACCTAAGGCCATTGACATCGACCTTTGGGGAGAAGATGTTCTCTCCGTTGTATAGCACCTCGCCCTCAATCCTTACGCCAGGGACCAGGTCGTTCATCCTGTTGAGCGTCCTGAGGAATGTGGACTTGCCGCATCCGGAAGGGCCTATCAGGGCCGTGATGCTCTTCTCCTCCATGCAGAGGCTTATCTTCTTCAAGGCCTGCATCGATCCGTACCAGAGGTCCAGATCCTTCGTCTCTATTATCGTCACTGTCCGTTTCTCCTTTTCATCAGCTTCCCCATATAGGTCGTCAGGAGGTTGATGATGACCGTGAGGATCATGAGGATAGCCGCGATCGCGAAAGCTATCTCAAACTCACCTCTTTCGCTTGCGTACACATACAAAGCGACCGTAAGCGTGGCTCCAGCGCTTCCAAGCCCGCTGATGAAGCCATTCACGTTATGCGCGAATCCTGCCGTGAACAGAAGAGCCGCGGATTCGCTGAGTATCCTTCCGATCGAGAGGATGCACCCTGTTATGATGCCGTTTATGCATGTAGGGAGGACAACCGTCCTGATGGCCCTCCATTTGCCGGCTCCAAGCGCGAACGCCCCTTCCCTATAGCTTTCCGGGACCGTCTTGAGGCTCTCCTGTGTCGTGCGCATGATGGTAGGGAGGTTCATGATCACGAGCGTGAGCGCGCCTGCAAGAAGCGACGTGCCGAGCGAGCAGACCTGGCAGAAGACAAGCATGCCGACAAGGCCGTAGATGATCGATGGGATGCCCGAGAGAGTCTCGGCAGCGAACTCGATGATCTCGACAACCTTCTTGTTGGACGCATACTCGTTGAGATATATGGCCGCTCCCACTCCTATAGGCAGCACGATCACAAGCGTCGCGATGACTATATATAGGGTGTTGAGGATATCCGGCAGGATGCCTATCGTGTGGCGCAGCATGCTCGGGCTCGTGAACAAGAGCTCCGGCGTGATATGGGGCAGCCCGCGGAAAAGCACATACAGAAGCATGAACGCCGTCAGTGCCGTGACGATTACGAGGGATAGTATGCATAGCCCCTTCATCGTGCCGCACCAGGCCTTCCTCTTTCCTGATATTCTCTCTATCATCCTTCCCTCCTTCCGCTCTTGAGCACATTGAGGATCGCGTTGATGATCATGATGAAGAAGAAAAGCACCAACGCTATGGAGAAGAGCGCCTCACGCTGCAGTCCCGATGAATAGGACATCTCCGACGCGACAGCTGTCGTGAGGAACCTGACCGACTTGAAGATCGAAGGCATGTTCGCGACGTTCCCGGCGACCATCATGATCGCCATCGCCTCTCCGATAGCCCTTCCGATACCAAGCACTATGGCCGTGAATATGCCGCTCTTCGCGGCGGGGACGGTAACGCGGAAATAGGTTTCCGTGCTCGTGGCACCAAGCGCGAGCGAGGCCTCCTCGTACTCACGCGGAACAGCCTGCAGCGCTGTCAGGGAGACGTTGATGACCGAAGGGAGGATCATTACCGCAAGCACGATTATCGCGGCAAGGAGCGTCGCCCCATCAGGAACGCCGAATAGTATCCTTATGCCTGGAACGAGGATCGTCATGCCGACAAGGCCATAGACGACGGACGGGATTCCCGCGAGAACGCCTATGCAGAGCTCCATGATTTCCCTCACCTTCCTAGGGGCCATCTTCGCGAGGAACACGGACGCGAAGAACCCGATAGGCACCCCTATCACGATCGCACCTGCTGTTCCATATACAGATGTGAGGATGAATGGGAGTATTCCGAATTCCGGCTCAGATGCGGTGCTGGCCCACCTCGTCCCGAAAAGGAACTCAGCAGGCCCTATCTTGAAGATGGCCGGCAGGCCTGAGATCACGAGATAGATCGTGATGACCAGGACCGAGCCGACCGCAACCAAGCCAAGGAGAAGGAACACCAGATGGATCACATCTTCTATCAGCCTCCGGGGATTATCCTTATACCCCTTCTGGGCGATGAGATTCCTGAGATTCATTGTCCTCTCCTGCCGCATCACTCTGCTACAGGAACAGCGCCAGCGCCAGCGATGATGGATGCAGCATCAGCGCTTACAGCGTAGTCGAAGAACGCCTGAGCCGCATCTGAAAGCGGAGTGTCCGTAAGGGTAGCGAAGACGAATGGGCGCTGGATCTTGTACTCACCGCTCTTGACTGTCTCCTCGCTTGCGCTCACGCCCTCGACTGTCAGAGGCTTCACGGAATCAAGGTTGCTGGCGAGGGACGCGTATCCGATAGCGCCTGGGTTCTGGGATACCGCGGTGATGACAGCGCCTGTCGATGTGAGCTCCTGGCTGTATACGCATACGTCCTCCGTGCCCGTGATGGACTCGAAGCCATCCCTCGTGCCGCTGCCAGCCTCACGGCCGATTGCTACTACAGGAGCATCCGCTCCGCCGACCTCGCTCCAGTTCTTGACCGTGCCGTCAAAGAGCCCCGCGATCTGCTCGATCGAGAGATCCGCGACAGGATTGTCCTTGTTCACGATGATGCAGATGCCGTCAAGCGCGACGATCGTCTGAGTAAGGCCAGAGGAAACCTCGCTGTCCTTGAGAGCCCTTGATGAAAGCCCGATATCGCACCTGCCCTCGAGAGCTGCCGTGATGCCCGTGCCGCTTCCGGTCGGGTTGTATGTGATATTCACGCCTGGGTTATCATTCATGTACTGCTCAGCGAGGGAGAGGATCACGGCTTCCATGGATGTGGATCCATCAGTAGAGACCGTTGCGGTGCTCTCCTTCGCGCCTGATGCGAATACTGCAGCCATCGAAAGGACTGCGACAAGCATGATCATTGTAAGTTTCTTCATCTTAATCTCCTATCAGGGGCTTTCCCTGAGATTCACTTTTTCGTTTTCGAGAGTGATGATAGTGAAGATGAATTAACTTCGAAGCTTCTGCATGTTAAATCCGCGTTAAGCCGCACGAATTAACAGTTTATTAACAAATTAGGATATCTATTGACAATATAAGTAATAAAGCCATGGCGACTGCCATGGCTCCCTGCTTATTCCTTCTCGCCGCGGAACCGCGAGAGGAATTCCTTGGTCTTCGGGCTTCTCGGATTGGAGAAGATATCCTCAGGGCTCCCCTCCTCCTCGATCCTGCCGTCAGCCATGTATATGACACGGTTCGAGACATCGCGCGCGAAGGCCATCTCGTGCGTGACGACAAGCATCGTCATGCCGCTTTCGGCAAGTATCTTCATGACATCAAGCACCTCGCCGACCATCTCCGGGTCCAGTGCTGACGTCGGCTCATCGAAGAGAAGCACCTCCGGATTCATGGCAAGAGCCCTGGCGATCGCGACACGCTGCTTCTGTCCGCCCGAGAGCTGCCGGGGCTTGGCCTTTATGTACTGGGCCATGCCGACCTTGGCAAGATACTCCATAGCGTTCTTCTCAGCCTCTTCCTTCCCCCTCTTGAGGACCTTGACCTGGCCTATCATGCAGTTGTCGAGGACAGAGAGGTTATTGAAGAGATTGAAGGACTGGAAGACCATGCCGACCTTCGTCCTGTACTCATCCTCGTTGATGGCTCCCGCCAGAACGTCCTTGTCATGGAAGAGGATCTTCCCGCTGGTGGCTTCCTCCAGGAGGTTTATGCACCTGAGGAGCGTGGACTTGCCTGAGCCGGATGAGCCGATGATGCTTATGACATCCCCGGAGGAGACGCTGAAGTCTATATCCTTCAGAACCTCATTGGTCCCGAACGTCTTTGCAAGATGCTCTACCTTGATTATCCCAGCCATCAATGCATCCCTCCTGTCTTGTCATTGTACTTCGTCAGCCCGCTGGTGAAGGCAAGGGTGTCATTGGTTGCGAGATCGAAGTTCGCCGGACCATCCATCCTTGACTCGATTGCGCGGAGTATGCGCGAGCATGTGAAGGTCAGGATGAAGTAGATGATCATCGTCACGCTTGCAGCCTCGAAGTATGTGTAAAGCGCGCCGGATATGCTCCTGAACGTGAAGAAGAGCTCCACCGTTCCTATGATCGAGAGCACGCATGTATCCTTGATGTTGATGATGAGGTTATTGCCTATCTGCGGCATGATGTTGCGAAGCGCCTGCGGAAGGACGATATAAACCATCGTCTGCATATGGGACATGCCGATGGCCCTCGCGCCTTCCCTCTGTCCCGGATCGACCGAGAGGATACCTCCCCTCACCGTCTCCGCCATGTAGGCGCCTGTATTGACCGACACGATGATGATCGCGGCGCTCCACATGCCGAGGTTGATGCCGAATACTGAGCTCATGCCGTAATAGATGAAGGCGGCCTGAAGCATCATAGGCGTCCCGCGGAACACCTCGACGTAGGCTGTCAGGATAAGCTTCACGACGCGCAGCACGCCGCGCTTCACGGCCCCGTCCTTCTTATGCGGCTCCGTCGTCTGGATAAGCCCTACAGCGAATCCTATAACGCAGCCAAGGAATGTACAGATGAGGGCTATCGCCATCGTGGTGGCGGCCCCCGCAAGGAGGGACCCGCCGTAATCCTGGAGGATGTATAGCATCCTCTGGAAGAAATTCATCTCTGAAATAGTCATCTCTGATCCTATCAGTTGGCAAGAGGCTGGACGGAGATCGCCTGATCCATCATCTCGTTGTAGTCCTCGACCGTGAGGGTCTCGAGAACGCTGTTGATGGCCTCTGTAAGCTCCTTGTTGCTCTTGTTGACGGAAATGCCGATATTGATCTCCTCCTGGCTGACCTGGAAGTCATCATCGCTTCCCGCGAAGTCAAGGAGGCGCATGTCAGGATACGCTACGAGAGCCGCCTGTCCGGTAGGCATATCCGTGCAGATGAGGTCCACCCTGCCGCTGTTGAGGGCGACGAGCATGGCAGGCGCGCTGTCCTGGGCCGGAAGGATGTTGGCATCTGGGATCTGAGGAAGGCAGACATCATACCAAACAGTGTTCATCTGGCTTGTGCAGGAGACTCCCGCGAGGTCCTGGACGCCCTTCGCGTCAACGAACCTGCTGTCCTTATTGACGAGGCAGATGATGGACGCGTAGTAGTATGGCTCCGTGAAATCGACCATCTGAAGCCTCTCGGACGTGATGGACTGGCCAGCGATGACGCAGTCAACGGTTCCGGAAAGGACTGCAGGTACAAGAGAGTCCCAGTCGAGCTTCACGATCTGGAGCTCGTAGCCAAGGCGCTCCGCGATGAGCTTTGCCATCATCACGTCGTAGCCATTTGCGTAGTCCTTTGAGTCCGCGATAGGCACGGCGCCGTTGGCGTCAGTGGTCTGTGTCCAGTTATATGGTGCATAGCCGCACTCCATCGCAACCCTCAGCACAGGCTTGCCTGACGCGGAGACAGCGCTCTCTTCCTTGCTGCCGCCGGCAAAGGCCGCGACAGAGAGAAGCATCACGAGAAGCACAGCAACGATCTTCCTTATCTTCATATTGATCCCTCCAATTCAGTTATCAATGGCTGAATGATAGCGATTGGTTATTATTTTTGCAAGATGTTACAAACAAAACTTAAATGTTATTATAGTAACATATGTAGCATATGTGCCAAAGCCGTCAAATGAGTTAGACTTGTGCCCATGATAAGATCGGCAGAGGAACTGGAGACGATTTTCGACCGCTATTCCCCATCCATCGGCAATGAGGCGATAAGAGAGAACAGGCTTGAGAGGATGGAGAGGCTGCTAGAGCGCCTCGGAAACCCAGAAAGATGCTTCAGGACATACCATACGGCGGGATCGAAGGGAAAGGGATCCACGTCGGCATACCTCGCGTCCCTTCTCTCCGGAAGCGGCAGGAAGACGGGGCTGTACCTATCACCTCATATGTACACGGTAAGGGAGCGCTTCACGCTTTCCGCCCTCTTCTTCAGCGATGATCTTTATATCGATACCGCGAATGAGCTTCTTGAGAAGACACGCTCGTTCTCCCTTCCCTCGTCCCTCGGCTCCCCCTCTCCCACGACATTCGAGATGTACACGGCATATGGCTATATGCTCTTCAGGAACGCGGGATGCACGGATGCCGTCATCGAGACAGGGCTTGGAGGAAGGCTTGACGCGACGAACACGATAACGCCCGAGGCTGTCATCCTGACCCCTATCGAGCTGGAGCACACCGCCATACTCGGCGACACGATAGAGAAGATCGCGGTGGAGAAATCGAAGATAATGCGAGGCGGAGTCCCCACCTTCGTCTCTCGCGAGAGCGATGCCGCGCGGAAGGTATTCGAGAGGGAGGCGGAAGCTATCGGGGCACCAATCTCCTTCCTTGAGGACAGGATAATGGACCTCAGAAGCGAGACAGACGAGAACGGGGAGAAAGCCTCATTCACGATTGACGGGAGAAACTTCAGCCTCAGCCTCTCGATGGCCACCTCGGCGATGGCTGAGAACGCGGCCCTCGCTATCCTCGCAGCCCATGACCTTAGATTCCTCACAGACGAGGGGATCAGGAAGCTGGAGAAGACCGCACTTCCCGGAAGATTCGAGAAGATGATGATAGACGGGAAGACCGTCGTCGTCGACTCCGCGCATACCGTGAATTCGGCCAGGGCCACGGCGGAGGCATTCGACGCGATAGCGAAGGGACGGAAGACCCTCATATACTCGTCTGTCGAGGGCAAGGACATCGGGCATATGATCTCAGTGCTCTTCCCGTCATTCGACCGCGTGATCATATCCACAACAGGAGACTACAGGAGAAGCGATCCTGAGATGATAGCGCGCATTGGATCCGAGCTCTTCCCCCATCTCGATATCTCCATAGAGAAGGACAGGGACAGAGCGTTTGAGAAGGCGCTTGAAGGCGATGGCTCGGTGCTCATAACAGGATCGTTCTACCTTGCCTCCGGCATGAGGAGGATAAGGGAGATGGAGGGACTATGAGCCTTAACTGGAGGGAGCTCGAGCTCATACTTTCAGAGCTCCCGCTCAAGAACAGCTATATACAGAAGGTCACGGAGCACACGCTCCACTCGTTCACGCTTTCGATGTACTCACAGAGCGAGAAGGCCTGGCTTCTGTACTTCGAGATCGCGACGCCTGACGCCAGGGTCGTCCGTACCTCGCATATGAGGGAGAAGGCGAAGAGCGCGCAGCGCTTCACGCAGTACATGAGAGCGCATCTTGTCGGAAGGAAGATAACAGGCGTCAGGCAGCTTCCATTCGACAGGGCCTTCATACTGGACGCGGAGAACAGCGAGGACAGGATAAGGATCGTCGTGCGCCTATTCTCCGGCATCGGCGCGAACGTGATCATAACCGATGACAACTTCCGCATACTCGAGCTCATGTACCGCCGCCCGCAGCGCGGCGAGGAGAAAGGATCTGTACTCAGCCTTGAGGAAAGGGCCGGAGAGGGAGAGAGGATATTCACGGTCCGCCCTTGGAGCGGCCCCTCCTTCAATGAGTTCATAGACAGGGAAGGCACGCTCAAGGCGAGGGAGGAAAGGACAGAGGACCTTGCCAGGCGGCTTGAGGAGAAGAGGGACAAGGAGCTCGCGGCCCTCTCTGACAGGCTCCGCCGACAGGAGGAGAGGATCAGGACCACGGAGGGCTTTGAGGAGAAGAAGTCCTATGCGGATATCCTCGCGGGCTCCATCCACCTTGTGCATAAGGGCATGGACAGCGTGAGCCTTGAAGATTACAGGACAGGCGGGAGGATCACGATACCGCTCGATCCCAAGCTCTCCCCCAACGAGAACCTCGAAAGGCTCTATGAGCGATACAGGAAGGACAAGAGGGCCTATGAGATGGCAACGGAGGAGGCTGAGGCCACGAGGCGTGAGATAGAGAGCACGAGGGAACGATACGAGTCCCTCCTTTCCGAGCGCCAGGGCGACAAGATGCAGAAGGAGATGTCGAGGCAGTCGGACCGGAAGCATCAGGATGATGGCAGGCCCGGGGTGCGCCTGACGATACAGGGCTTTGACATCATCATCGGCAGGAACGCGAGGGAGAACGATGAGATACTCCGCCACGACACCCGCGGCTCTGATATCTGGATGCACACGAGAGACACGAGCGGAGCCTATGTGATAATAAAATCCAGGAAAGGCAAGACAGTCCCCCTCCCCGTCCTTCTCGACGCGGCATCCCTCGCGATACACTACTCGAAGGCGAAAAAGAACGGCAAGGCCGACCTTTACTATACCGAGGTCAAGTACCTCAGGCGCGCGAAGGACGGGAAGAAAGGCCTTGTCATCCCGACGCAGGAACGCAACCTCTTCGCCGAGCTTGACGAGAAGAGGGTGAAGGAGCTTCTATCATGAGATACCATGGAACGATATTCTACCCAGAAGAAAGGAGCGAGCTCCTGAGCCTGGTCGAGGCGGAGAAGGACAGCGATCCGATACGCGCGGCGATCCTTCCCCACATGGGGCTATGGCAATGCCAGGAGGCATACAGGAGCGTCTTCAGGACCATACCTGACTGCAAGCGCATCATCGCTCTCCTGCCCCTCCATAGGCCACCTCTTGAGCGCGATGGCGGCAGCATCATGTTCGAATCGAAGGAGGAGGCTGAGGACACGCCTCTCGGAGAGGTGAGGATAGGCACATTCGGCCTTGGCGACGCGTCAGCGTATGAGAAGGAGGAGTACATGCGTGAGCTCCTGCTGCCCTACGCCGCGTATTTCACCCCTTCATCAACGCTCCACGCGATCTACACCTATGTGAAGAAAAGCGAGGATATGAAGAAGCTTAGGCATTTCCTCTCATCCATGGATGATGGAAACACGGTTTTCCTGATATCATCGAACATGACAGGAAGGCTGCAGGAGGATGAGATGAGGCGGATGCGCTCCTCCACGATCGACGCGATCCTTGAAGGCGGCCACCTGCTTGATAAATGGAGAAAAGGGAGGATAGGAGCCTGCGCGACTGCGGAGATAGAGTCCGTGAGCGCGATCCTTGGAGGCAGATGGGAGCTTATCTGGACAAGGGAAGAGGACTCGATATGCGGACACGCTGGCTTCATCATGAGGTGATTTATGGATAACAGGGTTATTGTTGATATAGAGCGCGACGGCACGCCGGTTACCGCGATAAGGCTCGGCCTGGATGAGTTCGGGGTGCCGAAGCATCTTCTGCAGGGAGAGAAGAAGGAGGGGATCATCTCCGATGGCTCCTCCATCGAACCATGGTACTGGGACGGATTCTGCACGATCGATGGATGGAGATATGTCTATTTCGACAGATGCCGCATCGAGAGCATCCATTCGATAGCGACGACGCACAGGCATGACGCGCTATCGATAATCAACAAGATCGCGTACGCGCTCTGCCATGCGGACTCATCCTTCCTTGATCTCTCCAATGGCATATTCCCCCTCTACAGGATCTATATCTATGAGGGAGACAAGGTCCTCCTGCTTCCCCCGGACCTGGGAGACGTGGTATCGATAATGATCGACGAGGAGACGAAGGACAGGGAGTCCACGTCGCTTATACAAGGCAAGGCTGAGGAGAGCTTCCGCCTCATAACCGAGATGGCAGAGCTCATGTACTATGCGGCCGCCGGCACCCTCCCCTTCTCCCGCCCCGAGATAAAGGAATCGGGATACAAGGAGATCCCGCTCTCGCTCTATGCCACGCTTCCCGAGAAGACCGATGGATTCATATCATTCATATTCCACGCGAGATCCAGGGAGATGAGGGATATAACAGGAAACAGGAACGGGGCCGCTGCGCTGGAGTGGTTCCTGGAGCGGAGCGTCGGGCTGGAATGGACGCTTGGCGACATAAGCGAGGAAGAACGGGTGGAGAATGTCAGCAAGGCCGAGGAGAGCAAGGACGCGGCGGCATTCCTGGAGCAGGCTGGGAAGACAGCGAAGCGCAACGCGTTCTGGCGCGTCAAGGGCACGGTCATCACGATCCTCGCGATCGCTGGCGTGCTGCTTATAGCCTTCCTCTATAGCTATATCTCAAATCTCCTCAAGCCGCCTCTAACGAAGGATCTCGATCCGGTGGGGATCATATATGCGGTATATGACGCGCAGAGCAACGTGGATCCTCAGGCGCTGGATACAGCGGTCAAGGGCGATGATCTTCCGCAGTCCATGGAGGTCACGAACCTCTTCGTCACGACGCGCGTGCGCCTTGCCTATGAGTCCTCCGATCCCGCGATCAACGTCAATGACTGGATAGCCCAGGGCAAGCCCGCGGTCCCCAATAACTCATATGTCTATGGCGTCGTGGTGGATTCAGTGGAGAAGACAGGAGAGAACGAATACACGGCGAAGGGCACCTGGTACGTGCCGTTCCCATATGAGGAGACGGAGGAGCAGGAGCAGCCTGCGGCAGCGGGATCTGTCGTCTACCGCTACAGCGTCACGCAGACATTCAGCTTCACATGGAATAACAGGGGCTGGTGGAACATAACGGACTCGGAGATAACGGAATACACAGCGCTTGAGCCTGAGCCTATAGAGGTATATGTGCCGGAAGGGCCAGCGCTCTCAGCGCCTATCGGGATATGAAGCCGCGGCTCTCAAGATAGAGCCGTATCCCCTCGGTGTCATCAGGATGGAAGAAGCGCGCCGTGGGGAATGACGAGAAGAAGGTCATCTGCCTCTTTGCGTACCTGATGGATGACCTCACTATATCCTCCTTGATTGAGGAGATGGTGCACTCTCCGCACTCGATAGCCGGGAAGAACTCCTTGTAGCCGATTCCTTCCATCGCGGGCCATGAAGCCTTCGCCCCTTCCCTCAGAAGCCTTTTCATCTCATCGTACATTCCTTCGCTGAACATGATATCCACACGAAGCCTTATGCGCTCCTCAAGCTCCTTCCTCTCGCGCCTGAGGCCGATCGTGATGAAATCGACATCCTCCCTCTCCTTCTCAGAAAGGAGGAAAGAGGAAAGCGGACGTCCTGTCGAAAGGTAGACCTCGATCGCCCTCGAGACCCTATACACGTCATTTGGATTGATGCGCGCCGCGGCCACGGGATCGAATGATGATAGATAGCCGTATGCCCAATCCTTCCCATTCTCCCTGATCGATTCCTCGACCGATGCGCGCACAGCCAGGTCAGCCTTCGGCGTTTCAGGGGCGCCATAGAGAAGATGCTTGAAATAATACGCCGTGCCGCCCGTCACAAGCGCGACGCGTCCCCTTGACGCTATATCGAGGATCGCCCTGTCAGCGTCATGGACAAAATCCCCTACGGTATATTCCTCCCAGGGGTCGCGGATATCGATAAGATGATGCGGAATAAGGCGCTGCAGGGATGAAGAAGGCTTCGCAGATCCTATGTCCAATCCACGGTACACCTGTACCGAGTCGGCATTGACGATCTCGAAGCCTCTCTGGAAAAGACTCTCTGTCAGAGCGGTCTTCCCGACAGCGGTGGGGCCGAATAGAAGTACGGCCTTAGGCCTCTGCTGGCTCTGTGTATTCAATCTCGTCGTTAAGGGCGCGAGCAAGGACGACTGAGACAACCTTCTCGCCTGATGCCTCGATATCGGCACCCTTATCTGTCTGAGCGTAGATATCAGCTTCCTTGATAGCAACGCATGTCATCTCGTATACATTCGTTTCCTTGTCGATGAGTTCTTTGAGAGGTATCACATCAAGCTCCTTATCAGAAAAGGAATATTAACCCAGAAATATCCTTTTATTCAAGTGCGCCATGCTTCTCGAGGATGCCTGAGGCGCTCCCTTCAAAGCCCCTGAACGAAAACTCGCCGCAGAGTATGGAACTGATTCTGACAGAGTCATCGGAGAATGATGCCTGCATTCTTATCGTCCCTATCTCCTCATTCATAAGGTGGACAAGGAGAGCGAAGCTCCCATCCTCAAGGAACGCTCCGGATGATGCTATCGGGGAGGACCTTCTCTCAGGGAAATCCGAGATCACGTTCTCGCCATAGCCGAACGGGATACGATAGCTGATGCCGTAATACTCAGCTTCGACCACCCCATCCTTCTCTCCGAATTCGAAGGACATCCGAGTAAGCCCGTTCTCACCATTGAATGAGTATGAGCTCTTTCCCTCACTGCCCTTCCAGCTGCCATTCACGTATGGGATATGAAGACTTTCGGTTCTTGCCTCAAGCCTTTTCTCAGCCTCCGCGCTATCATCACCAAGGCCTTCCACTATGCCTTGGATGACCCCGAGGATTGCCTCATCACCTCCCTTCACGCCCTGCGTCGCCGCGGTCGTGACAACCGCTATGTCAGAAGAGGGATCATAGTACGCAAGCTGCCCGCCCATGCCATGCATGGCATACGCGCCTCCAGGAAGCGTCCAGAAGAAATAGCCATAGCCTGAGAAGAGCGATCCCGGCACCTCTGAAAGCGGTGAAAGGGCGGCATCAAGGTAATCCTTCCCGACATTCCCGTCCATCCCGCGCGAAAGGAGGAGAAGGACGGACATGAGGTCTATCGGCCTCATCATCAGCCCGCTTCCCCCTATTGAGACGCCCTTAGGATCCTTCATGATGTAAGTGTCAGGAGAGATATGAAGCGATGGGAAGCATCTTCGCTTAAGATAGTCCAAGAGGCTATCGCCAGTAAGCCTTTCAACAAGGGCGGCAAGGACATGCGATGACGATGTGTCATAGGCGAAGACCGTGCCTGGCTCATGGTCCGGGACAGCGGTGAAGAATGAGCCGACCCAGTCATCCTTCCATGAAGGTATGAACGTGGGATCACAGCCTTGCTTGTATGTCGTCACGCTGTGGCAGGTCCTCATCATCAGCATGTCACGTATCGTGAGCGCGGAAAGCTGGGGCGGAAGATCTCCATACTCCGGGAAATAGGAGGATATCCTGTCATCAAGGGACACAAGGCCATCCTGTACCAGCGCGCCGACTGCCAGCGATACGAAGCTCTTCGTCACCGAGTACATGCGATGAAGCTTATCCCTATTCCACGGAGCCCAGTATGCCTCATATACAAGCTCGCCTTCCTTCGCGACAAGGAGGCTGTGCATCTCAACTCCACGCTCTTCCAGGCAATCAAGAGCCCTGAGCAGCAGCCCAGGGCTTATCGTGCGGCGCATCAGTCGAAAAGATGAGCGATGTGGGGAATCGCGTCCTTTATGATGAGGTTGGATGTATTGATGCAGAAGTCATAGTTCGTCATATCGCCCCACTTGTTGCCGGTGTAGAACTCATAGTACTTCTGCCTGCCCTTATCCACGGAAAGGATCTTCTGCTTCATCTCCTTGTCGGTAAGGTGCTCACCTTCCGGAGCGCGGGCATAGCATCTTCTGATCCTCGCGTCGAGGTCAGCGTAAACGAAGAGCCTCCATGGCTTTATATCCCTCAGGATATAGTCAGCGCAGCGTCCGACTATGACGCAGTCCGATGTCTCAGCCATCTCCTTGATGATCCTTGTCTGCTCTGCGTAGACGCTCTGCGTGATCTGGAACATAGGATTGCCCATAGGATTGAAGCTGCGTCCGATCGTGATCGGCAGAAGCGGATACGGATGATGCTCCACAACGTTGTGGATATACTCCTCTGAAAGCTGTGTCCTCTTCGCGATCTCCTCGACGATCTCCTTGTCGTAATAAGCGATCTGGAGATAATCAGCAAGGCGCCTGCCAAGCTCCCTGCCTCCGCTACCGAATTGACGTCCAACAGTTATGACTTTATTCAAAATGCTCTCCTTTGCCTGCATTATACCACAAAGAAGAGCCTGATTGCTGTCTTTTCTGCCGGGAATGCTATCTTTTCCTGCTTTTCTCCCTGATCCTGGAGAGCAGCACGACCGTCTCTATATGCTCAGAGCCAGGGAACATGTCGACAGGCTGGATGCCGCGGATCCTGTATGGAAGGAAGCGCCTTATGTACCTGAGATCGCGCTGCAGCGACTCCGGGCTGCACGAGATGTAGACGATACGATCGGGAGCCATGCGGCCAGCAGCCGCCAGGAATTCCTCTGTCGCGCCGGAACGTGGAGGATCCAGGAACAGCACAGAGCATCTCTCCCCTCTCTTCGCGGCTTCCTTCATGTATTTCGACGCGTCGGCGTTGACGAAGCTCACGTTGCCAAGCCCATTCATCCTAGCGTTCTCAACCGCGTCCCTCACGGCCTCTGGATTGGATTCCACGCCTATGACCGATCCAGCCCCGTACGAGGCTGCGATGAGCGCGATCGTGCCGGTGCCGGAGTACGCGTCTATAGCCACATCATCAGGGCGGAGGGACGCCATGTTCATGGCGATCTTGTAAAGCCTTTCAGCCATGTACGGATTCACCTGATAGAACGACACAGGGGAAATCCTGAACGAAAGCCCGCAGAGCCTGTCCGTGATATACCCCTTGCCGTATATGATCCTCATCTCAGGATTCTCAGGAATGACCATGCTTGTCTTCTCACGGTTCTTCACCGACACGACGCCTTTGACGAACGGGTGCTTCTGATGTATAGCGGCGGCAAGGTCCGCCTCATGGGGCAGCCTGTCGGAAGCGGTCACAAGCGTCACAAGCGCCTCATCGTTATGGGCCGCGAGCCTTATGAGCACATGGCGAAGGTCCCCGAAGCCCATATCCTCGTCGTAGGCGATGATCCCAAAGCGCGTGCATAGGGACCTTATCGTCTCGAGTATGCGTCCCGCCCTCTCATCCTCAAGGGGGCAGGACCTGACGGGGATGAGCTTATGCGTTCCCTTGCGGTATATGCCCGTGACAAGGCGCCCGTCATCCATGCCGCACACGGCCTGGACCTTGCATCTGTATCCCGTGATCCTTCCGCTCTGTAGTATCGGGGCGACATCAGAAAAGCGTCCGAGGAGCTTTTCCTCCATCACGCGCTTGTCCAATAGCTCATCGGCGTATGGGATATTCGCGTAGGTGCAGCCGCCGCAGCGACCAGAGAGATTGCAGTGCCGCCTCATACCACGCCCTTGAGCCTCGCGACGGTAAGGGCCCTTGATATGACGCCGTCAAGCCGCTCGAGCTCCCCGTCGGCCCTTATCGCCTGCGCCTTCGCCGAGTACATGCGCGCAGAGCGGAGCGTCTCCCTGACATTCGTGCAGATATCGTCGAAGATGACATCATCGGCCATGTTTATGACCACCGCGGACCTATAGAGGGCCATGGCCATGAGGAAGTTCCACTCGAAGCTGCCGCTCTCCTCATTCTCCACGAGCGAGAGAAGATCAAAAAGCAGGGGCACGTCATGCCCGTCATATGCAAGACGTCCGAAATCCTCCCATCTCTCCCTCTTCTCCTCCTCCGTGGCATGGTCCCTTATAGCCTTGGCAAGAAGATTGAAGTCATCTGGGGATGATGGCTGATGCCTTCCCTCGATATAATCATGATAAAGCTTTTCCAGATCGGTATTATCGTGTTTCATGTCCTTGCATATGAAAGCATAAACAGGAAAGAGAGAAAAGGGCCCAGCATAATAAGCCGAGCCCTGCTGCAAGGAGAGGATCCCTACGTCCTCATCTCCCTGTTGAACGGCTTTCCAAGCGATGTCGGGGCCGTCGTCTGGTTGCGCGACGTGAACGAGAGCACGACGATCACAAGCACATACGGAAGCATGACCGCGAGCTCATACGGGAATGATATCCCCATCGACTGTATCTGCGTCTGGAACGTCTGCGCGAACGTGAAGAGGAGAGCGCCTCCCATGATCTGCAGAGGATGCCAATGCCCGAAGTAGACAAGGGCGACGGCGATGAAGCCCCTTCCCGAGATCAGTGTGTCGGAGAACATCTTCGCCTGTGCTATCGAGAGATATGCGCCGGCAAGGCCCGCAAGAGCGCCGCCGAGCATCAGGGACTCATAGCGCGTGCGCGAGACGTTTATGCCCATCGAGTCAGCAGCTCTCGGATTCGTCCCGACAGCCCTGACCTTCAGTCCCCAAGGCGTCTTGAAGAGGATGTACCACGCGACCGGTATGAAGAGATAGGCAAGATAGGCAGCCCCATTGTGGGAGAAGAAGACATCTCCCAGGAACGGTATCTTCGAGAGAAGGGGGATGTCTATATCAGGGATGCCGGGGATCGACTGCGTTCCGCCGACAAAGTGCCTAAAGAGCGTCCCGGCGGTCCCGACTCCGAACATCTGGAGCCCGATTCCCGCGATACCCTGAGGTGCGCGGAATGTCACGGTGACGACCCCGAAGAAGAGGCCGAGGAACGCGCCGACCGCTGCTGCGGCAAGGAAGCCCAGCACGTTGTACACCTGAGGCACAGGCCCGCCGCCACCCACTGAGAACGGGATGAGCATGCCTATGAAGGCCCCCATCGCCATTATGCCTTCGCATCCGAGGTTGAATACGCCTGCCCTCTGGTTGAACATCTCGCCGATCGAGGCAAGAAGGAGGGCTACTGAGAACGGTATGCACATCGAGAGCATATTCGTGAGTATCGTGATCATATCAGGCCTCCTTCTTCCTAAGCGAGCTTATCTTCCTCCAGACGCGGTCCTGGAAGTATGCGTTCGAAAGCACCATCTGCGCGGTGACGATGACGATGATGATGACACCCTGCATCACCTGCACGATATTCGCGGGAACCCCTACCTTTGAAGGGGCAAGCGTGGCGCCATATATGAGAAGGCCGAAGAAGAACGACGCGGGGATGATGCCGAACGGATGAAGGCCTCCGAAGAGCGCCACGACAACGCCCGAGAAGCCATAGTTGTTCGTGACTCCCTCTATCGCCCTCCTGTGCACGCCCGCGATCTCTATGCCGCCGGCAAGCCCTGAGAACGCTCCGGAGATGACCATCGCGAGCGTCACGTAGAACGCCACGTTTATGCCGCCATAGCGCGCGGCCCTGGCCTCCGAGCCCGAGGCTCTCATCCTGAAGCCAAGCGTCGTCTTCCACATGAGGAAGAATATGAGGGCGGCAAGCACGAGAGCGAAAAGAAGCCCGTAATGAAGGCGTCCTGACATGCGCCCGAGCCACACGTTCTCGGTAAGCCTCATCGACTGCGGCGTGCCCGCGGCCCCAAGGCCCTGCTCCGCGGGATCGAGGTATATCGTGCGGAGGCAGAGGGAGTAGAACTGCGCGGCTATATAGTTGAGCATGACAGTGGAGAGAAGCTCAGAGACGTTCAGCCTTGCCTTGAGAATGCCAGGGATGAAGCCCCAGAGGCCGCCGCCTATGACAGCCGCGAGCAGCGCGATCGGCAGAAGCAGCGGACGCGGCACGGACGGGAACGCAAGGGCGACGCCTGTGAACGCGAGGATGCCTATCGCCATCTGGCCCTCAGCGCCTATGTTTATGATGCCGGAGCGGTACGCGACGGTTATGCCGAGGGCTATGATGCAGAGCGGTATCGCCCTGATGAGCACCTCAGTGATGTGAAGCGTATTGGTAAGCGGCACGATGCAGATCGTGTAGAACGTGGCGCCGACATCAGCACCGATCATCCAGAGTATGATCGAGGCGATGAGCACAGCCGCGAGCGCGGCGATAAGTATTATCACGGCCTTGAAGGCCAGCCTGAAAGTCCTAGTCATTCTTCCTTCACCCCCGCCATCAGCACTCCAAGCCTTGCCCTTGTGGCCTCATCATGGTCCAGTACCTTCTGTATCGAGCCTTTGTATATAACGGCAATGCGGTCAGAGAGGTCCATTATCTCATCAAGCTCCTCGGATATGAGCAGCACTCCGATACCTTCCCGCCTGATAGCCAGTAGCTGCTGATGTATGAACTCAACAGCCCCGAGATCCAATCCCCTTGTCGGATAGACCGCGATCAGGAAGCGAGGCTTCCTCTCTATCTCGCGGGCGAGTATCACCTTCTGTATGTTTCCTCCGGAGAGGGAGCCTGCCGCGGTCTGTATGTCAGGGCATCTGACATCGAACTCCTTCACAAGCTTCTCCGAGTAATCGTCGATATCCTTCTTCTTCAATATGGAACGGGAGGAGAACTCCGGATTGGATGCATCCTTGAGTATGAAGTTCTCCCTGATCGAGAACGCCGGGACTATGCCCTCGGTGTTGCGTTCCTCCGGGATATATCCCATCCCCTCATCTATGACCTGGCGCGGAGTGAAGTTCGCGATCTCCTTGCCGAAGAAGGATATGGATCCAGACTCTACGCGCCTAAGGCCGTTTATGGCCTCGCTCAGCTCCCTCTGCCCGTTGCCGGACACGCCGGCAAGCCCCACGATCTCCCCTGCCTTGATATCAAGGGAAAGATGATCAAGCGCCACCGTCTTCCTGTCCGACATGACCACGAGATCGCGGATCGAGAGCACGGTATCACCTGAATCGTTTTTATCAAGGTTCTTGGGAAGCTCTATGCTGTGGCCTGTCATCATGGCAGCTATATCCTGGGATGAATGATCATCGGTGTTGCCTGAGAAGACAACCTTTCCATGACGCAGTATGGCCACCTTGTTCGATATGGCCTTGACCTCCTGGAGCTTATGGGAGATGAAGATGATCGAGAGCTCATCCGTCATGTTCTTCAGGAGCGCGATAAGCTCATCGGTCTCCTGCGGCGTGAGCGCGCTCGTGGGCTCATCGAGGATGAGGAACCTTGCGCCGAGGCAGAGCGTCTTCACGAGCTCCACCCTCTGCTGCTCGCCGACTGAAAGCTGCCAGATATACGCATCGGGATTGACGCTCAGCGAGTACTTCTCCGAGATCTCGACGACACGGCTACGTACCTCCGAGAGCGAAAGCCTCATCGGCTTCCACGCCTTCTTATACCCCAGCGCGATATTCTCGGTCACTGTCATGTTCTGCACGAGCATATACTGCTGATGGACCATCCCCAGCCCCGCCTTGAACGCATCCTCGGGACCGCGGAACCTCACCTCGCTGCCATTGATGAGGATACGCCCCTCATCAGGCTGGTAAAGCCCCATCAGGATGTTCATGAGCGTTGTCTTGCCGGCTCCATTCTCACCGACAAGGGCCAGGACCTCCCCCTCTCCTACTGATATGGAGATATCATCGGAGGCAAGGACCCCTGGGAACCGCTTCGTGATATGCTCCATCCTGAGCTCTCTGATCTTTCCTTCCATCAAGATAACCGCCTAAACAATTTAGAAAAGCAAAGCAGGGCCTGAGCCCTGCCTTGATGATGAATGAATCACAGTGTCGAATAGTCGACGCTTGCCCAATCCGCAAGCACTCCCGCGGAAGCCTGGAATGCCGCGATCTGATCCTCGACCTTGGCCTTGAGCTCAGGAGTGACCCACTCTGCCTCAAGCGCTGGATTGAACTCGAAGATGAATCCGCCGTTGTTGAAGTTCATCGGGATGCATTCGCCGCCCTTGATGCCGTTCTCAAGCTTGTCAACCAGGCTTACGATGACCGCAGCGTAATCATATGAGGAAGCCGCGATGCACTTCGCCTGTCCTTCCGGAGTCGTGAGCTGCGCGAGGTCCTGACCTACCCACATCGCTGTCGGGCTCTCCGCAGTGGCCCTGAGCGCACCGATCGCCTGCTGTGAGGAACCTGTCATCATGTCAGCGCCATTTGAAAGCTGGGACGTGGCAACCTCGGATGACTTGACGTAGTCGGAGAATGAGCCGGTATGGGCGACGAGAATCTTGCAGTCCGGATTGACTGACTGTACGCCGAGGACGTAGCCGCGGTTGTAGCGGGCAGCGTCACCGGAATCGACAGGTCCGACAAGGCCTACGATGTTGGCCTTCGTGAGGGTTCCTGCGATGATTCCGTTGATATATCCGGTCTCCTCGGACTCCGGCATATACGTGAACACGTTCTCCGGCCCGATCTCCGAAGAGGTTCCGAACGCGAATGACACGTCAGGATACTCCTCAGCCATCTCGAGGATCGTGTTCTTATACTGAGCGCCATGCGCGATGATCAGGTCATAGCCTTCAGCGACATACTGTCTGGCCATCGAGCCTGCATCGACAACAGCCATCTTCTCAGAGTAGTTGTACTCGATCTTCCCCGGAAGCTGCTCCATTGCCTGGGTTATGCCGTCATGCATAGCCTGGCACCAGCCTTTATCGTCGATGGTGTTCTCAATGATAAGAGCTATCTTGATCTTGCCATCTCCCGAATCAGCTGAAGCGGATTCCTTGGAACCTGAAGCAAAAAGCGACGTGGCGATGAGGAGCGCCAGCATGATGGTCAACAGTTTCTTCATAGTTTTGTCTCCTTGTCTATGTAGCCTCAGTATCTAGGAACTCGTACGCTTTGTCAAAAACTTTTGGCCAAAAATCAACATAAATTTAACAACTCGTGTGGTATTTTCTTGCATTTCAATAAAATTGCAACAATAAAACTTTGCATTCACAAAATTGCAGAAAATATTGCAACAAAATTGCACATGGCATATCCGAAGCAAAAGAACGATCGCAATCCATTATATAGCTGTATACTATATCCAGGAGGCGAATATGGACGAAGTTCTGGAATTCCTGAAGAAAGCGGGCACGTACTACCTTGCAACCGATGATAACGGGCAGCCCAGGGTAAGGCCATTCGGCACCATCCACAGCTTCGAGGGCAGGCTGTATATACAGACGGGGAAGAAGAAATCCGTTTCCATGCAGATCCACAGGAATCCGAAGATAGAGATCTGCGCGTTCCTTGACGGCACATGGCTCCGCGTCGCGGCAACTGCTGTCGAGGATGACAGAAGGGAAGCGAGGGTATCCATGCTTGAGGCCTATCCCGAGCTCAAGGATATGTACAGCCCGGACGATGGCAATACCGAGGTGTTCTATCTCAAGGATGCAACGGCTGTATTCTCGTCATTCACAGCCCCGGAGAGGTCAGTGACGTTCTGATGGAAGAGATAAGGATAAAGGGATTAGAGCTTGATGGATTCAGGAACGTCCGGCACGGCTCATTCACCATGCCGGAGATCCTCTACGCATCAGACCCGCCATCTTCGGACATCCTCGCGATCTTCGGCCAAAACGGCTCGGGAAAGAGCGCCGCGGTCGAGGCGCTGGACACGCTTCGCCATATCATTTCCTCCCAACCCCTTCCGCGCAATACGCGCGAGCTGGTCAACGTCGATAGCAAGGAGGCCACGCTCTCCATCTCCTTCCGTATCACCTCAAAGGGAAAGAGTCTCGATGCAAGCTATACGCTCAGGATCGGTACGACGATAAACGGAGAGCGCCTTTCCGTGAAGGAAAGCGGGAAGAGGGCATTGACGATCTACTGGGACAGGGACAAGAAGAGCTTCTATGGGAAGCCCTCGGGCTTCTCTGATAGCGATGCGGAAAAGGAGATAGCCCTGTCGGCGAAGGAGAGAAGATCGATGCTCTTCGCCTCCCCTCTTCTCATCAGGAAGCTCAGGGGCACGGCCATAGGGAAAGCGATCCTTGCGCTCAGGGAGTACGCAAGGACATCTTTCCTTGTCATCAGCTCACGCAAGGCAAAGCCTAAATCTATACTGACCATAAGCTATCTCAGGCTCGTGAAGGGCCGCAAGGTCAAAGGACGGATGGACATAGATCTCTCAGAGCCATTCCAGGCCACAACGGAGGAAGAGGAGAATATCAGGGATACGATATCAAATATAAATTCCGTATTAGGAACATTGATATCAAATATGAGCATAGGCATCAGGGAAGAGGAAGATGGCATGATAGAGCTTACATCGAACAAGAACAACTCCCCTATCCCGCTCAGGTCTGAGTCAGAGGGGATAATCAAGCTCATATCCCTTCTATCGGTCCTCATCTTCGTCTACAACGAGAGAAGCTCATGCCTTGTCATAGATGAGCTGGACGCCTCCATCTACGAATATCTTCTGGGAGAGCTGATGGAAGTCTTCCGAAACGGCGCAGAGGGACAGCTTATCTTCACAAGCCATAACCTCCGCATCCTCGAGATGATAGACAAGAGATCGCTTATAATCTCAACGCGCAATCCTGACAGCAAGTACATGCGCATCCCTTCCTCTGTCCCGGACACGGAGAACCTCCGAAGCTACTATCTCAGATCCGTCCTGCTGTCAGACGAGAGCGATGGAATATCCTCAGAAGCCGATCCACATGACATAGCCAGGGCCCTGAGAAAGGCATGGCGCCATGAATAAGCTCGTGATATTCATAACAGAGGGAAAGAGCGAGGAGAATGCCCTTTACTCGCTCATGAGAAGCTACTTCCGCCCAAACCGCGTGATCTTCCATATCTATCATGGGGACATACTCATCAAGCGACACAGGAAGGGAAATCCGCTTTCGGAGATCGAATCGATCGTCCAGCAGGAATGCTCCAGGTACGGGCTATCGCGCAGCGACATACTCCGCGTCATCCACATAGCCGATACCGATGGCCTTTTCATCCCAGACACAGCCGTGAGGCTGGACTACAGGGCAAAGCATGCCGAGTACGAGGAGGATGCGATCTACACATGCAACCCCGACTCGATCAAGCAGAGGAACAGGAGAAGGCGCGGCAACGTCAAGGCCTTTATCCACACAAGGTCCCTTCAGGGGAATATCCCTTACAGCATCTTCTATCTATCCAGGAATATCGAGCACGCGCTCTATGGCATAGAGTCCCATGTCAACGACAGTAGGAAAACGGACCTCGCCTATGATTTCTCAGATCATTTCGGATATGATTGGAAACTATTTATGAATTATATAGAAAATGAGGGTGTTACCATAGGAAATACATATAAAGAATCATGGGAACTTATACAGAATGATACAGAAAGCCTTAAAAGACATACTAATATCATCTATCTATTCGATGAGGATGTATAGAAGGCATCTGTTATTATATCAATCTGATTGCTTTCCTGATCATTGATCGACATGTTTGATTACCTAAAACCAATACTTCAATGATTATGATATAGATACTATCTACTTCAATAGTATATAAATATTTTACAATACTATTATTATATAAATAAAGCAATTTCTATTTCTATTTCGCATCAATAGGAATATCGGATTCTGCATCTAGCGGAACGTCCATTAATGGAATATCATTCTACAGCTATGGGAAAACGCTATACGATCTATGACATCGCCAAACTCTCAGGCTTCTCGCCGAAGACAGTCGCCCGTGTGATCAACAACGAGAGCAATGTCGCTCCGGCAACGGCGGCGAAGATCAATGAGATAATCAGATCGATAGACTACCGCCCAAATGAATACGCGAAGAACCTGAAATCAAAGAAGACGAAGGTTGTCCTCGCCTCGATCAACTCCCCAAGGGAATTCCCGCTGCAGTGGATGCAGGTGATGATAGAGCGCGTCAGCCTCCTATGCCAGGAGAAGGGAATCACTCTCTTCGTCGAGTACTGCTATGACATGACATCGCTCGATAAGTCCATACTCAACACGAACGCGGGATTCATCGATGGCGTGATCGTCTTCTATGAGGTCGAGGACGATCCAAGGATCAGGATACTCAAGGAAAGGGACATCCCATTCGTCGTATTCGAGAGAGCATATGACAAAACCGTCGAGTACGTAGGGAACGCGAACTACGAGGCGCTCTATAGCCTCTTCAGCTCCTTATGCCGCAAGGGCCTTGGATCTGCGACGATGCTTCTGCGCAAGCCAACGCTGGTCAATACAGACAGGGTCAATGGCGCGATAAACGCGTTCAGGGACAATGGCAAGGATGTAGGATCGATCAATATCGTCTATGATATCGCGGGAGCGGATGAGGCCTACGCCTTCACGGAAGAAGCGATATGGAAAGGCAAGCTTGATGAGCTTATTTTCATATCAGGAGACGAAAGGGCATTCGGGGTATACAGGGCCCTGACGGAGAAAGGCATCAGGATCGGCGAGGATGTCTCGATCATCGGATTCGACAACATACCCTCAAGCAGGTTCCTCGTCCCCAGCCTCTCGACATTCGCCCCTGATTACCAAGGGTTGGCTGAGAGCCTCATACTCTCACTATTCCCCGAGGAAGGAGCCAGGATCGACCGCCTTATCGTTCCAGAATTCATCCCCCGCGACAGCCTCAGGCCCGCCCTTCGCCAGGATTTCACCAGGACTTAACGAAGATTTTTGTTGACAGATGCGGGAAACGGGATAAGAATCCTTAGTGTGATGACACCGATGTCATAACACATGAAGGAGTACATAATGAAGAAGATTCTTGCATCAATCGCGCTGATTGCGCTTGCCCTCGCTGCGGTATACGCAGGCGGAGCCGGTGAAGACAGCAACGTCCAGACGCTTGAGTTCGCGATCAAGGAAACTGGATCGACGCTCGAGGCGTATGAGGCGATCGTCGAGGCATTCAACGAGGCCAATCCGGATATCAAGGTGGAGATAGTCTCCTACGGAAAGGATTATCAGGCGCTGATGAAGACGAAGATGGCGGCAAATGACCTGCCGGACCTCTTCACGACCCATGGTTGGGCTGTGGCTCTCTATGGCGATTACCTCTACCCTCTTAACGAGAGAAACTGGGCAGAGCACCTTCTCCCGGAGATCAGATCGACTGTCACTGACTATGATGGAAGCATCGTCGCGCTGCCTATGGACATAGACATCACAGGCCTTATCTGCAATGACGATGTCCTTGCAGCATCAGGAGTTGAGTCACGGCCGGAGAACCTTCCGGAGTTCCTTGCGGCCTGTGAGAAGATCAAGGCAGCTGGATACACGCCGATACATATCGCGGGAAAGGACTCCTCCGATGTGGCTGGCCTCTTCTCAAGGCTCTCCCTCTCCATCCTCACGATGTCTGAGAAGCAGAACTACGCCCAGGAGCTCCTTGACGGCACATTCGACTGGACAAAGTATGACGAGGTCGGAAGCTTCGTGCTCTCGCTTGTCGAGAACGGATACACCAACGTCGACTACCTCACAGCCGACAAGTCCGGCACTTACAGGGGACTTGCGCAGAACAAGGTCGCGTTCGCGTTCCAGTCCAATCTCACGATGGCTGAGGTGAAGAAGCTCAACCCTGACGCGAATGTGTCGATGATGGAGATCCCAGGATACTCCGCGGATGACAGCAGCTTCCTCATCAGCGGCGAGCGCGACGCGGTTGGAGTATGGAAGGACTCGGAGAACCTCGAGGCGGCCCTTGTCTTCATCGACTACCTTGCCCAGCCGGAGAATGTCCTCCTTGTCGCCGAGGCATACAGCCTGCCGCCATCGATGGACAACGCGGAGGTAACCGATCCTGGCATCCTCTCCATCCTCGGCCAGATCGATGGCTCGACAGTGACGAACCACTTCGACAGGCAGTACCTGCCTGATGGCATGTGGAACACGCTCAAGGTATACAGCACTTCCGTGCTTTCCGGTGAATCCACGGTATCCGAGGGCTCCGAGCTCATGAGAACCGAATATGAAAGACTGAAGAACTGAGGAGGAATAGAGAATGAAACGTAGCCGCTCGCTATACATGATGTCCATACCTGCTGTAGCGCTTATCACAGTATTCGTGTTCATCCCGCTGGTGAGCGGAATACGTATATCGCTGACAGACTGGAATGGATTCTCCCAGTCCTGGTCATATGTCGGCTTCAAGAACTATCTGAACCTATTCACGGATTCAAGGATAGTCCACGCGATAAAGAACACATTCTATGTCGGGCTCGGGGATACGATGCTCCAGAATATCTTCGGCCTGGCATACGCGCTGCTGCTGAACCACAGCTTCCGCGGCCGCAGCGTGATAAGGGCCATAATATACCTTCCGGTAATGGTCTCAAGCCTTATCATGGGATACATATGGTTCTTCATAGTCCAGTACGACAATGGAGCCCTGAACGATATCATAATGCTTTTCGGCCATGATCCGGTGGATTGGCTCGGAAGCGGGACAAGGGCCGTGAACTTCATCATGGTCATCACTTCGATGCAGTTCGTCGGACAGGCGATGGTCATATATCTTGCGGGGCTGCAGGGCATCCCCAAGGAGATGTATGAAGCCCCGATGATAGACGGTGCCGGGACGATGCAGACATTCTTCCGCATCACCCTCCCGATGCTCCGCGCCTCGATCCTCACGAATGTGATACTCAAGCTTATCGGAGGGCTGCAGATGTACGACCTTGTCGTAGCACTCACGAACGGAGGGCCCGGATTCAGCTCGCACACGATATCCACGATGATAAACTACCTATACTTTGACGCGCAGAACGCGGGCTATTCAGCGGCGCTTGGGGTATTCCTCTTCATAATCATCATGGTATCGACAATCACGGTGAACAAGATAATCGGGAGGGATGACAAATGAGAAGGCATCTGACGAAATACCTGAGGATCGCGGCTGCGGCAGCGATCGCGGCATTCCACTTCATCCCCATCTATATACTGCTGATGGTCTCATTCAAGAAGGGCTCTGACTTCTCTTCAAGATGGTGCCCTCCCTCCTACCTCTATCTCGACAACTACATAGAGGTCCTCAAGGATGGAGACCTGATAAAGGCATTCGGGAACACGGTGCTCATAACCGTATGCGCAGCGTTCCTCGTGCTCTTCCTTGGCGCCATATGCGCCTACCCCATCGCGAGGATCAGAAGCCGACTGAGCTCGTTGATCACGAACATAGTGCTTGCTGTGATGATGATACCATCGCTTAGCGTCATCGTCCCGCTCTACACGAATATGCTAGGGCTCGGGGCCGTGAATACGTACTGGGGGATCATCCTGATACTCGCCACCTACAACCTGCCTATGTCCGTGTTCCTCTTCTCCAACTTCATCCGCAACATACCGGATGAGCTTGATGAGGCCGCGGCGATAGACGGATGCAGGGATTTCCGCATATTCTTCTCGGTCATAATGCCACAGCTGCAGCCGGTGATCGCATCGGTGCTCATACTCACGGGCATCAAGATCTGGAATGACTATAAATACGCGCTTTACTTCCTGCAGGACAATGACATGGAGACGATAACGCTCTTCATATCGAAGTTCTTCTCGGACTTCTCAGTGGAGCTCAATGAGGCAGCAGCGGCGGCTTTCCTCGCGATACTGCCGGTATGCCTGCTCTTCCTGTTCCTGCAGAAGTACTTCATCACAGGACTATCGGAGGGATCGATAAAATGACACAGAAGGCAAGGAAAGAGGACTGCAGGGAGTTTGCCGAGAGGATAAAGGCTTCCTTCAGGAAGAACATAGAGACAGTCCCGGAGCGCTGGACGATAAGCGAGGGGCTGAAGGATAAGGTAAGCCCGGATGGCCGTTTCGCGCCATTCTATGGCTACACATCGGTATACAGGCTCTCGGAAAAGGATGCATCGAGATGCAGGGCCATACAGGACAAGCTCCTTGATAGCCATGGCCCGATGTTCGTGCCGCTTCCAGAGCACACCTTCCATCTTACCGCGCATGAGTTCTGCAATGAGTATACCGTGTCATCATCCGCGGCGGAGATAGATGCGGAGGAGGAGACTATCGAGAAAAGGATAGAGGACCTCTTCCATAAGCTCCACGATTCAGGACGGAAGGATGTGAGCCTCATAGCCCTTGGCCCCAGCACGAGCGGAAGCGACGTGGTGAGCATCAAGTTCGTGCCGAAGGATGATGAGGATGCGAGGATCCTGCAGGACATATTCTCCGAGAGCGAGGATATCTGGCCCGTGGGAAGACCTTACACGCCTCATGTGTCCCTTGGCTACTTCAAGACGGAGGAGTTCCCCCAGGATGCCGTCGAATCCCTTTACAGGGAAATAAAGGCATTGGCTGAGGAGACGGACTTCACGATATCCTTCAGCGTCGATGACCTTGTCTATCAGAGGCACTTCGACATGCAGGATTTCAGGAAGATATTCTCGGTAGCGGAGATGTAGTATGGAAATGCCATCATATGACGAATACAGGAAGATGCTTCTCGACAGGTTCAGCTCTGACACGCTCAATCGCCCGAAGAAGTGGAAGATCGCGGGCAATCTTGTCCGGAAGGTATCCAAGGAAGGTTTCCTTCAGCCATTCTATGGCTATACCTCCATATTCGATCTGTCCGAAGCGGCGTCAGCGGAATGCAGGAAGCGCTATGACGCGTTCTGTGGAAAGGCCGGCAGCCTCGTGATTCCACTTCCCTCCCCGTCGTTCCACCTGACGCTCCATACTTTCTGGAACGAGAACAACTCCGCATCCCCTGAGGAGGTGAACAGGAGGATGGAAGTCTCCAGACCTCTGATACGTAAGGCTATGGATGAGATCATGAAGAAGTATGGTGACGCTATCATAAATATGATCTCCCCGGGAATAAGCACGAACGGAAGGGATGTCGTGAGCATGAAGTTCATCCCCACCAGCGAGAAGGATTACGGCATCCTCTGCAGCATGTTCCTGAAGATGGAGGGGATATGCCCTCTCGGCCAGCCATATGTCCCCCACATCTCGTTCAGCTATTTCAAGGTGCGGGATTACAAAAGGGAGGAGATAGACACAATCTATGATGCGATAGACAGCATCAACAGCGGGTTCGGGGCAACTGAAATCCCAATAGCTGTATCATCGCTTGGATTCAGGATGCACCGGATGATGGATGGCTACATCAAGGCTGAATGAAATCCTGAAGCATCATGATCAATTAACAGAGGAGCAATGCGTCTGAAACACCGATGCGCTATATTCAGCGGAGAGGATGATTCCATGAAAGCATTGCTCCTGATCATCATTGCCCTGGCCCTGCTATCGAGAGCAATATCCGCAGAGACCATCGCTTCCGCGACGCTCCGCGTCACGCTCGTGATACCTGAAAAGCCAATCGGCATCCATACTGAACCGGGACAAGACACATACAGTAATCGTCGAAGAAAAGCTCATGAAGATAATCGCTCTCTGATCCACTGATATATTTTCACGCAAATTACACATTGCATAGTTGACAATAATGTGAATTTGGTTAACACTTCGTTCGATTAAGAATAAAGACATATAGATCGGAAGCAGCTTCATCCCCCGAAGCTAAACGCACGCTTCATGAATATAGGAGTCTCGTCCTTGATCATGATGCATCGTCTAGCTTAGTCTGGATGGTGCATCTTCTTTTCCAGCCTTATCGGCACCTATTTCTGGGACACTTGGCATCAGCTCTCAATGTGAAGCAATCCTCAATCAAGCTTTCATAATACCGTGTTTCCATATTGCAGAGCCATAAAGGCTACGCTTCCCGGCTTTCCAGATACTTGATATACTCATTGCCCCATGCCTCCAGAGCGGACAATACCGTACGGAAGGAAGCTTTCCCCTCTCCCGCTTAGCATGTATTCCACCTTAGGCGGTATCTGCCCATATTCCTTTCTTACGATAAGGCCCTCATCTTCGAGGGTCTTCAGCTGCCGCGAAAGTGTTGTATGTGTCATATCCTTCGGCATTCTCCGCAGGAGCTCATTGAATCTTACAGGCCCGGAAGAAAGCAGATACATGATGTATATTGACCATTTGCCTGTCAGCACCTTCTGGGATGTTACGTATGGGCATTTCCCGAATAGCCCTTTTCTCACCTATGGTCTCCTTTATGATACCGATATCATAAAATATCGTACTTGTTTTATTAGACTATATACTTAACATTCTGCTGTCAGCAAACGTCAATGAGAGAACAGATGAACAAAGCAACGGAATACTTGAGAGCATGCGGTACTTTCTTTCTCACTACATGTGATGGCGATCAGCCCCTTGTAAGGCCATTCGGTGCCGTATGCGAGTTTGAGGGAAGGCTATACTTCGTTACAAACAACAAGAAGCATGTCTATGAGCAGCTCAAGAAGAACAGGAAGGCTGAGATATGCGGAATGCATAAGGGAACATGGATCCACGTTGAAGGAGATGTGGAAGAAGTCCTCAGGAGAGAGGCCAGGGTCGCGATGATGGATGCAAACACAGCTTCCTTGAGCAGCATGTACACTGTCGATGACAATCTGATGACAGTCTTCTATTTCAGCTCCGGAAAAGCCACGGTTTATTCATTCACAGCAGAACCTGAAGTGATACCATTCTGATTCCCATATCATTGCAGATTGGCAAGCTAACTCATATCCCTGTGGAATCCATATAAGGATGCTTGATCGCAGGGACAGGTAAAAAATAAGGAGCGGACCTTGGAATACCGCTCCATATTCACGGAGAAAAGGCTTTGTATCATCTTTTGCGTCCTGATGTGTCTGAACGTACTTGATGATAAATCAAATGAATTGACTTTTTAGTTTCGAATATAAAAATATATTGCTATAATTGTATGTACACATTATGCTATTCCCAGAGAGAGGAGATTGCATAATGACTGATATTGATGAGAAAAAATCTGAGATTGAAAAGAGGGCAAAGCCGGACAGCGAGATTAATTATCCAGATATCTCAAAACCTGAGGGCGAGCAACTTTCTGAAAGCAGACTCCGTTATCAAGTGAATAGGGAATTCTACAGGCCTATAAAAAAGGCTACAACAATCAGGCTTGATGCCGATTCACTTGATTATCTTCAGCACAGTGGTTCTGGATGGCAGACACGGATAAACGAGTATATAAGAAAGGGAATAGAATCCGGTGAATTATGATTCATGAGAGGTTATTATATGCCAACAACAAGCAACAGTAATATCGAAAAGGCATCTCTGGTTGTTTTCCATGATGGTGCTTTTGAGCTTGATGTAGCTGTTTCTTCTACAGATAATACTGTTTGGCTCACACTTGATCAGATCTCTTTGCTCTTTGAAAAGGACAAGTCGACAATCTCTAGGCACATAAAGAACATATTTTCTGATGGAGAACTTGAGCAGAAAGCAGTTGTTGCAAATTATGCAACTACTGCCTCCGATGGAAAAACCTATCAGGTAGCGTATTACAATCTTGATGTCATAATTTCTATTGGATATAGGGTGAAATCCAAGAGAGGTATTGCTTTTAGGAAATGGGCTACAACGGTTCTCAATGACTATCTTCTTCGTGGATATGCTGAAAACAAGCGAAGACTTGAAGCCCAGGGAAAGACAATAGAGTTACAGTCCAGGATGATTGCACATATGGCCGAGGTTGATGAAGAAGAATTGATGTCTGTCATCAACAGGTATACAGAAGCACTGGATCTTCTTGATGATTATGATCATCAATGCCTGAAAAGACCGGAAGGGAGCAAGAATTATGTTCCAATCAGCTATGATGAGTGCAAAACGATAATCAATTCGATGAAGTTTACCCTTTCTTCGGATATTTTCGGTACGGAGAAGACAGAAGGTGCATTAGAAGGTATTCTTGGATCTGTCTACCAAACCACATTTGGGCAGGATGTTTATCCTACAGTGGAAGAAAAAGCGGCCTCTTTATTGTATTTTCTTGTGAAAGATCATCCGTTCAATGATGGTTGCAAGAGAATTGGTGCTGCGTTGTTTCTTGCATTTCTCCAGAAGAACAGAATGTTATTTACTTCAACAGGTAAGCAGGTGATTTCCAATGGAGCTCTAGTTGCAATAACGCTGATGATTGCAGAATCAAGACCGGAGGAGAAGGACATTATGGCCACTTTGGTTATGAATCTTCTAACAAACAGATAAAGTTTGTGAGACTTGCCATATGTCGGTATCTGGTTTTTGATATCAGTATGGGATGGGGGAATGGAGTTATGAAATACAGACTTGTAAAAGAAAAAAACTCCTATCTGCACAGCGTTGCTAAAAGCTGGATGACGATATAGCATAGATGTCGTTCTGCCGTCATCGGAGCAGAGTTCGGTGTGGAAGCCTCTTTGCCTGATGATGGCAGGGCAATAAAAGGCT
>CALXLT010000017.1 GCA_944389275.1 uncultured Spirochaetaceae bacterium
CTTCAGATCGATAGCATCGTTTGCGACAACCTGTCCGAAACGCTTCGTGATCCCTTTCATCTCGATTGCATAGTTCTTTTCCAAGGCCTTACCTCTCGATGTCCTTATATTAGCATAAGTTGAGGCAGGCAAAAGCACAAAGGATGGCAAAATGGCTAAAAAAGCGTGCAAACTCAGCTATTTTGTACGGAAATGCAAAGGCTGCCCCGAAGGACAGCCTGTTTATAGCTACCTGTTCTGCTGTTTCTCGTATCGCCCGATAGCAACGCTCTCGTCATCGATTTCGAGGGTATATGACGGGAAGCTGAGGAACTTATCCTCCAGGGCGCTCATCTCACCGCTGAATGAAACGGTATGGCTCTCTCCTCCTAGAAGATACGTGCCAGCAATGCTGCCGCTGAATGAGAACATGTCATCATCCCAGACCTCGTTCTCCTCTATCTCGGCCTGCACGCGGACATCCGAAAGCTCGATCAGGATGCCATCATCCTCCTCTGTGAATCCTGTTATCCTGATATCCATCGAGGCCTTCACGTCATCATCGCCGCGCTTCTCAAAGCTGTAGGAGCCTGATGCCGTTCCGCCACGGCTTATCGGAAGGCTGAATGATGTGATATCCGCGGCTGTGACCTCCACGTCATCATCCCCGCGCTCACGTGCTAATGTGACAGTGCCCTGCATCAGGCGGGAAAGAGCACCATCGATCTGGTGGGTTCCCACGCCATACCCCGGGTTATCCTCATAATGCTCGAGGATATCATCCATAAGATCCTCTATCTCATCGAAAGCCTCCTCAAAGCCCTCGAGGAATCCACCGAAAGCAACACGCTGGGATGGAGTCATAGGCTGTGGAAGCTGATCTGGGTTGACGGGCTTGTCATCATATGTGACATCCTGGCTCCCGCTCTCTGTCGCGAGCACCAGCTCCGGACCAGCCGTTCCGTCCGGGTTTATGAATGACAGCCGCGCGCTGATTATATTCCCTTCTGCATCCCTCTCGATCGTTCCGGATATCCTTGTCCCATCATCTGCCGTGAAATCCGTCACGGTAAGGACGCTCCCGGATCCCGAGACCGCTGGATCGGTCCCTGCCGACGCGACCGCCTGGGACATCGCTTTCATCATCGATGCAGCAGAGGCATTTCCTCCCCCGCTGCCTGAGGCTGAAGGATCGCAGCCCGTGATTATCATCGCCAATGCAAGCATGACGAGTGCAATAGCTGTAGTTCTTCGCTTCATAAGAATCTCCTTTTTCTTGCTGAGGAGATTATCGCAGGGAAAGATTAAGGGAAGATTAAGGATTACCTTCTGGGAACGAATTCAGCATTGATCGATATACGTTCCTGCGGAGCCGATGGATCGGCCATGCGCTTGAGTATCTGCCTGCCGGCAAGCTGCCCAAGCTCCTGCGTAGGCTGGACGATGAGATCCATGTGCTGCAGCCCATACTGCGCCTGGAAGCTGTCCTTGAAGCCAAGCATATCGACATCCCTGCCAGGCAATATGCCTTTATCGAGCATCTGCAGCATAGCCTCCGTAGCCATGACATTATTCGTTATGACGATTGCGGAACAGCCGGAATCCAGAAGCGAATCAAGATTGGTCTTGACGCAATGGCTCATTGAGTCACCTATGCGGATAAGGGACGCATCGTATATTCCATGCTTCTTCATCACTGCGGTGTATGCATTCAGACGCTCTATTGTCGTGGAAATACGAGGAAGTCCTGTGATATACCCTATCCTGGAATGTCCTTTCGCAATCAGATTCTCGATTCCGGCAGATGTGGCATCATAGCAGTTGACGGTAATGGAATCAGAAGGACAGCCTGGAAGCTCACGGTCGATGAATATGATAGGGATAGATGGTGGAAGGACATCCTTGATCTCGGAGTAATCACCCATGGTGGATGCCAGGATAACGCCATCCACCATTCCTCGCGATATCGTATTGATGCTATCGAGCTCCCTCTGCTTGGTCTCCTTTGTATTCAGGATCATCAGCTTGTAGTTCTCTGAAGCAAGGACAGACTCTATTTCCTCGATCAAGGTTGAGAAGAAGTTGTTTGCGATATCCGGAACGATGAAGGCAACAAGGTTCTTCTTCCCTGTCTTGAAGCTACGCGCAATCTCATTAGGCCTGTATCCAAGCTCCTTGATGCTCTGCTCCACGCGCTTTCTCGTCTCAGGGCTGACCTGCTTCTTGTTATTGATGATATAGCTGACAGTCGCTGTGGATACCCCAGCACGCTGCGCTACTTCCTGTATACCTATCCTACCCATCAGACACCCTATTCCTTCTTCAATCCAGACATGCCCCCATATCACGAAGCTTTCCTGTGAGCATAGATATATCGATATCTTCCGCATTGCTCAACAAGGCAAGGGAGGCAGCGACGCCGGCAGCCTGGCCGATTCCCATGCAGCTCGCCTGGACGCGGATCGAAGCGAAAGCCTCGCAGTCAGCAGATATTGTGCGTCCGGCAACGATAAGATTAGGATACCCTTTGGCTATCATCGAACGATATGGTACATATGCAGCCTTCTTCAGGAACGTGCAGGACTGTGCCTGTCCATCCGCAGAATGGATATCAATCGGATGAGCGCAGCGCGATACGCTGTCTTCATAGCGGAACGCATTCACGTACTCATCAGCGCTGATCGTATGCACTCCCCTTATATGTCTCGTCTCCCTCGCTCCAGCTTGGACCGCAACGCTTGAGACATAGCTGTTCCTGAACTCACGGAAATTATCCTTCAGGACCTTGGCAAGGGCAAACACATCCTCCCGAAGCTGGCATTCGGCCTTCATGAAATCCCTATTATCGCAGGCATCAGCAGCAGTCCTTGTCATGTTCACAGCTACCGATCCATCATGAAGGACGGAACAGAACCAAGGGCCTCCGAAAACAGGGAAATCCATGCTCTTCTTCATTTCCATGAGCTTCTCGCGGGCTGGAAGGCAATGGCAGTTCACTCCTTGCTTATTATGGTGCATCGCATCCCTGACAAGATCGGAATCCGTATCCACGCCTGACAGGATGAAGCACATGGAAGCCGGCTGCATCGGCACCCTGTCATGCCACTCGAGCATCGGGACAGCGACCATGCTGGCAACCGAGGCATCACCGCTTGCGTCTATGAATACACGCCCTTCGATAGCCTCTGAGCCATTGACATTGGAAATGACAACAGCAGAAACAACATTGCCATCCCCATATATGCAATCGGTGATCACCGAGTTCATATACATGTCCACGCCAGCCTCGATCACCATCCTCTGCGCGCATAGCTTATATAGCTCGATGTCGAACGCGATGTTGTTCAGAGGTTCCTCGACAATTGCGCCTCCCATCGCCCTGAGCCTTTCGATGAACTCCCAGGGGATGCCTCCGATATTGCGTTCCCCATTATAGCTGAACACGCTGATCGGAGTGACATAGCCAGATGTTGCAAGGCCACCGAAGAACCCATATCTTTCGATGATGGCGGTCTTCGCGCCCTTTCTGGCAGCAGCGATCGCGGCTATGAAGCCAGCCGGTCCCCCACCGCATACGACAACATCATATGAACCAACAACGCGCACATCCTTCTGAACGCGGACGCTATCCATCATCTCTTCTCCTCCCTATGCCCTTCCATGAAGAGCCTGAACGCTTCTGGGACACCCATCGCCTTGAAATCCTCGATATGCCCATTTATCGCATCAGCAATATCCTTTTTTGCCAGCACGGCATCAGAAAGCCCCGCGACACGCAGGAAGTGTGAAGGATCCGAGGAGGCGGGCAGAAGCTCATCCTTCTTCGGATCATCGATCGGCATAGGAGAGCCATCGGCATCGCGGAAGATGTAGTAATACTGCCAGAGCGCGAGGGCAAAGATGATGGAAGATGCAGGAAGGCCCTTCCCCATCGCCTCCTCAAGAGGGCGAAGGATGGCATTGGATATCTTCTTGGAGCCATCGGAGGCAAGGCGCAGGATCGTATCGGAGATATATGGGTTGGAGAATCTCGATATAAGCTGATCCTTATATGAAGAAAGATCCATCCCTGGCACCGGAGATAGCGTTGCGGTTATCTCCTCCATATATCGATTCCTTATGAACGTACGGATAAAGTCGTTATCCATGGCCTCATCGACCTTCGTTATGCCCATCATATATGCAGGATATGAGAGTGCGGAATGTGAGCCATTGAGAAGTCTTATCTTCATAAGCTCATATGGCTTCACATCATCGACGATCATCGCCCCGGCCTTGGAGAAATCAGGGATCTCCGTGCAGGATACATCCTCGATAACCCATTGCATGAACGCTTCGCAGCGTACTGGGCAGCTATCCTCAACGCCGTATATTCCATGGATGGATCTTATGTCATCTGCTGTTGTTCCCGGAGTGATCCTATCGACCATCGTGCAAGGGAACGAGACATTCTCCTTTATCCAATCGATGCATCCTGGATACTTCCGCTGGCAGAACTGCATGATGCAGCTCTCGAGCATCCTGCCGTTTTCAGGGACATTGTCGCAGCTCATGACCGTAACTGGAAGGTTACGTTCAGAGCGTGTCCTTATCGCCTGGGCCAGGCATCCGACGGCAGTTCGAGGGAAATCATCACTCTCAAGATCATGGCGTATGCCGGGGTTATCGAAATCAAGGCTCCCGATATCATCACGGTAGCAATAGCCTTTCTCCGTGATAGTCAGCGTTATTAGCTTGATATCAGGGGAAGAGAGAATTCCCATCACCTTCTCCGGCTCAGATGAAAGATTGGCGTATCCTGTTATAGGTCCGTTTATGCGGAGCTCCTTCGTTCCATCAGGAGCAAGGGAAAGGACGCTGTACATATAGTCCTGCTCCCTGAGCGATGAGATGAAAGATTCATCAGAAGGGATTATATCCACCTCGAATACCCCGCTCTTCCATGCTCCTTTACCAAGAAGCTCATCCATATAGGTCAGGAAATGCGATCTATGGAAATGCCCAAGCCCGATATGCACGATCGAAGGCTTCAGTCCTTCCCTAGCATAGGAAGGGACTTTCACCCCATTCGCCCCTATCATTCTCAGATTCTTGTTGCAGATTCTCAAAGCATGCCTCCTTATAGCAAGCTGCAGCTGCTTATGCAGCGGTTTATCTCATCAATGCCGGGAAGCGACGGGATTGCCCCATGCTTCATCGTAGCAAGGCTTCCTGCCGCGTTGGCGAACATCATGGCCGAATCAATCTCATCCGCGGAAAGACTGTCCAATGAACGTCCAGGATGACAGCATAGCTTCAGGATCTTGTAGAGGAAGGCTCCATAGAAGCTATCACCTGCTCCCGTGGTATCAATTGTCTTTACATCATAAGTGCGATACGAAGCGGAATGCCTCCCCGTCCTTATGAAGGCACCATCAGGGCCAAGCGTGACAACCACGCATTCCGGGCCTTTCCCGGAAATCGCCTCAGCTCCAGCATCCAGGTCATCCAGCCCCGTCATGAGCTGCAGCTCCTCATATGAGACCTTCACTATATCGCAATAAGGAAGGACCGAATTGATTACGGATATGGCCTCTTCCTGGCTATTCCACAGAAGCGGACGATAATTCGGATCGTAACTGATAAGGGCACCGGCTTCATCAGCGATCCTGGCTGCATCGATCGTTGCCGACCTGCTTGGCTCATCTGTCATGGAGACAGAGCCGAAATGGAATATCCTTGTATTGCCAAGCAGCCTTGCGTTCACATCCTCCCTGGAAAGCATGACATCTGCGCTTCCATGGCGATAGAAAGAGAAGCTGCGGTCCCCTTTCTCATCCAGCGAGACAAATGCCAGCGACGTCGGGAAGGACGGATCCTTGATCATGGATGAGCAGTCTATACCGGCATCCATGAGTATCCTCTCAAGGAAATTGCCGAAGCTATCATCACCGACCTTACCGATGAAAGCCGTCGAGCAGCCAAGCTTGGCAGCCTCTGCCAGGACATTAGCAGGAGCGCCGCCTGGATTCTGCTGGAACAGCGGAATGCCGCTATCCGAGCATCCATGTGGGGTGAAATCTATAAGGCATTCGCCAAGCGCAACGATGTCATACATACAATCCTTCCTCATAAAACCTGTATGAATTCTATTATCTCCCCATTTACCCCAGCTATCTTGAAGAACCTTATGCCTTTCTCCCAGAACGGAAGGAAATCAATCCGGTTCCCGATAGGAGATAACCCCAGAAGCCTCACAGCCTCGAATGCCGCATCGATGTCCTCGACCTGCAGCGCGATATGGTCGATTGCACCATGCCCCGGCACCTCTGGCCGCACAGTCTGATACAGCTCAAGGACCAGGCTTCCCAAACGCATGAATACCACGTCATCTCCTGATTCCGGATTGCGGAACCGGCCTATATGGCTGAATCCGAGACGTGAGTAGAACATAGCTGCCGAATCAACATCGGAAGCAGGTAATCCTATATGGTTCATGGAAAGGGGACAGAACGGCACCATAATCAATCCTCAGGATCAACATCGATGATGACCTTCATCGTCTTCTCTCTGTTTGCGTCGATGTACTTATATGCATCCAGATAATCCCTGAATGGGAAATGAGCGCTCATCAGAGGCTCAAGCCGCACCTTGCCGGAAGATACCAGGTCAATCGCCGCGACATAATCCTCATGCCTGTACATCATGGTAGTATCAAGATCAAGCTCGTGATCATTCAATGTTGCAAGGTCTACGGTTGCCATCCCCTCATAAACCGCCACAAGGATGATCTTGCTGCCTTTCCTTGCATGCTTTATCGCCTGTCCCATGGTCGTGTCATTGCCGGCACAGTCATATATCACATCAGCCTTATCAGGCCCGAATGCAGATACCATAGCCTCTCCGAAATCCTCATGCAATGTATTGACGGCATGATCCGCGCCGCATTCTTCTGCAAGGGCAAGGCGCCCATCGGATATATCGGTAATCAGCACGGAGCGGCATCCAAGAGCCTTGCAGGACTGCATCAGCAATATGCCGATCGGACCGCTGCCGAGGATTGCCACATTCGCGCCCTCAAGCTCCGGGAACCTTCTCGCTGCATGCACGGTCACGGCCAATGGCTCTATCATCGCGCCCTGGTCATATGTCATCACATCAGGAAGCGGCGTGACCTTTTCCTCAGGGACCGCGAAGTACTCGCTGGCACAGCCTGTGGTCTGGAATCCCATGACCTTGAGGCTCTCGCAGAGATTATACTTGCCATGCCTGCAGGGATAGCACTCACCGCATACGACCTGAGGCTCTATCGTTACCTTCTGCCCAACCTTAAGGGAATGGACATTCTTTCCGATTCCCGCGATCTGTCCCGAAACCTCATGCCCCTGCGTCACTGGATATTTAGTGAAAGGATGCTTGCCATGGTACACATGGATATCAGAGCCGCATACGCCGATACGCTTTATGCGTACCAATACCTCATCATCCTTTATCGATGGAATAGGGATATCCCTGAACTCTATAACCCCTGGCGCTGTCATCACCTGCTGTATCATATATCCTCCTTCAGCCTTTGAGGGCAAGATATGTAGTGACCTTGCACTCATCATCACACTCAACGCAAAGCCTTACCCATCCGCCGAAATCCCTTGCCTTCATGAAAAGGAGGCTGGATCCTTCGCTAAGCGCTGCAGATGTTCCCTCATCTATCCATTCAATGCCATCAGGTGATATCTGGAGCCATGCCCTGAGCGCTGTGCTCGAGGCTTTCTCGTGCACTCTTACGAAAGCAATAAGCTCATCCGCCCACCCGGTCTCATATGGCTCGCTATCAAGGCGGCCGGAAAAGGAAGCAAGACGATCAAGGACTACTGTATAGAACTGTTTCATAGAAGCCTCCCTCACTCATATGAATTGACTATCGAATCGACATACAGGAAGACACGGCGATTGGTATCTGTCTCAATGAATACGACTGGGTTAAGTATCCAATCGATCCTTGGATACCTTTGGACGACAGTTCCCTTTATTCCCCGCAGGTCCCACTTCCTGTCCACTGACTCCAGGCTTACATACTCCTGCTTGGCCAGATCGATAGTAAGCGCGAAGTAATGCCAGTTGATCTTATCAGGCGTTTCGTTGTAGCAGAGCTTCTGCGTGCTGTCTGGGATATCATAGAAGCCATTGGACGTGCCATCAGGCTTTCTCGTCCCAAGCCATGTCGCATCCACGCCACGCACAAGCGTGACCTTCTCGTCAGGAGAATCGCCAGGAGCGCTGCTTCCTTCGAAGCCCCAAGGCTCGGTGCTCGATTCATCGGCCTTGAATAGCTGCCAATGCTGCTTCATGACGCCGTTGGCGCTATTGAGGTACCTTGCTCCGAAATGCGTGCGGCTAGAAGCATTCGCAGTATCCCAGAAGAATCCAAATGCCCTTATCGCATTCTCGCCTATCCCTGGTATGCTCTGCTCAGCCGTGAACGTATACCACATCTCGCATTTCAAGAGCCCTTCGGTGCGATGCGTCAGACGCTTTATCGCCATGCCGAGGCTGCCAGCGACAGGCCGTTTTTCAGCCGGTGCGGCGATTGGCTTCGAAGCGACCTTCATCGAATAAGTCCCATGCAGCGATCCGTGTGTTCCGGCATAGGGGAATGTCGCGCTCGAAAGCATCGGAGGTCCCCAGGCGGTCCAGCCCTTGAATGAATCATAGTAATCGAACTTATCCTGCCTGAAATTAGGCATCAGCGTGATCCACCCGTTATAACCGCTGTCAAAATCATCAGCGAAGATCACATGCTTCAATGGGGAATAATCATTAAGATCCATCATAAGCAAACCTCCTGGCTTATTCACTGAAAAGATCAACGCCCTTCTCCATCAGCCTCTGCTGAAGGAGGGAGACATCAAGATCACGGGGAAGCGCATCTTGCTTTGCGCAAATCGCGGCGGCCACGCCTGCAGCCTCGCCCATGGCCATGCATATCGACATGACCCTATAGGAAGCATGGGCATCATGTGTTCCGGATATGCAGCGTCCTGCCGTAAGGAGCCCATCGATGCCAAGCGGGACAAAGCACCTGTACGGGATATCATAAGGCGTGCAGTACTGTATCGTCGCCTCAGCCTGCCCAGCCCCCTCTGGATTATGTATATCAACAATGAACTCAGCCTTATGCACGGCAACATCCGGAAACCTTGCGCCATCCACGACATCCTCGCGAGTCAGGATATATTCACCGCGGACCCTGCGGGATTCCCTTACTCCAAGCGTCGCTCCGCTTGATATGACACGGCAATCCTCATAGCCCGGAAGATGGCTCCTCAAGAAATCGGTTATGATGCCTATCTGCCTGCGCAGTGCCGCCTCTGCCCTGAAAAGCGAGGCTGTATCGGTACCATCAATCCTGTTCAGCTGTGTTGTATTAACCTGACGCTGTCCCGGAGTGACGGTCCTATGAAGGCGCACGGCCGCAAGCTCGGGCGGAAGCTCTCCATTCTCTGCGCATCTCCTGCAGTATTCCAGGAATGGCTCGTCGCCGAGCTTGACATCATCGACATCGCCTATGCATACGACAGCCCTGGCCTCATCCACATTGCCGATGGTGAATTCAAGGCTCACAGGCTGGCATAGCCCATCGGATCGCCCCTTCATCGTCTCGGCCCCGGCAAGGAAGGAGATATCGCCATCTCCTGTCGAATCGATAACGACCTTCCCATAGATGGCCTTAAGCCCATCATTGCCGGAAATCAGCAGTCCTTTTACGCGGTTGCCTTCCTTGATGACATCGACCGCAGGCGACTGCATAAGCACCGTAAGGTTATCAATATCAACGAAATCAGCGATCACACGCTTGGCTTTCTCAAAATCATGGGCAACGCCTACCCATCCCAGCATATCATTCTCAGGAACTCCGAGAAGCGCCATAAGCTCATCCCGCATCGTCCCCTTCGACACCATGCCGAGAATCGGACCGACAAAGCCAACCGTAAGATTGCCGCCAAGAACACCATATCTTTCAACGAGGCATACCCGTGCCCCCTGCCTGGCTGCCGCGACAGCTGCGCATATACCAGCAGCGCCTGCACCTGCGACTATGACATCATATTCACCGTATACCGGTATAGTCTTCCTATATTCCAATGAATCCATATCCACATCCTATAAATGTGATCCAGCGGATGCCTGCAATGGAAGGAGACTCCCTCCATTGCAAGCGATCGATAAGCTTACTGAGCGTCTATGTATGCCTGGAGATCGGCCCTTACATCCTCGCCGCCATTGACCTTCCAGTCCTTCATGAACGTGGATACATCATTGACAGAGCGTGAGCCAGCCATAACCTGCAGGACAAAGTCATTGAGGCTGTTGAGAAGCGTCGTGTTGTATCTTGCATAGTTAGCGGAAGCCGGCATGTATGCAAAATCATTAGGAACGAATATCTCAGGCCTTTCCTCATTGACATCGATCGTAGTTGCCTCGAAGGCTATCCACTGCGCCTCGGATTTCCTTATCCTTGATGGCCACTGATCCTTGAACGCGAATGCATCGGTCGCATCAAGGTAATAGTAGGAATCGCCTCTCTCGTCCGCGAAGATAGGATTGATAGGATTGATGGAGCCATCCTCGTCATACGTGAAGTGGACACCCTCGACTCCGATATTTATGAAGAGCTGATCCTGGACCTTGAGATTGATCCAGTTGATTGCGTCTGCGGCATTCTTGCTCTTCTTGAGCACTGCGGAGACCTTTCCGATTGATGTAGACTCCATGTACGTGCATGTACCATCCTCCCCTTCAAGGGCGGAGATGAATCCGAAATCATCATTCACGAGGCCCATGGATGCTTCCATGGCAGGGATGCAGTACTGCGCGAGGTTTCTATCAGCACAAGCGATAATCGCCCTTCCGGAAGCGAACTTCTCCTGTACGGATGACGTGGTATTCGCTGCCCAGTCTGGATCGAAGAGCCCTTCGAAAGCGCACTTTGCAAGGAAGCTGATAAGCTCATCGAAGTTCTCGTGCTCGCTCATGTAGTAGACCTTGCCATCCTCGTCGACCATCCAGTCGCTGTAGATGCCGAACGCAGAAGCGATCACCATCGGGAATGAGAGGCTATTGCATCCGTTGGATGAGTTCACGTATGGGCCTGCGAGGATTATGTACTCATCCCCATAGAAATCCTTGAGCGTCACGAGCATATCATAGAAGCCATCAAGGGTCTCCGGGATCTCATTGATGCCAGCTGCACGCAGCAGATCCATCCTCGCGACCATGAAGTTGGAGACCTCAGTGTCATACGGATACATATAAGGAACACCATAGATCACGCCATTTTCATCGGAGAGAGCTGCCCATGTCTCCTCGCTGTTTCCCTTGAGGATATCCTGGCCATACTGATCCAGGAGATCATTAAGAGGCATCAACGCGCCATTCGAGACAAGGGTCCTCCACTGGTCAACATCAAGGTTCACGATATCATAGTCGGTTCCCGATGCGACTTCCATGAGAAGCTTCTCATCAGCGTTCTCCGCAGGAAGGGCAAAGTATTCGACTTTATATCCGGTGGACTCCTCCATTATGGGAACCATATAGCTTGTATTCACATCGAATCCGATATTATAGCCAAGCCTCTTAAGCGTTACGTTTCCCGGGCCTTTGAGCGTCATCGTTCCGGAATTATCAGCACTCTCGCTCTTACCTCCTGCGAAAAGCGAAAGAGCACAGACCAGGACCAGAAGCGTCAACAAGAATCTTTTCATCTTTTTCTCCTTTTGTCTTTATATCCAGATGCTAGAAGCATCATCCTGATCAACCTTTCACTGAGCCAAGCGTTATCCCCTTGATCAGATATCTCTGCACGAATGGATAAACCGCGATTATAGGTATGATCGACAGCGTAACCGCAGCGGCGACCATGCCATCCGTGGTTATGTTGACCATGCTGTTACCGAGGTTTGTCCCCAACGATCCGCTATACAGGCTTTCAAGGAATGCCTGACCATTATTTATTATGTCGTATAGATATACCTGCAATGTCCTCATTGAGCTCGAGTTCGTATACATCATCGCATGGAAGTAATTGTTCCAGTAATTCACAGCATAGAGCAGAGACACTGTGGCGATCACGGGCTTCGACATCGGTATGACTATGCGGACCAGTGTCTGAACATCGCTTGCGCCATCGATCTGAGCGGCTTCCTCAATGCTTTCCGGCAGGCCCTCGAAATAGCTCTTCATGACGAACATATTGAACTGCACGATGGCGAATGGGAGGATGATTGCCCAGTAGGTATCAAGTATGCCAAGGGTATTCACGACCATGTACGCCGGCACGATGCCTCCGAAGAAGACCATGCTTATGACATAGAGCATGACAAAGAGCTTGCGGCCCGGCATCTTCGGCTTTGACAGAGGATATGCCGTGGTGATGGTCGTGAACATGCTTATGGCGGTCCCCAGAACCGTAACGATCAGCGTGTTCTTGAGGCAGTTGAAGAACTCCGTCTTCTCAAGGATATACTCCATCGTCTCGAACTGGATGGCCTTTGGCGTGAAATAGATCTGGCCGGTAGCCACGAGATTCCCGCCGCTTATCGACTTCGAGAAGACATGAAGGCAAGGGAATATGCAGATGAGCGCCAGCGCCGTCATGATGATATACGCAGCGATGGTGAATGCCCTCTCTGATGTGGATTTCAGCTTGAGCTTCCTGATTCTTGATCCAGTCATAGACAACCTCCTTGAATCACCAGATGCTTCTTCCGAGAAGCTTCTTGCTGACGGTATTCGCGCTTACGACGAGGATGAACGCCACAACGGAATTGAATAACCCAAGAGCTGTTGCAAGCGAGAAATTAGCCTGCCCCAACCCAATCCTGTACACATAGGTCTGGATGATGTCCGCAACATCGTAAACCGCAGGATTGTAGAATATAAGGACCTGCTCGAAACCTGTATCAAGGATATATCCGACCTTCAGTATCAGCATGAGGACGATAGTCGGCAGAAGCCCCGGCAGCGTGATATGCCATACCTGCTGGATCTTGGATGCGCCATCTATCCTCGCAGCCTCATATAATGTCGAATCTATCGTGGTTATTGCTGCAAGATAAATGATCGTATTGTATCCGATCTCCTTCCAGCCTTCCGTGAATATCAGCACGCCCCTGAATACGCTCTGGTCCGTGAAGAACTGCACACGGGAAAGCCCTAGAGAGGAAAGGATCGTATTTACAACGCCATATGAGCCAAGGAGCGAATAGAATATACCGTATATGACAACCCACGAGAAGAAATAAGGGATATATATCGCTGTCGTGAGCGTCTTCTTATACAGATGGGAATTTATCTCATTGAGAAGGATTGCCGCGATTATGGGAATCGGGAAAAGGAACAATATCTTGAGGGAGTTGATAACAAGTGTATTGCGGAGGACAACAGGGAACTGAGAGCTCGAGAAAAGCCGCTCAAACCATTTCAAGCCAACCCAATCAGAAGCCGCGATCGAATCCATCGGATTCGCGCCCGCGAAGATGTTGTAATCCTTGAATGCCATCTCCAATCCGTACAATGGCCAGAACTTATAGATGAAGAGGAAGAAGAAGCCAGGAATAAGCATCAAGTATAGGAAAGGGTGAGCTTTGAAGTATTTGATGAAATGAACTATCTGCTGCTTCGCACTTAGCTTCCTACCCATCTTCATAGCTTCTTCCCTTTTCTTCCTCACTGTATTACCTCCTTTGGTTAAACGTTTAACCGTCCTCTATAGAAATGGTTGCATGGTTTTACTGTGCTGTCAACAAAAAAAAGCAAGCAGGTAGATTCATGCATGCACTAAAAGCCAATCCGGGAATTTATCTCTTTGCATGATAATCATTAAACTATTCGATGCAGGATTCTCCTAAGTCTCTGGTCGCAAAGGCAATTGAACTTATTGCCGCTATGTCCCTTGACCCATTTCCAATATACAGGGCAGCGGAAAGACCTTGCGGCCTCACGTAGCTCACGGAACAGGAAGAACCTGGAATCAGAAGGCTTTATGCGGATACGTCCGGACATGCATCGCACGAGATCAAGATAGTCAGTGCATACGAGTATGTATTCCGGACGGCTCCCGGCAATCCTCCGAAGCGCCATGATGACAGCCTTTATCTCCATCTCCACGTTGGAAGTCTGGCTCTCCATCCTTGCCCCGCATATAAGCTCACGTCCGCATGATGTGATTATATATGCCCAGCCTCCCCTGCCGGAATCAAGGCATGCTCCATCCGTATATATCGTAAGCTTGAGGCCATCCACCGCAGAATGCACTGCAGATTGGATGTATTCATTACGGATCTTGCGCACATCACCGGAAAGAAGCGCATCTCTCCATTCCTTCCGGGCATCAGGCAGAGGAAAGTATATCTTACGCTGAGAACAAGCCGTACGCAGTACAAGGTATGCTATCCTCCTGAATTCCAGCCAGCACTTATCAACATCCGCAAATCCTATGGTTGCTTTCCCTGTCTCCTTCCCTTGCCTGTATTCGGTTATCCGAATCTGTGTCCTTGACCAATGGAGGGAGCGAAGCCTTCCGTCAGAGTGCCTTGTCACTATCGTTCTATCAGCTATGCGGATCTTGGAAAGCTGGCTGTATGCCTGGATGATCCTTATGAATGATTCCTTCTCCATCAAAGGGAGTATAGGCGTATCTTCATGCGTGGAATGAGGAGAAAGATAAACCCTCTCGCTAAGAGAGGGCTATGGAGGATACAAGGATTGAACTTGTGACATCTTGCTTGTAAGGCAAGCGCTCTCCCGCTGAGCTAATCCTCCGAAAAGAGCTTATTTCCAAACTCCTCAGAGACTATAAAGGAAATCCATTTCTTTGTAAATACCTTATGGTTTTTTCCATTATTACCCCCTGCAAGCGTCCATGGTATACTTTCCTCCATGATGAGAATGATAGCTATACTTGCGCTCTTTGCCGCGTCGCTGCCGCTTGCCGCGTCCTATTCCATCGCGCTTCCGGATAAAATGAATCCTGAATACCAGGTGATAGCCGACAACGGCGATACGATCGATCTTGATGATTATGTGTGGTCAAAGCGCTGGAACGGAGTTCAGCTGAGCCAGGATAGCTATGGAAGCTATATCATAGAGGATGGGGAATACACGGTGCTCCTGACATCCCCCTCGGCATCATGGGACGATATAGAGATGTCTGTAAGGTTCTGCTATCCGTCCCCTTCCCTTCTTGCCATCCATTCGGGGGATATCGACGCGGAGTTCCTCAAGGATGAAGGGATAGATGAGATCCTCTTCGTCTCATACAGGCCGCAAGGCAGGGAAAAAGCAAGGCTTGACGCGCTTGGATTCACGATCCATGAGGCGAGGCCAGGGGATGTGGCCAGAATAGACAATGGAATATCCCTCCCCTCTGAAAGCGAGGCGGTATCAGTGCGTTGCCCTCACTGCGGAGGAGTCTTCACTCTTTACATCTGAGAACGCGGAAGGAGAGGGCGAAGGCAACCGCGATAGGAACAAGGGCGATCCATATGCCTTCCATCTGCATAAGCATCACGGCAATATAGGCGGCAGCGGCTCCCGCGTGGAATGAAAGAAGCGTAATGCCGAACGCATGCACGCGTGAGACCTTTCCATCATCCTTCCCCTGCATCTTCCGCACGATGCCCGTGATGAACTGCCTGAGGTTGTTCGTTGAGAACACCGAGGATATAGCGTAGCCATACGGCCCCTTCACGAGGCACCACTGCATGGATGTGGCGAGGAACACGGGGTAAAGCGCTATTATGCTGTTCATGTCCTCCGGCATGAAGGCCAGGGCAATGACCGCCGCGGCATCGGCTGAGAATGCCACCATATTCCTCCAGTCAGGGCGGTTGTCCGTGATGATCACGGAGAGCGCGACACCTGAGGAGAATATCAAAAGCGCTCCAAGCCTTGCGAGGAAATCAGGGAAGTCCCGGCCCAGAAGATCACCTACAAGGCTCAGCATGTTCATCGTCTCCGCCGAGCCGAACATGAAGCGCGTGAGGATCGCGTACATGCCGAAGATGCCGCCTATGAAGGCGGCGGCATAGTGTATATGGGCCTCGATCCTGTCCCTGCCGTTCACTCGGCCTTACCGTATTTCCTGTTCACCACGTAAATTCCCGCGGAGACGAGGGCAAGGGCCGCGAGCTTGTTCCACTGCAGGGCCTGGTCAACCTCCCCAAGGAAGATAGCAGAGAGAAGGACACCGAACAAAGGCGTCATGAAGTTGAATATAGAGACGCGGCTGACAGGGTTGTTCTTCATCAGTATGCCCCATACAGAGTACGCGACAGCCGAGATGAACGCCATATACAGCAGCAGGATATACGCGGAGGCCTGAGGGACAATCTCTATGCGCCCACCAAGAGCGAAGCCGACGATCATCATGACAAGGCCGCCGAGTATGAACTGATAGCCGCTGAGCATCACGACCGAGAAGCGCGCGGAGTACTTCTTGGCAAGTATTCCCGAGAGAGCGAGGCTGAGCGTCGATAGAAGGACAAGACCTTCTCCCCAGAATGAGAAGTGGAATGACGTGCCTCCATCGAAGGATACATTCATTATGATAAGTCCTGAGAATCCCATGATGCATCCGATGATCTTGGCTACCGTAAGCTTCTCATAGCGGAAGATGAGAGATGCCATGAGTATCGAGAAGAAGCCGCTTGCCCCCGATAGTATCGTGCCCGTTACGCCGCTTGTATGGGCAAGGCCGACATAGAAGCAGAAGTACTGCACCATCGTCTGCGCGAGGCTGAGCTTGAGGATCGATGGGAACGAGCCCTTCTCCGGCTTTATGAACTTCCCGGCCATGACTGACTGGACGATGATCACGAGTATGCCCGCAAGGAAGAACCTGATGCCTGCAAAGAGGATTATCGAGACAGTATCGGAGCTGGCTATGCCGAATGTCTCATATCCGATCTTGATCGCGGGAGTCGCGCTTCCCCATAGAAAGCAGCTGAGCATTGCCAGCAGGAACACCACCCATAGCCTGCTGAGCTTGTTATCGTTTTCCATATTCCCTCCAAAGAGACGTCAATGACGCTAAACCAAAGAGGGAAAAGGTGCAATACCTCAGAAATATGAACGGAAGGAAGAAGGACTGGGAACCTTCAGCGAAAATGATGAGAGGGAGTCTATCATAAGGTCCTGCATATCCTCCGAGAAGCTTCTCACGAGCTCGCCTCTCCTATACGCGTCATGCCCGCCGCTCCCTGTAGCCCTGTAGCCGTTCGCCGCGACAAGAAGCAGGGTGTCAGGATTGGCAAGGAGATCGACTCCGTTTCTTTCCATCCTCACGACACGGCGCCCCTTCTCCTTCCTGTAGTCGAAGGCATAATCCAGCCCCCTGTATAGATCGAAGTTGTAGCGCTCGTTCTTTCCCGGAGCGAATGACGGGGAGACAGCAGGGACACCGTCGATTATGTCTATGTACTCAGCGCTCCTCTCCATCGCCTCCCTCAGGTCCCCGGCTCTCATCCGCAGAAGCACCATCGTGTTTGTAAAAGGATAGGAGGCAAGGACGGCAGATAAAGTGACATCCGGTCCTACCGAGGTGAAGTTGTTGGCGAGGGCCGCCACGGCGACGTCCGCACCTGTGAGCTTTAGCTCTATATCGCAGATGAAGTCCGCGAGCGACGATCCATAAAGAGCGCTCTCGACATATCCACGGTCCTCGAGGACGCCATCCACATGCCCTATCACATCAGAAAGCGATGCCACGGCCTCATTCTCCTCGCTGCATTGAGCGGCAAAGGTCGCCATCGAGGGCGAAAGAGGAAGGGAGGAGGAGCATCGTATCATGCGCTCTGAATGGCTGCCGTCTCTCTGAAGGGAAAGCTCCGCGGCCCACTCGCCTCTCCATCCAGTCTGGAGGACAGTCGTCCTTCCCTCCGCGCGAGGCTCTATGACCTGATGCTGATGGCCTGTAAGGAGATAATCAAAGCCAAGCGGGATGATTTCATCCGCCCTGTTCTCCCTGATAGCCCCGCGCTCATTGCCGAAGCCTCCATGATAGATGCAGATCGAGAAGTCGTGGGGGATTGCCTTCATGGCCTCGGTCTCACGCCTCAATGCTTCCACACTATCGGTGATCCTGACGCCCTTGAGGCCTGGATTCCAGATATTCACGTAATCGGTGACGGCTCCTGTGACGAAGAGCCTTATGCCGCCACGCTCTATCACGGCATGCCGCTCGATGCCAAGCTCCCCTCTCTCATCCTCTACATTCGCCGCTACCGCAGCGGCATCCAAAGATGAAAGGAGGGAGGAAAGCGCCTCGTAGCCGAAATCGAAGTCATGGTTGCCGGGAGTGAAGACATCAAGGCCAGCGGCATTGAATGCACTGGCGGGGGGAAGGATGGAAGAGCCTTTTCGGAGCGCGTGCCTGATAAGAGGCGAACCCTGAAGCACGTCCCCTCCATCCAGCACGACAGATCCATCCTCAAACGCCGACGCAAGATGGGCATAGCCCATATCGATGACGCCAGGATGGATATAATCGGTAGGAAACAGATATGAATGGGTGTCGCTGGTGAAATATACCTTCATCTCCTCCTCTCCAGATGCATAGGGATCATATACATGGGAAGCCAGCAGATAGCGGCTATCACGGGGAAGGCAATGAGATAGCCCTTCCCTATATATCTTTCCAATAAGCCAAGCGGATTGCCCTCATCGCCGCTTGAGAGGAAGAAGAAATTCGTCCCGAACGCAGCATTCGCCGCATAGGCCACGGCCGCAAGGGCCAGGAAGATGGCAACGACGTACCTAAGCCTCCCCGCGCTCGGGCGGAAGCCTCCATAAAGCAGCATCGCCGTGTATATGACGATAAGTCCATGGATGGAGAAGCTATGGATCGATTCATAGTTGCAGCACGGAAGCATCGCCGTCCAGTTCGGGAACACAAGCGCCATGGCCGCTGTCGGAAGCGACACGGCATAGAGGAACTCGGCAGCGATGCTACTTCGGGTAAGCGCGTGGGCAATGATCGCGAATATTGAGATCGAGCATATATGCAGGGGAAGGAACGCCCAGTTCCACTGCCCTGTCGCAATCGGCACGATATCCTTGAAAAGCTCATCCGCGAGGGAGAGGGCCGCGAGGACAAGAAGGACGACGCGCTGTCCTTTCCCGTCCATCGTCCGGTACTCCCTGCCAAGCACGGCGATCACGGCAGCTATCATCAGCAGCCAAAGGAGATGGCCTGGGGAGTATGATCCCATGCCAAGCCCATCGCCAATCGTGTACTTGGTGAGGAGGAAGCTATCCATCACATCCTCTTCCCGGCTTCGCTGATGATGATCGACGCGATCTCCTCCGGCGTCTTGTCATCTGTATCGATTATGATATCTGCGACGCTCTCGGGCTTCGTGTTGTCTATCCCGTAGATATCCATATAGCGCTTGGTGTTGGCCTTGTCGCGCCGCACGGTCTCAGCGTAGCGTTCCTCGTAGCTGCCGCCCTCACGCTTGAATATCCTCTTCGCGCGCGTTTCAGGGGTTGCCCTGAGATACACCTTGAGATCAGCCTTCTCGGCCATCCATATGGCAAGGCGTGAGCCGAGCACGCAGTCCTTCTCGGCCATGGCCATCTCCGTCTGCCTCCTGTCAAGCTCCTTGTCTATCGAGTGGTCAGACTCAGCCATCTGGCTCAGCGTCCAGAAATCAACGCCCTTCTCCTCTGCAAGCTGGCGGAACGTGAAGTTTATCATCGGGAATCCAAGACGTTCGGAAACGAGCTTCGTAACCGTCGTGTTGCCGCAGCCGCTCTCTGATGAAATAGCTATCCTCATTCTATGTTCCTCAACTGTTCCCTGATGTCCTCTATATTATCCTTCATGGAGACAACCGCATGATTGATCTCCACGAGCTGGCTCTTTGAAGCGATCGTGTTGCACTCCCTCTGCATCTCCTGGCAAAGGAAGTCAAGCTTCTTGCCCACAGCCTCATCGGAGGAGACGAGCTTATCGTACTCCGCGATATGCACCCTGAGCCTCGAGACCTCCTCGTTTATCGAGTACTTGACGAGAATCGCGGCAAGCTCCTGCATGAAGTCAGGATTGCTGCCTTTCTCTCCCGTAAGCGCCTCATACTTCTCCGAGAGAAGCCTGCGGTAATGCTCCTCAAGCTCCGCCGATCTAGCCTCTATCGATGAAAGGGATTCCTTGAAGCGCGCGCCGAGCCTCATCAGGTCCGCCCGGGTCCCTTCCCCTTCCCTCTCCTTCTCCCTGGAGAACGCGGAAAGCGCGCTATCCAAAGCGCTCTGGAATGATTCAAGGTAGATGTCCGAAGAGACCTCGGTATCCGGGACGACGATGCCATCGATGGAAAGATAATCGGAGACGGAGGCTCTCTCGCCTGTCATGTCCTCGATGATGGAGAAAGCCCTCCTGTACTCATCAAGAAGCCCCTCATCGACGTTTATGCGCACCGATGAGCGGAGGACCTTGAGCTTGGCGGAGACCTCGACATGGCCTCTCTCCGCGACATTGCGCACCGCGCTGTCTATGATGCCCTCGAAAGGAACGAGCGGCGTGGATAGATTCTTTATTATATCGAGATAGCGGTTATTGTAGCTCTTGACTGCAACCTCTATCGTATAGTCCTCGGTACGGGCCACCGCGTGGCCATATCCTGTCATGCTTCTCATAGCAATGAGTATATGGGAAGCGGCGGTCAACGTTCAAGGATTATGGTGATGGCGTCCTTCGCATCCTCTGCCGCCGCAGAGACCAAAGAGACAGCCTTTTCCCTGTCCTGGGTGATGAATGCCGATGAGAGACGGCGCGGGACAGGAGAGAATATGACGCCGTCTATGATAGACATGAATGCCTTGTAAGGCTTCAGCGCGCCATCGCCTATAACGACAAGATAAGGCGCGGATGACAATGCGGACGCCCAGGCGCGTGGAGAAGAGAGGGCCGCCTCTGTCGGTATGAACACCACGGCTTCAGGCGCCTCTTCCCTTATGATGCGGGAGGCCTCCTTGCTGTCTGAAACCTTGAAGGACTTCCCTATTGGAACGAAAAGAGAGGATGCCTCTACAGCGATCCTCCCCCTTTCATCTTCTTTCTTCCTTGATCTGAAGATCATCTTACTTGGAAAGCTTAGCGTTGCATTCCTTGCAGATCTTGACCTTGTTTCCATCGATTTCCTTCTCGTAAAGGCACTTGATGGAAGTCCTCTTGCAGACCGGGCATGTTGCCCTTCCGTTGTTGAACTGATCGCGGATACCTGTTCCTCTATGTGCTTTGGACATTTTCCACTCCTTATAAGAATTACCCCGCTACTGTACCCCAAAAACAAAGAGGGCGTCAATCATATGGGCATGACTGACGCCTTCTTTCAGGCTTCGCTATCTCCGCTGCCGCTTTCAGCAGGCTCATGGACCTCGGCGTCTATGGCCTCCTTGCGGGCCTTCACGGCCTCCGCCTTATCGGCCTTTGCCTCTCGTTCCTTCGTCTCCTTGTCCTCCTTATCCTTCCTTATGTTCAGTATGAAGGATATGACAAGGGCGACAAGGCCTCCGTTGAAGAGCATGTGGCCGAATGTAGTGGCCGCGTGGCCAGCTCCGATCAGCGAGCTGGAATACCTCACCTGGTATGACACGAAGCCATGGCTGTATGAGTGCCAATAGCTATGTGGGGAATCAAGATAGACCCCGTAGATCGAAAGCCCCAGTCCCATGATGATAAGGACTATGGCGATTATAAGCGCCGTAAGCGCACTCTTCCTCATCTTCAATGCCTCCTGAAAGAGGAGATAGCACCAAAAAGGAAGGAAGTCATCATGGTTCACCGAATCTTTACAATCTCTTCAGCTTCGCTTCACGGCATGGATCGAAGTGACCTTCCCTAGGTCCGGATTGTCATCGCTCTCTATCGCCTTAACGTCAAAGCCGATGATGGAGAGGGCCATGATCACGTCCTCGGGGGTATAGCGTTTCATATAGATCTTCTCATCCATGGAATACCAGGAGTCAACAAGCTTCTTGGGGTAAGGAGAGATCTTGCCTGATGAGGGGAACGAAAGATAGAGGTTACCGCCTCCATTGAGCGCGTCATGAAGCGAGAAGAGATAAGGGGTAAGCTCCCTTGTATCGAGCGTGTTCACGGCAAGGACCGATACAGCGACATCAAAGCCGGTGCCCTTGTATTCATTGAAGGGCATAAGCACCTTCTCAAGCTTCTCATCCTCCTCGCTCGCGGCATCAAGCACATACGCCCTGTCCGTGACCACCACTATCCCGGCATCCGGATAAAGCTTGCGGCATACAGAGGCAAGGAAAGCGGAGAATGGGCCGGAAAGAAGTATCCTGGAGGCTTCTTCCCTCATGCACCCAAGCTCTCCTATATACCTGAAGAGCTCAGCGTTATCATACATCCAGTATCCAATCGGGTTATCCATACAGCAATATTACAGCTCCCGGAAATACGGGACAATATCCTCATAGCGGCCATCCTTCATGCAAAACCCTCCAGGAATCGTGCCAAGAGGAGTGAAGCCAAGGCGCTCATATAGATGCCGAGCATGGATGTTGGTACGCACCACGGCGTTGAACTGCATTATCCGGAATCCAAGGCGGCGCCCCGCTTCCATAGAATCGAGCACAAGTCTCTCCCCTATATGAAGCCCTCTCTTATCGCTTCGCACAGCATAGCTGCAATTGCATATATGAGCGCAGCGGCCGACGTTGTTGGGATGGAGGATGTACAGCCCAACGATCTCGCCATCTGCGTCGGCTACAGCCGCGCGGCTCTGGGATGAGAAGAAGGACGCGGCTGCCTCCAGATCCAGGATCTCTGTCTGAGGAAAAGCTATCCCCTCCTCGACAACGCTGTTCCAGATCTCCATCATCGCCGGGATATCATCAGGGGAGAAGGCGCGGATCTCCATCAGATCTTCCTCAATGTCTTCTCCGCAAGATCTATCACGAGAGAGACCATCTTCATGATTGACTCGCCTTCCATGAAGGCCATACCCTCAGCATCAAGGCCAGCTGCCCAGTTTATAGAATAGGCAACGGAGGCGTTGCGTATGCCAGCCTCCCTCAGGAGGGCAACTTCCGTACCGAGGGTCATGCCGACAACATCTCCTCCTATCCTCCTGAAGGCCTCGATCTCCGCAGGGGTCTCGAACCTCGGACCGTTCGTGGTCACATAGACGACATTCGCCGGTATCGGATAGCCTTCCATGGCAGCTGTCGCGAGGAACGCCGCGGAAAGGTCACGGTCGAATGCGTCGATCATCGGCACATGGCGCACACTCTCATCGTCTCCATCATAGAACGTGTTCTCACGTCCGAAGGCGAAATCGATGAAGTCCTGGACAAGGCCGAAGCGTGTCGGCGCTATAAGCTTCGTGATCGATCCGACCGCGTATATCGATATCACATCGGTCACGCCGAGGCTCCTGAGCTCCGCTATGTTCGCCCTGTAGTTTATGCGATGAGGCGGAAGCCTATGGCCGGGCCTGTGGCGCGGAAGGTACACGATGTCATCCTTGATGGAATAGATGACCTCCCCGTATCTGTTCACATGCGCTACCGCGTTCTCGTAGAAGCGGCTGTCACGGTCTATGCCGGTCCCTCCTATTATAGCTTTCATATTATCCCCTCCTTCGTGATTATCCCCGTAACGAGCTCGGATGGAATGACGTCGAATAGCGGGTAGAGCATCTTCGCTCCATATCCCTTCTCTCCCCAGCCATCGCGCTCCTCAAGCACTATGCCTTCCCTGCTCGCTTCCTTATCGATAGAAAGCGAGAACGCATAGTACGGTATGCCATGCCACCTGGCTGCTATGGCATCTGACAGCGTTCCTGTCTTATTCACCACCGTACGGTCAGAAAGGGCCAGGTCAGACGCGGTCATGAACTTCTGTACGCGGCCCTCGGCCATATAATGAGCGCCCATCCCGTCCGTGATGAGATAGCACTCTATGCCCATGGCCCTCAGCGATGGCTCCGTGAGCTTCGCGCCCTGAAGATAAGGACGCGTCTCAGGAATGAAGACCTTCACGTCCTTGCCTTTCTCCTTAGCCTTCCTTACAGAGAGCATGAATGTATGCTCGGGAAAGCAGCGGGTGAGTATCCCATCGCCATCCTCTATAAGGCTCTCCCCTATATCCGAGATGGCATCGTAGAGAGCGTCATAGTACGCGAAGGCCTCGCTTACGGCCTCCTCCGGATCCTTCCCGCCCTTTATATCCCTAAGGATCACGGCTAGGGTCCGCCTCATCGTCGAGTTCGTGGGCCTTGCGGCGGAAAGAAGGGAAGCGGCCCTTTCCAGGTCCTCTCCGCGCCTTGACGCAAGAAGGAGTGAGAGGAGAGCAGCCTCCAGCGGGCCGCCGCCCTGGGTGACCATGGCCTTTATAGCCGCAGCCGCTTCCTCTGTGCTCCTGCACTCGATATCCACGATCTCCAAGGGAAGACGCCGCCTGTCGCGGATGAACAGGCTTCCGCCTTTCATGTATGCGATAGCCCCATGCCTCAGAAATGGAGGCAGGAGATCATCAACGCTCCTTCCAGAAATCGATGTGGTCATGGCAGATCCTCCTGACAAGATCCTCATCATCTGCCGGGCCGACAATCTCTATATCCTTCTGCCCATGGCTGACCACCTCGCGGGAAGAGAGGGAGAATGTCGGATTCTCCTCGTTATCCCCGGTGAAGCGCAGGAGGTCCTTCTCCGTCGCCCCGAAGACAAGGCGGCGGACATTGGTCCAATACAGCGCTCCCGTGCACATGCAGCATGGCTCGAAGTTCGAATAAAGCGTGCATTCAGCAAGCTTCTCCGGTGAATATAGCTTCGCGGCCTTCAGCAGCAGGAGCGTCTCCGCGTGGTACGCGCTCCCGCCTTCCGTGAACTCATTCCCCTGCTCCAGGAGTATATTGCCATCATTATCCGCAAGCAGCGCCCCGAATGGATGATTTCCCTTCTCCATCGCCTCATGCGCGATCTCTGCCGTACGCTCAAGCAGTTCCTTATCCTTTGCTGTCATATCCATGACATGATAGTAGCACACGCATTCACCCAAACTCCATACTGCTTTATTGACCGCAGCACGCCATTGCCGTAGATTTATCTCAAAAAGCAAAAAAGAGGGATTGTATGGGAAAAACCAGGATTATCGCTATTGTCCTTATGCTCGTCGCAGCCATAGCCGGCATAAGCGCCGCGGGAATGAAGGAACAGGGTGCGGATGAGACGCTTGTCCGCGTGCTCTCGATCAGCAAGGCTGATGATGGCGTTTACCGCATAGAGGCGCTCAAGGAAGATGGCAGCACCGTCATATATCTCGCAGGAGAGGACTGCAGCTCATCATATCCTCTTGATAAGATGGAGGAAGGGGACTATCTTATGGTGACGGGGAACGGCATCATGACGATGAGCCTTCCTCCGCAGTCTCCGGCCGTAAGCATCAGGTATGTCACTCCTGCTGTCGTGAACGGGCTCATCTCCGCTGACTTCACCACGCCTCGCCAGTATCCGGGGCTCATCCTTGATATCGCCGAGATAAACGAGGAGGACCTTTCCTCTCGCTTCAGCTATGCCTATGGCTACCTCTCTGCAAAGGGGCTTGAGGCCAGCTCGCTCTATCCGCACGCGGGATATTTCGCGCGCGGCATCATCGATGCAGGAAGCGCTGACGAGAACGAGCCGCTCCTTGCCGCGGCTGACATGAACGCGGCGATGGAGGAATACATAGCTGACTATATCCAGAAAGGCATACTCACCGACCATGGCGATGTATACGCGACCCTCGATTCCATCATGGAGCTTGGCGTTCCTGAGGATCCGATCGACAAGTTCGCATACGCGTATGGCTATGTCAGCTACCTGAACCTGCTCTACAGCGGGATCGAGGTCTATGCGCCTGAGTTCGCATATGGCGCCCTTGCAGCGTTCTACGGCGCTGTATCGCCATATACCGCTGATGAGATGAACGCGATTGTCGAGGAGTATGTGGCAGAGCTCCAGGCAGAGTACCAGGCATGGCTTGACGAGCTTGCCGCATCCAACCTCGAGAAGGCTGAGAGCTTCCTCGCGGACAACGCCGGACGCGAGGGGGTCATCACGACAGACTCAGGCCTGCAGGTAGAGTTCACCTTCGACGATGATTCGGAAAACGCCGTGCCGGCCGAGGACAGCCTCGTGGTCGTGGATTACACCCTGACGCTCATGGATGGCACGGTCATGGACCAGGGAGAGGATGTGGAGTTCTCGCTTTCGAATCTCATCCCAGGCTTCAGCGAGGCCGTGAGGATGATGGGCGTCGGGGACAGCGTACGCGCCTATGTCCATCCATCCCTCGGATACGGTGAGACAGGAACGCCTACGATAGAGCCTAATTCGCTGCTCATCTTCGATATAACGCTTGACGAGATCAGGTAACGGGAAGAAAGCCCTTGCAGGAATGCAGGGGCTTTCCTATTGCACGCATTCTTCGATGAAATGCTCCTCGAACCTCTCCCAATAGCCCATGTACGTCGGGGCATCAGGATCAGATAGATTGATCTGATACATACGGAATACCACGGGAATTCCCTTAGGCTGCCAAAGCTCCCTATATGAGTATCTGTAGCTCATGCCGGCGCCTTTCATCACGCTCCCGCTCCTTATGTTCTGGATATCGTGAGTTGCCGTTGCATATGGCAGCCCATCAGAGCGAGCCTTAGCCAAGAGCGCCCTTACGGCCTCTGTGGCTATACCCCTATGCCAGAAGCGAGGAAGGAGCCCATATCCAAGATCATGGCTCTCTCCCCCATCTATCCCTATGTATCCTATCGGGATATCATCCTCCATGCAGATCGCGTACCGGTATCCATTCCCGGTCTGGCAATAGCGGCTATGGAAGAAATCCACAGCCTCATCCATCGTCTTCACTGGAAACCATGGAAGGAACCTGTTCATCTCCTCATCGCTGAATATGGCGAATATAGCCTCGGCATCTGAAACAGAGAAGGAACGCAGGATAAGACGGGGCGTCCGGATTGGATCCATCAGAATATGAACCTGACAGCCTTCACGTGGCCAGGAATAGCCCAAGAGAGGCCGCGCTTCACGTCCTCGTCCCCTTCATAGATAAGGAAGCTGCCCTCCCCCATCCTGAACACGGAGCCGCTGACGGAGATCATCTCCTCTCCATCCAGCGCGATCTCCATCACGCGCTTTCCGCTGAAGATCTCTGGAGCGAAGCCGAAGGAAGAGGAGAGGAACTCATCCACATAGTAGATGACATCGCTCTTCTCAGGCGTGTCATAACGACCAGGCCCCGCCTCATACGGCAGGGACCTGTCCAGCACGGAGATTATAACGCCTATCTCAGGAAAAGGCCCTAGATAGCTCTCCAGCTCAGAGAGCGTGTCATATACGATCATATGCTCTTGCCCTTGTGGGCGTTCCTGAGCTCAGTGAAGCGGATGATCTCATCCACGCAGCCTTCGATGCCGATAGCCGCGCTGTCGAGGGAAAGAGAATATGTACGGCACATGCCCCACTTGTGATCTGAGTAGTAGTTATAGAAGTTAGCCCTGCTCTTATCGTTCTTCAGGCATACATCCTCCGCCCTCTCTGCCTCTATCCCATAGCATTCGACGGCTCTCTTCACCCTGGCCTCTATAGGGGCGTGGATGAAGACCGAGATGATATCCGGATCAGCGCGCAGCACGTAGTCTGCACAGCGGCCGATGATTATGCATGAGCCCTTCGAGGCCACCTTCCTGATCGTGTTCGACTGTATCAGGAAGAGCTGGTCATTGAGAGGCATCTCATTGAAGCCGAGCGTGCCTGATGACATCGGGTAATTCCCCATCACAAGGGAGTAAAGAAGCGAAGATGCAGGTTTCTCATCAGCATTTCGGAAAAGGGATTCGGAGAAACCGCTATCCTTCGCGGCCATAGCCAGAAGCTCCTTGTCGTAATATGGGATGCCGAGCTTCTCTGCCAGAGCCTTTCCAACCTGTCGTCCGCCGGAACCGAACTGCCTGCCAATCGTGTAAATAGTTCTTTCACTCATAAACCTGCCTCCTGCCTATATTCTAGCACAACGGACAGCTGTTTCAGCAAAAATCAACAGCTGTTCAGAAAAATACACAGAAGGCCGGGAGGCTTCAGATTCCCTCCGCCATATGCTCTACAAGTATCTTCACGGCGATGAGGATAAGGATCACCCCTCCTGCTATCTCAGCCTTGCTCCTGAACTTCTCCCCGAGCTTCGAGCCAGCCATGACAGCGACCGCGGAAAGGACGAACGTCGTTATGCCGATGAACGTGATGGCATAGAGGATATCCGCGCCGACAGCGGCAAGGGCGACACCGGATGCAAGGGCGTCTATGCTTGTCGCGATAGCAAGCATGAGCATGGTGCCGAACGCAAGGGAGCTGTTCTGCTCCTCCTCATCCTCCCCTCTTGCCTCCCTTATCATATTGCCGCCGATCGCGGCCAGGAGGAAGAACGCGAGCCAATGGTCGAAGACCTGTATCCTTGAGGAGAACTGGACCCCTAGGAAATAGCCAAGAAGAGGCATCAGGGCCTGGAACACGCCGAACCAGAGCCCGACGATGAGGGACGATGAAAGCCGAGGCTTCCCCATTGCGAGGCCTTTGCAGATAGCAACGGCAAAGGCATCCATCGAAAGCCCCACGGCAAGGATGAATAATTCTAGTAAACCCATAGCTAACCAAGCAAGAAGGCGGGATAGCCCCGCCCTCAATCAAGCATTCACGCTCTCTGCAGCCTTTGCAGCAAGCTCCTCGAGAAGCCCTTCCTGATCAGCCTTCAAGGAGGACTTTATGGAGATCGTTGGGACAAGGAACCTCATGTTCTTCATGCCCTCAAGAGACTCCGTGATCTTCTTGCCGGCGGAGAGTGCCCAGGTGCCATTCTCAACCACAGCCACATCCCTGTTCTGGAAAGCGTGCTCCTTGAGCTCCGTGATAAGCATCGACATCTTAGGGAAGATCTCTGCGTTGTATGTCGGGGATGCGAACACGATCGTGCTGTACCTGAAGCATTCCGAGACAAGAACGGAAACATCTGTCTTGGACGCATCATACATGTGGATGTTCCTCACGCCCTTCTCCGCTGCAAGTGCCGCGAGCTTATCCATCGCGTTGGCGGTGTTGCCGTAGATCGTGGAATAGACGATGAGAAGGCCCTTCTCCTCAGGCTCATAGCCAGCCCATGTGGAATATTTGCCGATGAACCATCCGAGATTCTCCCTCCAGATCGGTCCATGGAGAGGGCAGATCATCTTTATCGGGAGAGTGGCGGCCTTCTTGAGCGTGTTGGTGACCTGTACACCGTACTTGCCGACGATGTTGATGTAATACCTGCGGGCATCATCAAGCCACTCCCTCTCGAACTCGACCTCATCTGCATAGAGGTTTCCGGAAAGGGCTCCGAACGTGCCGAACGCGTCAGCGGAAAAGAGGATGCCTGTCGCGCTGTCGAAGGCGACCATGACCTCCGGCCAATGGACCATCGGGGCGAACACGAACGTGAAGGAGTGCTTGCCTGTGGAAAGGGTATCTCCATCCTTGACGATGTAAGCGCGGCTATCCACGTCGAATGAATAGAACTGCTTGATCATCTGCACGGTCTTCTGGTTGCCGACGATCTTCACGCCAGGATAGCGGAGCACGAGCTCTGCGATAACCGAGCAGTGGTCCGGCTCCATGTGATTGACGACAAGATAATCAAGGGCGCGCCCTGCAAGCGCTGCCTCGACATTCTCCAGGAACTCACGTGATACGGAGTGATCGACCGTATCGAGGAGCACCGTCTTCTCATCAAGTACGATATATGAGTTGTAGCTTACGCCACGCTCGATAGGATAGACATTCTCGAAAAGGGCAAGACGCCTATCGCTAGCACCTACATAGAAAACATCATCTGTTATTCTTCTTATATTCTGCATGATAAACTCCGCATATGACGATAGCAAAGAGATCATGAATCGGCAAGATATGACTCCTCCGTATGCACTTTCAAGGTGTATGATTTTGCTTGATATACACTCAATATGTTCATTTTCGTGCGTTTTTCTATTGACAGCGGCAGTGAGGAGCTGTAGCCTGATGAAAAAAAGCAAGCCTTTCTCCTCAGGTGGTCCCCCCTCCTGGGGAGTTTTCATTATAATCGCCCTATGAACCTATATGATGACGATCGATTCTTCTCCTCATACATAGCGCTCAGGAATGAGGCGAACTACAACGATCTAATGGAAACGCCAGCGATGCTATCGCTTCTGGGCGCCGTGAAAGGAAAAAGGATAATCGACCTGGGATGCGGATTCGGAAGCACCGCCTGCGTTCTTGCCGATATGGGCGCATCCTATGTCCTCGGCATTGATATCTCGGAGAAGATGATAAAGAAGGCAAAGGCGGAGCACCAGCGCGGCAGCGTCGAGTACAGGGTTATGGACATGGTGGATGTATCGGATATCGAGGAGCGGTTCGACATTGCATATAGCTCGCTGGCCTTCCATTACATAGAGGACCTCGGAAGGCTTCTTCAAGGCATCCGCGGCATACTTGCTGAGGGCGGCATGCTCATCTTCTCTCAGGAGCATCCGATATCCACAGCAGACTATGAGGGAGGATTCTCTCCCGACGGCTCATCATACACGTTCTCATCCTATCAGAAGGAAGGGAAAAGGGTTTCACGCTGGTTCGTGGACGGGGTCACGACATACCACCGTACATTCGGCACGATAGCCAATACGCTTATACAGAACGGATACAGCATAGATGCGGTACTTGAGCCAAAGCCATCTGATACTGCAATGAAAATACTGCCAAGGCTTATAAGGGAATATGAAAAACCATCATTTCTGATTATAAAATCATATAAGAAATGATATTTAAAAATATAATATCAACAAGATATGAAATGCCTTATTACAGTACGGATATCAAAGGATACTGATTAGATATCAGAAGCAGATCGGATATATGAAGATCCCCAGCGATCTGCTGGGGATCCATATCATTCTGCCATGCCATCGGTTATCACAGGAGGCCGATCAGGATCGATGCCTGAAAGGTAATAGAGCGTATAGCAGTTCTGGAACATCATCATGCGCTCCGTGACAAGATCCAGCTCCTCCTCGAGTATGGAAAGGTGGGAAGAGAGCATCCCCTCGTCAGAGGCCGCGCCAAGCTCCTTCTTCATCTCCTCATCCTCGGCCTTCCTCTTCTCGTTGTCTATCCTAAGCTCCTGGTAGCGCACCTTCGAGAGGGAGATATCGAGGGAGGTATAGGCATTGACGACAGCGCTCTCAAGCGCGTTGACAGCCGCATCGTAGTCAATCCTACTGGATTCGATCTGGCTCTCTATCCTATCGCGGTTATTGAGTATCTTCCCTCCATCCCAGAGCGTTGTCTTGAAAGCTACGGTTATCATGAGATTCCAGTCATCCTTTCCTGACCAGTTCTTCTCTATGAACGGGAAGCGAGGGCCGCCATAGCTGGCGGATAGCTGGAGCGCGATATCAGGTATGCCGTACATCGACGCGTCAGCTATCTTCTTCCCGTACTCTGCGGCCTCGGTAGCCTTCGATGCCATCACAAGCGATGGGGATGAGGGAGATGTAGCAAAGCCGATAAGACTCTCCATCGGATAGCTGAGGATAAACGATACATCATCCTCGGAAGGGACGTATGAGATATCATCAGGGGAAAGGTCCTTGATGCCCGTAAGCGTGCGAAGCGCCTCTATAAGGCTGATCCTCTCTCCCTCAAGCTCCTTCTTCGAAAGCTCCGCCTGCCTGGCCTGTATCTCGGCATCTATCACATCGGAGGAAAGCACAGCCCCCTCCTCCTCCCCAGAGCGGGCAAGGGCCACAAGGCGGCCGGAGGTCTCGATCGTCTCATCCAGAAGATCCATGGCCTCATCGATATAGTACAGGGCCGCGAGGCGGGCCTTGAGCTCCACGATCAGCTGCTTCTCCTTGTCGCTCCGCTGTATTCTCATCGCATCGCTGACAGTCTCGTAGAGCTTGACGGAATTCGTGATCTTCCCCCAGGTTATCAGAGGCTGCGTTATGGATATCGAGGCGTTGTAGTACGTGCTCTCCATGCCATCATAGAGCTTTATGTCATAGCCCTGCATGAGAGGAGGACGCCCAAGCTGGGTGAGGATATCATTGGTATTCACCACGATATCATCGATAAGCGGATTCGGCATATACATGCCGGTCAGCGTCAGGTCTATCGCCGGATGATAGGCAGCCTTCGCATCCTTGACATCAAGCTCGCTCTGCACGATAGCCTGGTCAGCTTTCCGGAGATCGGTGTTGTTGATCTCCATCGAGGCGATCAGGTCGCACAGCGTGTATGACGCGGAAAGAGGCATCAGGATGGAGGGAAGAAGCAGCAGAAGCCAAGCAAGCTTTCTCATATAGCCCCCTACTTAACCGTCACCGCAACATACTTCGGGGAGCCGCTGAGAGACGAGACATTAGCCTCGGCCCAGCCCTTTTTCCCGTCAGGGGCAACGGCAAGGACATAGAACATGCGCCTGTCGTAATCCTCGCCGAACTCAGGATTGCGGGACTCCCAGATCACGCCGAAATTGAAGGTGCCTCCCGTCTCTCCCTCCGGCAGGATCGAGGATCCATCGCTGGAGACCGAGAGCGAGGTGGTCTTGTCATAGTATCCCGTGACTTTGGATGTGTCTGACAGGGCCTTCTGGAGCGAATCATATGAAGAGAAGAGATAGACTTCAGCTCCTCCAACAGGATTGCCTGAGCTATCCTCGACAATGCCGTCTATGTATCCCGTGAACACATATGAGCATGCCGCAGCAAGCGCCGCGACAGCCAGTACCATTGCGATATTCCTTATTCTCCTCATCTTCCCTCCTCCTTCTTCCAATCAGGGAAAGCCTTCCTCAGCTTGTGCCTCTCCAGAAGGAAATAGAACACAGGCATCAGGAACAGCGTTATGAATGTCGATGTCGTCAGGCCGCCCATTATGACCTGTCCGAGCGGCGCATATATCTCAGCGCCCTCGCCTGTCGCCACGGACATGGGAAGGACGCCCAGGATCGTCGTGAGCGTGCTCATCAGTATCGGACGCAGCCTCGATGCCGTTCCGGCCTGCACGTTCTCCTTGAGCTCCCTCATCTCCAGCTCATAGGGCATGAGCCCGATAAGCCTCGTATCCTCATCGTATGGGATGGAATGCTCGTCAAGGTATCTCTTCCTTGACGCATCCTCCAGCTGGTTGATGTAGTCAACCATTATGATTCCGTTATTGACCAGCATGCCCGCAAGCGAGACTATGCCGAGTATCGCGATCATCGAGAGCGTCGAGCCGAACGCTGCGAGGGCCAGGACGACGCCTATTATGCAGAACGGTGTCAGGAACATTATCAGGAGAGGCTGGTCGAACCTCTCATAGATGAGGACTATGACCATGTATACCAGGAAGAGCGCTATCAGGAGGGCGCGGAACACAGGAGGCAGGGACTCATTGAGCATCTCGCCGATTCCTCCGGCTTCCGTGGTGACGCCAGAGGGAAGCGGGTTCTCCTCAAGGAACCTATCAACGCGGGCAGAGACTCCCGCTGTAGACTCCGACGTCAGCTGCGCGCTTACCGTCATCGTGAGCGACCTGTCGCTATGATCGATGCGGGAGAGGCTGTTCTCCTCGATAAGAGAAGAGAGCGCGTCCATCGTGACGGCGCTGCCTGCCTGGGTATACAGCCTGATGGTGTCAAGCATAGGCTGCCCCACCTGCTTGCTGGATATATCCGACGAAAGCGTTATATCATAATGGCTTCCATCTGCCGAATAAGTGCCTATATCCATGCCATTGAAAAGGATAGCGCTCGTCATCGCAGCCTCGTAGCCTGAGAGGCCAAGAGATGAGAGATACTCATAGGAAGCGTCGATTATCGCGGTGCGGGCATCATATGACGAGCTTATCGAGACGGAAAGGACTTCCGGATCGGAAGAAAGGAACGTCTCGATGCTCTCGGCAGCCTCATAAAGCGCCCTGTTGACATTTCCGACAAGGGTTATGCCGTATCCTCCGCCGCCGGAGATATAGCCGACCATATAGTCGAAGCCGCCGTTCTTCACCGTGACGGTGGCGTCAGGCACAAGGCTTGATACAAGATACTGCATCTCGAGGATTATCTCATGGATATCCCTCTCCCTCTCGGCAACAGGCACCAGGACCGCATGGATGCCGCCTTGGTTCCTCGCGGATGAGAACGAGAAGACCTCCGTGCTCTTGCCTGTATATACGATATCGGTCTCAAGCTCAGGTACATTCTCTATGAGTATCTGCTCAACCTTCTCCATGCTCTCCCTCGTATCCTCAAGCGTGTAGTAATACGGGAAGCTCACGTTGATGTAGAAATCGCTGTTGTCGGTCGACGGTATGAACGAGAGCTGCAGGTTGGAGAGGGAATAGACCGAGACCACAGCCACGAGGGCGACAAGCGTAAGGACGAACGGGGTATGATCCAAGGCGCTTCCGAGAGCCTTCCTGTACCCGCTCTCTATCCTGTCGATCCCGCGCATGAGGAAATTGTCCCTCGGCGTGCGCTTGCCATCATCGCGCAGGAGCTTGCTGAGGATGTACGGCATGAAGATGATAGCCACGAAAAGCGAGGAAAGGATCGCGAACATAAGCGTCAGCGACACATCGCGGAGGATATCTCCGATAAGGCCGGTGATCATGGCGATAGGTATGAACACTACGACCGTCGTCAGGTTAGATCCGATGACGGACTTATCAACGATATCGGTGCCGCGGTATATCGACTCACGGGCGCTGTAAAGAGCCTTGCCGTCCCTCTCCTGCTGATAGAACCTGTAGACCTGGTCAAGGACAACGATCGAGGCATCTACTATGGAGCCAAGGGCTACGACTATGCCTGATATCGACATCAGGTTTATCGTTATGCCCGCGATCTTCATGGCTATGAACGTGAAGAAGCAGGAAAGAGGGATCGAGAGCCCGATGGCGAGAGTCGCCTTCACATCGCTTAGGAATATGAAGATGACGAGTATGGCGATTATTATGCCCATGACGCCGGACTCTATGACATTCGAGAGAGAGGCAGAGATGATCTTGCTGTCATCGCTGATCATGTGATACGTGATGGCCCCGCCTGTCTCGGTCTCCACGCTCCTGAGTATCTCCTTGACAGCATCGGTGATCTGCATCGTATTGCCGTCCGCGCGCTTTGAGATGCTGACCTCGATCACGCTCTCGCCGCGGCTTGTGATGTAATAGTCCTCCTCAGGGTATGAGAATTCCACATCCGCGACATCAGAAAGCCTGATGATGGTGCCTTTATCGTCAGCTCCGACAGGAAGATCCATTATGTCGCTGATATCGTCATAGGATCCGTCGAATCTCATATCGACGCCTGTCGTGCCGCTCTCAACGGTTCCAAGGGGCATGGACGCGTTTGAGAACTGCAGGATCTGATAGACAGTCACCGGGGATATGCCCCTGGCATTCATGTCATCCATGCGGAGCGTGATCTGCACCTCAGGCTCCATCGATCCCGATATCTCCACTGTCGATACCCCCGGGATCCTCGTAAGGCGTGGCCTGAGCTCATCCGTGACATAGGCAGAGAGGGCAGCTATATCCTCCCCTCCGGAAAGGGTGAACGATGTCACTGGAAGCATCGTCGCGCCGCCGACCAATGCCTGCGGCTCACCCTGAAGGCCTGATGGAAGCGATGAAGAGAGCTGGGATATCCTGTTCCTTACCTCCTCAAGCTGCTCATTGGGGTCAACGCCGTCACGGAACGTTATCGTGACGACGCCGACGCTGTTCATGGACTGGGAATCCATGCTCTTGAAGTCAGGCAATGTCACGAAATCATCCTCAAGGACATCCACGACCTCGCTCTCTATATCCTCAGCTGACGCCCCTGGATATATGGCGATGACGAATATCTGCGGAAGATCCATGTTGGATATGAATTCCATGTTCGTTGACGAGATCGACAGCAGCCCGAAGAGAAGAAGGGCAAGCAGGACCATCGTCAGGACAGCTGGATGCTTTACCGAGAACCTGCTTATCTTCACTCTTCCATCCCCCCTACTACGCTCACAGGCATGCCTGAGACGATGCCGTCAAGGCCTCGCACTATAAAGAGCCTGGAAGCGTATTCTGCAGTAACAGTGGACCATGAGCCATCGCTGATACCTGCATCAATAGCGGCATACTCCGCGACCGTGCCATCCTCTGAGAGCATATAAAGCCCGCTTCCCGCCATCGACGCATAGGAAGGAAGGGCGTATGACTCTGTTTCTGAAAGTATGATGGTTATCCTCACGAACATGCCAGGGATGAAGCCTTCAGGCGAAAGAAGACGGACCTTCATCTCGAATGTCTTGGATGTCGGATCGATGTATGGGGACACGGATACGATCTCAGCCTCGCTGAATCCACCGTCCGGCGTTGATATCTCGATCCCAAGCGCATCCTGCTTATCTGCTACCGCGCTGAAGTAGCGCTCCCCGACCTTCACGCTCACGATAAGGTCAGACAGGTCCGCGATAACCGCGAGAGGGGATTCGGATGATGCGATGGAACCGGCTGCGGAAGGGGCCATAAGGACCGTGCCAGACACGGGAGCGGTGACTGATGCGTAGGAAAGCTGGAGATCGGCGAGCTCAAGCTGCGCGGATGCCGCATCGAGCTGGGCCTTGAGCATCTCCCTGTCCTGCTCTGTCGCAGCGCCCTTCCTGTAGAGCGCGTCGACTCGCTCGTATGAGCTGGAAAGCCCGAGGTACGCGGCCTCGGCCTGTGCCTTCTGCAGCTCATAGGGCTTCCTGTCTATCTCTGCGATCACATCATCCTTCGCGACAGTGTCGCCAGCCTTTATCGGATAGCTCTCGATCGTGCCGCTGACGAATGGCACGACCGGTATCATGGCCTCAGCCTCTATATATCCCGTAAGCTCGATCGTCTCCCTTATGGTGCGGATCTCGGGCCGCATCACCTCGACAGGCCTCGCCGGCGCGCTGTACTCGACCGCGGAACGAGAGCCGAAGAAGACTATAAGAGCGGCCATCACGGCGATGAAGGCCACGATCAGGATGATATACTTGATGATTCCACGCTTTCCCATACAAACCCCTCATCTGAAAGATAATATGCAATGGCACCTGCTTGCCCCGACAATTTACCAGCACTCTGTTGGATTGGCACCAAATCCAACAGTTTGTCCGGATTATGTCGGACATTCACAGCCTGCCCCAGTTGTGGTATCATCGCGCCATGGCAATCTACGACGAGACGCTGGAAAAGCAGAGACGATATTTCAGGACAGGCGCCACTCTTCCGATCTCCTTCAGGAAGAGCATGCTCATCAAGCTCAGGGATGAGCTGAAGCTGAGGGAGAAGGAGATCATCGAAGCGCTCCATGAGGACCTCGGGAAGAGCGACTTCGAGGCCTACGCGACAGAGATCGGCATAGTATATGGGGAGATAAGCTATCTTCTAAGACATCTCTCATCATTCATGCGCAGGAAGAAGGTCCTCTCCCCTATAACGATATTCAAGGCCGCTTCATACACGATCAGGGAGCCTCTGGGGAATGTGCTTATAATGTCGCCCTGGAACTATCCTCTGCAGCTGACGATGGTTCCGCTTGCGGGGGCCATAGCCGGCGGCAATACAGCCATAGTCAAGCCTTCCCGCTATTCAAAGGCCACCTCAAAACTCATGAAGAGCATCATCGATGATATCTTCCCGCCTGAGTACATAGCGGCGTTCGAAGGAGGCCATGAGACCAATTCGGCGCTCCTTGAGGGCAGATACGACATGATATTCTTCACCGGCAGCCCAGGGGTCGGAAGGATCGTGGCGGCAAAGGCCGCGGAGACGCTGACCCCTACCGTGCTGGAGCTTGGAGGAAAGAGCCCTGTCATCATCGACAAGAGCGCTGATATAAAGCTCTCGGCAAGGAGATTGGCATGGGGCAAGTTCCTCAATGCCGGCCAGACATGCGTGGCTCCGGACTACGTGCTTGCGGATACCGCTGTCATAAAGCCTTTGATAGAGGCGCTGAGAAAGGAGACAGGACGGATGTTCTCCTCCGCGCCCCTCTCCTCCCCGGATCTTCCGAAGATAATCAATGAACGCCACTTTGAGAGGATAAAAGGCCTCATCGCCGGCTCTGATATCGCATTCGGCGGGGCAAGCGACAAGGAGGAGAGGAAGATAGAGCCAACGGTGCTCTACCCTGTCAGGAGCTCTGATCCAGTGATGCAGGAGGAGATATTCGGACCGGTGCTCCCGATTCTTGCGTATGACAGCATCGATGATGCCATTGATTTCGTACGAAGCAGGGAGAAGCCTCTTGCCCTCTACATATTCAGCCGCAGCGAGGAGAACATAGAGAGGATACACTCCCTCTGCTCATTCGGAGGCGGCTGCGTGAATGATACAGTCGTCCATCTTTCCAATCCCCGCCTCCCGTTTGGCGGAGTCGGCAACTCCGGCATGGGCAGCTACCATGGGATGAGGAGCCTCGAGACATTCACGCACCAGAAATCCATAGTGCGTGAAGCGCTATGGATCGATCTTCCGGTGCGTTACGCCCCATTCGGGAAGAAGATAAAGCTCCTGCGGATGCTGATGCGCTGAGGCCTTGCATGAAGACACCGAAATGGCTTGAGGAAGGATTGAAGAGCATCGCGGTGGGATCCGCGACAGGTCTCGCGATGACGATCTTCGCGAACACGGTCTCATTTCTGGGAGACCTGAATGTATGGTGTCCGTATCTCGTGCTTCTTCTTCCCCTCGGCGGATACCTGACGATGCGCATATATGCGGCATTCGGGCAGTCCTACAGGGCCATAACGGCTGTCGCTATTGACTTCATCCACGATGGAGAGGCTATGGAAGCGGGCCAGGCCAGGCATAAGCCGAAGCTAAGGATAACCCCTATGATGGGCGTTGTCGCTTATATCACCGCAGCTATAGCCCACTTCACAGGAGCGTCGGTCGGCAAGGAAGGGGCCGGCGTGCAGATCGGGCTATCTATCGGAGAGCTTGGCTACAGGCTGGACAAGCGCCTTTCATGGGAAGGGCACAGAGGAAGGGGTGATTACTACCTCATGGTTGGAGCGGGATCGGCATTCGGCGCGCTCTTCTCAGCCCCTGTCGCCGGGACTCTTTTCGGCATGACATTCGCCTCCCCTGACATCATAAGGCTATCAGCGCTCTTTCCATCCCTTGTCGCCTCCCTTACCTCGGTGATGGTCTCGTCCGCGCTCGGGATACATGTGATGCAGATACCATCATTCACGCCGCTGCCGCTTACGGGAGAATACCTTCTCTATGCGATCATCGCAGCATTTGCGATCGGGCTTCTCGCGCGCCTTTTCGTCTTCCTGCTGGAAGCATTCAAGAAGAAGCTGAAGACAGCATTCAGCCGCCCCGCCCTACGTACGATCATCCCCTCGATAATCGCCGCCGCGATATTCCTCGCGACCTATGCGATTACAGGGCGTGATGACTATAACGGCCTATCCGTCACTCTGCTATACGACGCGATGGATGGAGATGGCATACCATATCTATCATTCCTTCTGAAAGCTATCCTTGTATTCCTGTCGATCGCCGCAGGCTTCGTCGGAGGAGAGGTGGTGCCGCTTCTTGTCACAGGCGGTACATTCGGCTACGTCCTTGCGTCCGTTCTCTCCCTTCCAACCCCGGCATTCACGGCCCTCGGTGCAATCGGCATGCTCTCTGGAGGGACAAATCTTCCCCTCGTCTGCTTCGCGCTTGGCCTTGAGCTCTTCGGGTATACAGAGCCGGTGCTTCTCTTCGTGACCGTTGCAGTGGCATTCATGGCATCAGGAACGAAAAGCATATACCAGCATCAGCGGAAAGCGCTCAGGGACAGGATCCTGACAGAAAACAAGTAATTTCCACATTTTTCATCCGGACATTGGCAGAAAACGCGACCTACGGCGTATATCTATATAGGAGAAGCCATCAGGCTCTCCTAAAGGAGCCAGTATGGCAAGACTTACGAAAAAGCAGGAGAAGAGCGTCCTGGCCGGCCTCACGCTGATGGACGATGCCCTCTTCACCATGTGCTTCGATGGCAGCGCGGAATGCGCGTCGGTGATGCTCTCCGTCCTCCTATGCCGTGATGACCTCGCCGTGACGGAGGCAACCACGCAGAAGTGGATAGAGGGCGCCGATAAGCATTCCGTGAAGCTGGACATATACGCGAGGGACAGGG
>CALXLT010000018.1 GCA_944389275.1 uncultured Spirochaetaceae bacterium
CGGTAGATTACAGAAAAACCCCTCCACCATCGCTGGCAGAGGGGAAAGGAGGTCTATAGCTTGGTCAGAGCCTGAAATCAAACTCGCCTATAGCAACAGTTCCTTCTGCATCTCCGAACTTCGGGGAGGTGACGTCAGCGATCGCCACTGGCTTTCCGTCAGCTACGGTAATGGATACAGGCTGCCCGGCCGTTCCGGCGGCATTCACGAAGATGCCCTTGATGGAGCTGGACGCAACCGAGATGGATGCAAGCCCGAGCTCCTCGCCAGAGGCAAGATCCACCGCCACGTCCTTCATCTCGTAGGATGTAGCCGTAAAGGCGGTGCCATCCTCCGCCATGGTGCCGGTAAGCACCAGAGTAAGGATGCCCGTTGCCGTCCTTGTATACTTCTCTGGCTCGGGATCCTCCGGGTTCCTGTGGCCGTCGAAGTCATATCCCGCGAGAGTGAGCGGGATGGTCAGCTCTGTCTTTGCCTCATTGAAGGCGATTGTGCCCGCTGTCATCGTCTGTGCGGTGACCTCTGGCTCGTCATCCACCTTCTCGCCCTTGAGGATGTGGTCGATATCGCCCAGCACCCTCACATGGCCGAAGCCAGCGATGTACCCATCAAGGGCCTCCTTGGCCATCTCCTCCGGCGTGAGCTCCGGCTTAGGCGCGCAGGCCGCAGCCATGAGCACCGCCATGATGGCTACCATTACGATAAGTATCTTCTTCATCTCCATTCTCCTTAGAGCATCCAGCCGATGCCCGCATGGAACTCCCAGTTGTCGAGCGACCACTGGTTGTATCCGTCCATTCCGCCGACCATATAGTCAGCGCCGACCTCTACCATCAGATCAGATCCGATCCTTGCGCCTACTGAAAGCCCCGCGCCGAACTGCGGGACGCCAGCCTCGAAGCCTACGATGCCGTCGAGCATGAGGTATGCCTTTGTCCCGGCTTCCTCCTCTGCCCTGGCAAGGTCCACCTTGAGGGATGCGATCTCCTCGTCCTTAGCCTCAGATGCCTCCATCAGCGCGCCAGCGATATCACGCGCATCGACAAGCGCCCAGTAGAGCTCGGCGCTCTCATCCCTGGAAAGCCTCTTCCCTTCTGATGCCTTCTCAAGTGCCTCGGACTCAGTCCCTGCAGTCTCCATCCCCGTAGATGTCTCCGGCGATATCCCCTGCCTGCTCGAGCTTGGCGATGAGGCTGTCCCAGAGGTATCGCTCTGCGACGCTCCCTCCTGAGTTAGCTCCTCGGTCGTAACGATGGGCGCCTCTGAAGCGCTCCCTCCTTCCTGCGCGATAGGCCACGCTGCCAACGGCGAAACCGCCAAGAAGAGCAGCAATGAACCTGCCAGGAGGGCTCTGGACAGCATCGCGTACCCTTTCCCATAAAGATGCCTTTCTGCCTTCATCTTCATTCTTCTCCTTTGTGTCTTCTGCACTCATCGGGAGACCTCACTGCTTCGAGGAGGCCTCGTCCTTCTTCCTTCCTGCCACGAGCCTGTCGATGTAGGCCGATATGACGCTCATGGCAGAAGCACGCTCCTGAGCTCCGATATCAGAGGAGCCAGAGAGATCCGCGTACGTCCTGCAGTCAGCAGTAAAAGGCTTGTCAACGACCAGAGAACCCTCAAGAGAATCCCCTGACAGCCTGCAAAACAGCGTCTCCTTCAGGGCGTCGCGTACCCCCTCGTCATCGAGCTTCGGGAAAGACTTCGCCACCTTCTTGTATGCCCTGATGAGGGCCAGCAGGTTGCGCTCCTCCTCGGACAGCACCGACGGCCTGTATGCGAAGAGATACCAGGCTGCAGTGCCGGCAATCCCTGCAAGCAGGATTACGAGCCTCAGCGTGAACTGGAGCCATGTGCTGCAGTCCGCGAAGAAGAGCCACAGGAGGTCGGTTATCGCGACGAAGAGACCGAGCAGGAAATACTGCCAGGTGAACTTCTGCGGATCCCCGAAGGCCTTCTCGAAAGCGTCCTCGACGAAGAGCGCAAGCACGGTGATGAACACGACGACCGTAAGGCCCGAGAGCAGCGGCCCTGCGCCTGCGGTCACCATAAGCGCATACAGGATCCAGAGGCCTATGACGGTGCCCAGGGCGCTCATGTTCTTGAATATCGGCATAAGAGCCTTCCTCATATCCCTATCCTCTCCTTCTCCCTATCCACGGCAGGGAGCTTCCTGTCCTTCCTGTAACGGTGGATGCCATGGAAGACATCCCATCCCCATATGCTCATGGCTGCGCATGATATCCCGTACGCGACCCCATGGCCGAAGATAGCCTCGTACCAGAAGCCATCGCCAGGGAATAGCGCATAGGACTGCCATGCACCGATAAGGCACCAGATGAGGAAAGAGAGCCCTGTGACGATTAGGGCAATCAGCTCATTCGATATGCCTGTGCGGTACTTGATCACGGAACCGATAAGCACAAGGATGATCGAGACGGCAAGAAGGCCAGATGTGATGATGAAAATACCCATCCTTGATCTTCCTTCAGCCCTTCTATTGGATAACCTGAGAAGAAGTATAGGATGGGTTTCAAGCCTTGTCGCGCGATGCGGTTATAAGTGGAAGACAAGCCATAGCATTTCACTCACATATATAGTAGGCTCTGCTGGCGAGAGGAAGCTTTTACGCGATTGCCTCAGCCTTCAAACGACTATCCCTTTGACAAAAGAGAATGTCCAATAATAGATTATAAACATGGAATATTCACTTTACTGTGATGAGAGTTGTTATTTGCCAAAAGACAAGATTGATTGTATGGTCCTTGGGTGTTGCTGGGCTCCTAAGACCATGATTCCTGTAATCAACGATAATATTAAAAATATAAAATCCATCCACAATATCAAACGTGATGGAGAACTGAAATGGACCAAAATATCAGCAAAGAACTTGGATGTGTACGAAAGTCTGATAAACTTTTTCTTTGACAATGACAGCCTGCATTTCAGAGCAATATTAATTCCCGACAAATCAATACTTCACCATCAGATATTCAATCAGACACATGATGACTGGTATTATAAAATGATGTATCAGCTTACTATGCCACTAATGGAAGAACATGGCGAGTACTGGATATTCCTAGACAAAAAAGATACAAACAGTGGCATCCGAACATTGGAATTGAAGAAGATTTTAGGGAAAAAGAACATGGGAGGTTGGAATCCAAATATAGCACAAATCCAATGTCTTCCGTCAAACGAGAATCAGATGATACAGCTAGCAGATGTTATGGCTGGAGCAATAGCATATAATGCACGAAAATTAAGCTCAAATACTGGGAAACTCCAGCTCATTGATCTCATAAAAAAGAGGGCCTATTGCTCCCTTGAACGATCAACACCCCTGGGCGCAAAGAAATTCAATCTATTTGTATGGCAAGGCAGGGATATTAGATGATACTTCCTTCTCGCTTATTTGAAAAACAATATTCAACCCCTCTAGCCCTTGCAAAAGAAGCCGCAATCCGCTTTGCAAACGATTTCGAGAATCCAACACAGAAGGCAATGTTCTTAGGATATGAAATTCGGCTTAAAACATATCCACAGAACAATAGCTTTGGTTTTAACGCTACTTTCTGGCATATAATCACAAAAGGTGATCACCTGGATTCTGTCAAAGAAATTGACATAGAAAGAGCCACAAGGGTTCCATGGATATTGCCATTGATAGAAGAAGGATATTATGACGATGATGTATCAGTATACTGGGAGGATAGAAACAATAAGCCAAGAATATGCTTATTCTATGAGAGAATGAGATATGTAGTCATTCTTGAACCACGCTGGAAAGATAGCAAAATCTGCTATATATTGCTTTGGTCTGCTTACTATATAACACCGGAACAAAGAATCTACAAGTTCAAGAGAGATTTCCGAAGATTCAAGAAAGATTTCGGCGAATTCAGTATTGATAATTGCCCGTTCAGAAAAAACCGAGAAGCCCCGTTTTGAGGAGGCTTCCCTAAGACTCCATCGCTGATACGATACTTCTACTCCAGGTAGATGAGTTCACCTTGAGTATCATAATAAAATCAGGTTCTGTCAACAATGAATTTACGTATGAAATTATTGCTTACAATATATTGTAAGCAAAATTTTGAAGTCCACTTAAGCATTATGCAGACTGCAGAGCCTCAAGCTGTGACTGAATCGATGCAATTGCCTGCTTTGCCCAGCTCTCGTTGCTACTGCTCCGTTGTACTCTGTTCCGGCGCCTCCCCTGTGATCTCCTGATACTCCTCCCCCGAGAGCTTCTGCACCTGTACTAGCGTCAGCAGCCTCTCCTTCGACCACCTTGCCGGGTAGTATCTCCTCGCCTTCTCCAGTACATCCGGATCCGAGAGCCCCGACATCAGGCTGATGCCGTATGGGGATGCGGCCATGGACATGATCTCGAGATAATCCACGTCAGCACGGAGCTGGTGGGCGTCCTCCGGATTCATGGCTTCCTCTTCAGCCTTTGCCTGTGCAAGCCAGACATCGTAATTCGCTTCAATGGCATCCTCTAGGCCATCGAAATACGGGCGGCGTATGATGATCTCGTTGTATTCCCATTCCGTGATCTCC
>CALXLT010000019.1 GCA_944389275.1 uncultured Spirochaetaceae bacterium
CCGGGAGAAATGGCAGATAATCTGTCACACGCTCCCGGATTCGATGTCCTTCGCAGATATCATAAGTGTGGTTTTCAAAAAGAGTTAACATGGATTGTTAAATTTTATGAGAAATAGCTAAAGGCCCTTGCTGAAGTACAGCTAGGATAATTTACTTGAAATAAGAGGGAATATCAAGTAGTAAGAGAAAATTGGAGGGATCATGACAATAGAGGAGGCGATAAGGCATAGGCATTCTGTCAGGAAGTATCTTGATAAGCCTATTCCCGAGGATGTACAGCGGATACTTATGAAAGCTATTGAGGACGCGGTGGCTGAAAGCGGCCTTGATATCCACCTTGTCATCGATGAGCCGGAGGCCTTTGATTGCCGCCTCGCGCATTATGGTCGGTTCTCTGGAGTCAAGAACTATATTTCCCTATCATTCGGGAAAGGAATGGACGAGATGGCCGGGTACTATGGAGAGCGCCTGGTGCTTCTTGCGGAAACCTTGGGCCTCAGCACATGCTGGGTTGCGCTGACATACAGAAAAGCAAGCGTGAAGAAGACAAGGGGCAAAGACCGCGGCATCGTAATCTCCATCGGATACGGGGCAGAGCGGGGGAGTGCGCATAGATCCAAGTCTTTCGATTCTGTGGCGAAAGCCAATTGCCCGATCCCTCTGTGGTTCCGAAATGGTGTTGAGGCCGCTCTTCTTGCGCCCACCGCCATCAACCAGCAGAGATTCCTTTTCACATTGGTCGATGAGCATGCGGTAAAGGCGGAGGCAAGGCCGGGATTCTGGAGCAAGGTTGACCTTGGAATCGTGAAGCTGCATTTCGAAATAGGGGCAGGGAAGGAAAACTTCGCATGGAAATAGCGGATACAAAACCAAACAGAATTGCATTGTTCTGTCGTTTTTGCTGATAATCAAAGAGAAACCAGGCATTAGGAGATAGATAGTGAAGAAGCTTACCGTACTGCTTGTTGCCTTCGTCGCGTTGCTTTCATCAGCATTCGCTTCAGATTGGCATTTCTGGGGAAAGGACCTTGACCAGCACCCTGAGTTCCTCTGGGGATTCTTCCCTACATATCTGTATGGCGGCGTTGGCTATACAGGCTTCGAGTTCATTCCCGGACACACTACGGATATCCAGCTGATGGCTGGAGCGGGGTACGCGCAGAGGAAGCTTTTCCAGGATCCTGAGACGGGAAGGCCGCTGCATAGCCCTTATGAGAACGAAGAAGGCGGGATTGAGCTTCAGTACGGACCTATCATCTATGACCTTGTGCAGGTGGACTGGGCGCTTAAGCTTGTCCAGGGATTCTGGGATTCCCCTGTCGAGCCTGGGGATGACCTATTGAGCATCACGCTGGCGTACGAAGGCAAGTTCGAGGGAGCCATGGATTCCATGAAGATGGGAGCTGTCAGGAAGAACTGGGATAGCCTTCCGATAAAGTCACTTGACGAGTATGTAGGGCATGACAGTCTTGTATACCCAGATCTCATGGGCAACCATCAGTATCTCGGGACGAACCTCAACCTCGGCTTCGAGCTTGATCTGATGACCGATGATATCGAGACCAATGATGGCTTCCTGTTCAACCTCGATATAGACTGGGCTCCTCTCGCGCTCAACAGCGCTCTGGACGGAGAGGCTGATTTCTACTCAATCGTGTTCAATGCCGTTGGCGCCAAGACGCTCTATCAGTATGAGACAAATGGAAAGCACTGGTTCTCCATCTCGCTTGTGGACCGCTTCAACGTGAATTGGACAAGCGGTGACAAGGTGCCTGTATACGCGCAGAAGCAGGGCTCCCTTGGACGCAAGGTCAGGGGATACGCGTCATATTCCTATAACAGCGAGCTCACGATAGTGAATAACCTTGACCTGAGGTTCACGAGTCCTGCCCTCGGAGTTGATGGGCTCTATATAAGGCTCAATCTCTTCTTCGATATGGGCTATGGGGCCGGCCATTTCTACAACAGCGAGTTCAGGCAGAACAAGTTCATCGCCTCGACAGGCGCCCAGATAAGCTTCACGATCTTCGATTTCATAGATCTGGGGTATCAGGTGGCGTATCTCATAAACGGGGAGAACTATGCCAAGGGGCCTTCTCCGTTCACTTCCTCGTTCCTGTTCTTCCTGGATTTCTGATCCTTCCAGAATCTTTCGATTGTGATATCGCCTGTTGCTGTCTTCGGCAGCAGGCGCTCGAATCTAGGCCTGTTGAAGCGCTGTATCATAGTGCAAGGCATGTTCAGGGCAAGCGACCAGAGGAGTATCCTGCCTTTCGCAGGCTGCACGGATGCTGCCATAACGGCGATGCTGAGGGCCATCGCGAGCTCGTGGCATAGCTCTGCCCTGAGTGATTCAAGCAGATACATCGAGAGGTACCCTGTGTCCGGATGGGCGTTTATATGCTTCTTGTCGAATGAGCCTATCGCCGGGACGTAGTCCTTCCATGCCCTTATATGGAATATCCTCTGGTAGATCCTGCCGCTATCCTCCCATTTCCTGGAACGGAAGAGCGGGTAAAGCCTGAAGAGCATGCCGTATGGCATGATATTCACGATATATGAGGCCAGGAACTGCGTGACTATCGTCACGAACGCGGCTCTCCAGCCATAAAGCGGTATCAGGCTGCGGATGAAGGACATCAGGAATATGGGTTCGGCGATATGATAGCCTCGCCAGGATCAAGCCCTAGACCGCGTATCGCCTCCTCCGTGCTCTCCCTGTTGAATGCCATGACATATCCCACATACAGGTGAAGGGCGCCATCTTCGATGACCGCCGCGGGCTTCAGCCCGTTATCCTGGAGGATCCTGTATGCCTCGAAGCATTCGGCGCTGTCGTAATAGAGGCCAAGGTCATACATATACCAGCCTGTAGGCATATCGCTCTGGCCAGCGTCATCGCGTCCGAGTCTCAGGACCCTTTCCTCGACCTTGCCGACGCCGCTCTCCATGAGCCCAAGCTCCGTCATCGCCTTCTCCGTCACGGCCAGCGTCCGTCCTTCCGGAAGCTCTGGCAGGGGATCGGTTATGGTGACGACCGTGCTCCTGCCCGTCTTCTCTGACGTAAGCTCGAGCACCGAGCCTATCGGATACTCAGAGGATGCGGCCTCAGAGGAGGATGAAGAGAAAAGCGTGTCGCTTCCTGTCCTGTATCCAGGCTCTGTCGCGATATACCAAGATGCGGTCTCAGCTCCGAAGAGCAACGATGCGGAAAGGAGCATTAATGCCAGTGATATCCTCTTCATGGCTTTGATTATATTCAGTCTCAGGCCTTTGTTCCACTCTCCATGTGTTGCACACCTCACTTACCTTTGACATAATCCTGAACTATGAGTGAGAAAGATAATCAGAGTATGCATTGGGCCGATATCATGGCCGACAAGATCATAAGGGAGAAGGGCGATAAGCCAAGGTACACATGCGCGTCAGGCATAACCCCTTCCGGCACGGTACATATCGGCAATTTCCGTGAGATCATAACCGTTGAGCTTGTTGCAAGGGCGCTCAGGGAGAAAGGCAAGGACGTACGCTTCATCTACAGCTGGGATGATTATGACGTGTTCAGGAAGGTCCCTAAGAACATGCCTGAGCCGGAACTTCTCGAGAAGTATCTGAGATATCCTATCACGCTTGTCCCTGATACCACAGGCAGGGCAGAGAACTACGCGCGCGGCAATGAGGTCGCTGTCGAGAAGGATCTGCCAAAGGTCGGCGTGTTCCCTGAGTATATCTACCAGGCTGAGCGCTACAGATCCAATGTCTATGCCGAGGAGATCAGGAAGGCCCTCTCGATGCGTGACCAGATCAGGGCTATCCTCAACGAGTTCCGCACCGAGCCTCTTGCCGAGGACTGGTGGCCTGTCGCCGTGTTCTCGTCATTCACGAACAAGGACAACACGAAGGTCATAGCATGGGATGGCGAGTATGGCCTCACGTACCGCGATCTCGATCTGGACAAGGAAGAGACCATCGATATCCGCACAACGCCCAACACGAAGCTCCCATGGCGCGTTGACTGGCCGATGAGATGGGCCTATGAGGGCGTCGACTTCGAGCCGGGCGGGAAGGATCATCTTACGGAGGGTGGCTCCTATGACACGGCGAAGAGCGTCGTGAAGCTTTTCGGCGCGGATGCTCCGGTGACGATGCGCTACGATTTCATAAAGCTCAAGGGAAAGGGCGGCAAGATCTCATCATCGGGCGGTGAGGTCGCCGATCTGTCGGATGTGCTTGAGATCTATCCACCGGAGATCGTCCGCTACCTCTTCGTAGGTACAAGGCCCTCTGCGGAGTTCGCCATATCCTTCGATCTCGATGTTCTGAAGATCTATGAGGACTATGACAATACCGAGCGCGTGTACTTCGGCCTCATACAGACGAACGAGAAGAAGAAGGAGAAGGAGAGCAGGATCTATGAGCTCTCGCAGGTCGATTCCGCAAGCATTCCCTCAGAGCCAGGCTATCAGATCCCGTTCCGCCATCTCTGCAACTACCTCCAGATTTACTCTGGGGATCAGGAGAAGGTCCTTGAGAGGCTTGACGGCATCACCGAGGGTCAGAAGGAGAGGCTCCGCGTGAGGATGAGGTGCGCGTGGGCATGGCTTGAGAAGTACGCCCCGGAGGAGTTCCGCTTCTCGCTTTCAACCGCGGACAGCATGCGCGATGTGACTGAGGCTGAGCGCAAGGCCATACATGAGTTCTCCTCATATGTGGAGGAGCATCTTGACACCTCCACCGAGAAGGAGTTCTCCGAGTACATCTATAAGTGCGCATCTGACAATGGCATGGAAAACGCTGATTTCTTCCGCCTTATATATCTTGTTCTGATAGCCAAGGAAAGGGGACCGAAGCTCGCGGGCTTCCTCAAGGCCTGCGGAAGCGGGAAGGTCCTTGAGATCCTCAGGAGGTATTGATATGCGCATTATCCTTATAAACGGATCCCCGCGCCATGAGGGCTGCACGTTCACGGCCCTCTCTGAGGTCGCGAGGATCCTGGAAAGCGAGGGCATAGAGGCTGAGATCATCAACGCGAGCTTCGACAGGGAAGCGATCAGGGACGCCGCCGCGAGGATCATCGAGAGCGATGGCGTGGTGATAGGCTCTCCTGTCTACTATGCCTCCGCATCCGGGCTGGCAACGTATTTTATGGATGAGATATTCAATATCGTCTCTCCGAAGATGAGGCTGAAGGTCGGCGCCGCTGTCGTGTCGTGCCGCCGCGGCGGAGCTTCCGCGACATTCGACCAGCTGAACAAGTACTTCACCATCTCCGAGATGGTTGTCGTTGGCTCAAGCTACTGGAACCAGGTCCACGGCAATACTCCGGAGGAGGTTAGGAAGGATGAGGAAGGCATGCAGACCATGCGTTGCCTTGGCCGCAATATCGCGTATGTAGTCAAGTCGTTCAATACCGCACACCTGCCGCTGCCGGAAAAGGAAGCGAAGGTGAAGACCAATTTCATAAGATAAAGCCTTGCGTATACTTTCGTTCATAAAGGGATACCGCAGGGACGCAGTGCTCGCGCCGCTTTTCAAGCTTTCGGAGGCGGTGCTTGAGCTTTTCGTCCCTATCGTTGTCGCCTCATTGATAGATACGGGAATAGCAGGCAATGATCCTGGCTATGTCGTCCGCATGGCGCTCTTGATGGTGGCGCTTGGGGCCGCGGGGCTTATCGTCTCCGTCACGGCCCAGTATTTCGCGGCGAGGGCGGCTACGGGCTTCGCGGAGAAGATGAAGAATGCCTTATATGAGCATATCTCATCGCTTTCCGAGAGCGATAGGGATAGAATCGGGACGAACACGCTCATAACCAGGCTCACAAGCGACTCAACGCTCGTGCAGAATGGCATAAACATGTTCCTCCGCCTTTTCCTGCGTTCCCCGTTCGTGGTTGTCGGCGCGGCAATCGCGGCGTTCACCGTCGATTCCCATCTCAGCTGGATATTCGTCATCGTGATCCCGATCCTCTCCGTGATCGTCGCCCTGATAATGAGCTTCACTATTCCCATGTACCGGAAGGTGCAGGGAGCTCTCGATAGGATCTTATCCCGTACCAGGGAGAACCTTGCTGGAGTCAGGGTGCTTAGGGCCTTCGGGAAGGAAGATGATGAGGAGAAGGCGTTTGCCGGGGACCTTTCGAGCCTGAATGACCTGCAGATAAGGTCAGGACGTGTCTCCGCTCTTCTCAATCCGCTCACTTATGTCTTCATCAACCTTGCGGTCATCGCGATAATCTATGGCGGAAGGGAGCGCTATGAGGCATCCCTTATCGAGATAGGCGCGATAGTGGCCCTCGTGAACTACATGAACCAGATACTGGTCGAGCTTGTGAAGTTCGCCAATCTCATAGTCACCATGACAAGGGCGATAGCCTCCGGACGGCGCATCGAGTCGATCTTCTCGATCAAGCCATCGATGGCTGATGACCCTGATACCGTGGATAAGGGCACGGATACAGATGACGCGATAGTATTCTCGGATGTTTCGCTTACCTATATGGAAGGTGGCGAGCCGTCGCTTCGTGATATCTCCTTCACGATAAGGAAAGGTGAGAAGATAGGCATAATCGGAGGCACAGGCTCCGGAAAGACCTCCCTCATCAGCCTTATCCCGCGCTTCTATGATGTCACTTCAGGCTCTGTCTCCGTATTCGGCGTGGACGCCAGGAAGTGGAAGAGGAGCGCGCTGCGTTCGATGGTTGCGTATGTCCCGCAGAAGACAAGGCTCTTCTCAGGCACGATAAGAAGCAATCTCCAGTGGGGAAGGCGCGGCGCGGATGAGGGGGCGCTGCATAAGGCCCTTGAGGAGTCTGACGCGCTCTCGTTCGTGATGGATAAGGATGGACAGCTTGATAGCCGTGTCAGCGCGGGTGGCAAGAATCTTTCCGGCGGCCAGCGCCAGCGTCTTGCCATCGCGAGGGCATTGGTCAAGGATGCCCCTATACTGATCCTGGATGACAGCTTCTCCGCTCTGGACTTCAAGACAGAATCCAAGGTAAGGCATGCGGTCCTTGCCTCTGACAGCACCGTTATCCTTGTCTCACAGCGCACAGGCGCCATGATGAGCATGGACCGCGTAATCGTGCTGGACAAGGGCAGGGTCGTCGGGGTCGGAAGCCACGATGAGCTTCTATCCTCCTGCCCGATATACCAGGAGATATATTCATCGCAATATGGAGGGCTCAATGAGAAAGCCTGAATACTCCGCAACGCTGAGGCGGATGCTTAGGTATATCCGCCCATACAGGGTGCTCCTTGCCCTCTCCGTGCTGACGGCGCTCCTGTCTGTCGTGTCAATGCTCGTGTTCCCGCTCCTCACGGGCCGTGCCGTTGATTCGATAAGCCGAGGCGAGTGGAAGCCCTTCATCGGCTATGTCGCGATGATGGCGGCCTCCGCCGGAGTCACGTCGCTTTTCCAGTTCGTGCAGGGGCTTTTCAACAACAGGATGGCCTTCTCGATATCCCGTGACATGAGGCGGGATATATTCTCGAAGATGAGGAGGCTCCCTCTCTCATATATCGACTCCCATCCCCATGGCGATGTCATATCGAGGATGGTCAATGATGTCGATCAGGTCTCCGATGGTCTCCTTATGGGCTTCACGCAGCTCTTCACCGGCGTCATAACCATACTCGGGACGCTGATCTGCATGCTCTCCGTGAGCTGGATCGTGACGCTGATCGTGGTGCTTGTCACGCCGCTCTCGCTCTTCACCGCGTCGTTTATAGCCAAGCGTACATTCAACCTCTTCTACAGGCAGAGCGAGGTGAAGGGGGAGCAGACATCGTTTATCGATGAGATGGTCTCAGGCGCGTCGGTCGTCGCAGCCTATTCGATGGAGAAGGATAACCAGAAGCGGTTCGAGGAGATAAACCGCACATTCGCCAAGGTATCGCTATCAGCTGTCTTCTATTCATCGCTCACGAATCCCGTGACGCGCTTCGTGAACAGCCTTGTGTATATGGGAGTGGCCCTCTCTGGAGGCATTTCCGCGATCTATGGGCTCATGAGCGTGGGAGGGCTCTCGTCGATCCTTACATACGCGTCACAGTACACCAAGCCGTTCAATGAGATATCAGGGGTGGTGACGGAGCTGCAGAACGCGATCGCATCGGCCACGCGCATCTTCTCGCTCCTTGATGAGAAGGAGGAGCGCGACGAGTCGGCGCTTTCCTCCCTCGATAAGGCTGAAGGCAATATCGGATTCCACTCCGTGTCGTTCTCATACGTGAAGGAGAGGCCGCTGATCACCGATCTCTCCCTTGATGCCAGCACTGGCATGCGCATCGCGATCGTCGGGCCTACAGGATGCGGGAAGACAACGCTGATAAACCTCCTGATGCGCTTCTATGAGCCGGATAGCGGCTTTATATCGATAGATGGCGAGGATATCGCCAGCTACAGGCGGACTTCTGTCAGGAGGCGCTATGGCATGGTGCTGCAGGATACCTGGATAAAGAGGGGAACGGTAAGGGAGAACATCTCGCTCTCAAAGCCTGACGCGACGCTTGATGAGGTGAGGAGGGCAGCGGAGCTCTGCCATATAGACACGTTCATCGCCTCCCTTCCGAATGGATATGACGAATTGATCAGCGATGAGAGCGATGGGATATCCGAAGGGCAGAGGCAGCTTATATCCATTGCCCGCATCATGCTTTCCGATCCTGACATGCTTATCCTTGACGAGGCCACGTCCTCAATCGATACGCGTACTGAGCTGCTGATACAGGATGCGTTCGCGCGCCTGATGAAGGGCCGCACTTCGTTCATCGTGGCGCATAGGCTATCCACGATCAGGAACGCGGATCTCATCCTCGTCATGAAGGATGGCAATGTCATAGAGAGCGGCACGCATGATTCCCTGATAGAAGCGGGCGGGTTCTACGCCGATCTCTATAACAGCCAGTTCGCCTGATTCAGCGGAATATCCTGGAGAGGACCTTCCCGGAGGTCCTCCACTTCGGATCAGCCTTGACCCTTAGGTCAAGGTTGAGCTTCGAGCCCGGGAATATCCTCCTGATCTCAGCGAATGATTCCTTGCGGATGCGCCTGATGTTGCTCCCGCCCTTGCCGACGATCATTCCCTTCTGTCCGTCGCGCTCGACGTTTATGACGGCGCGGACCCAGACCTCCTTCCTCTCCTCGCTGTATTCCATGTCCTCGATCTCCACATAGATCACATGAGGCATCTCGTCCGAAAGCGACGATATCGTCTTCTCCCTTATTATCTCGGATAGCCTGAATTCCAGGTCCTGGTCGGTGTACATGCTCTCGTCATACATCATCTCCCCCTCCGGAGCGAGCCTGAAGAGCTCGATCAGGACCTCGTCTATCCCCTCATCCTTCGCGGCTGAAGCGGAGAGAACGGCGGAATCAGGGAAGTGGGAGCGGAGGAATGCCTTTGCTTCCTCAGTCTTTTCCGCTGAGAGTATATCAGCCTTGTTGACGACTGCGACCACAGGCACCCCTGACTGCTTCACAAGCTCCGCGATGGTCTCTTCCTCCTTGCCTGGAGTCCTTGTCCCGTCAAGCATGTAGAGGATCATATCGGAATCGGAGAGAGAGGAGACTGTTACGTCCTGCATCCTCTTGTTTATCTCCTTGTCCGAGAGGTGGTAGCCCGGGGTATCTGTGAATACAAGCTGCCCGCGCTGGTCCGTGTAGATCCCTCTTATCTTGTTCCTCGTTGTCTGCGGGGTAGGGCTCGTGATGGAGACCTTCATCCCCGTTATCGTGTTGACTATTGTCGATTTGCCCGCGGAGGGGCGGCCTATTACCGATACAGTTGCTGCTTTCATAAGAATATCCTTGCAAGTTTCTCTATCTTGTCGATGCCCAGAAGCTCGAATATCTCCGTCTTGAGCGACACGAATGTGCGGAGTATCGTGTCAAGGATCTTATCCACGGCACCCTCTTCCCTCACGACATACTCGACATCCGCGCTCTCTCCTGTCGGGATGAAGGCATTGAATGACCATGCCCCGGCGTCGAAGCTTGCCTCAAGCCTCTCCTCCGCGTCATCCGGAAGCCTCGGGTAGAAGTCGATGCCTGTTATCTCCTCCACGCTGTCGACGCTCATCGCATAGCTCTGCAGGGCCTTGTCCGAGCCTTCATTTGGAAGGACGAATCCGATCGCCTTCAGTTCCGGATCGGTATAATCCAGCACGACCTTATAGAAGCGCTTCGGGACCGCGACCTCGTTCTTGCCGATCGTCTTGTACGGGCCATCGGTCAGCACAGGGCCTGTGACCACGTACACGCTCCCGTTGTCATAGGCCATCGTCCTCACGACAGCCTCAAGGTCTGCCCATATGCCCCTGTTGAATGATGGAGCCTGAGGAGCCATGTTTGACAGGTAGAATGTATCGCTCATCGCCTTTTCAGACCATTTGAAGTCCGCCGCCGGAGCTATGTGGCCGCGGTCGTATCCGCTCTTTTTATAGTCATCAAGCGAGGCTGAGCCCGTTATGACCTCAGGATCCTCCTTGAATGAATCCTCCCTTTCCCCGCCTCCAAGGACCTCTGCGCGTGTCAGCTCATAGGCCACGTAGGACGGAAGCTCGTATTCCTCATTGTAGGAGAGCGTATAGCCTGTGTGCGTTATTATCTGCTCTCCCGGAATCGGCGCCGGCAGCTCAAGGCCTGCGATCGTACCTTCTGCGGTTAGGCCGTTTCCAAGCTCCTCCTCGGTTGGCGTAATGAGCGAGAGCACTATGAATATGATGATGAGGATGAGGAGCAATATAGCCATCCTCTTTATCTTCTTCAGCTTCTTGTCCTTTTTCTTCCTTGCCATCTAAACCCTTCCCTGATGTGTCCTCGCCAGAGCGAGAATGCGTATATAACGATGAACGCGGCGACGGCGGCCGCCAGAGTTGCCGCATCGCTTGTTCCTGTGCTGTCTATGAATAGCGCCTCCGTGGGCATCGCTGATTCCGGATAGTTCACCAGAAGCGCTATATACAGATTGTTCGCCGCGTGCATCGCGGTAGCTGCCTCGAATCCTCCTGTCGCTACCGATAGCATGGCGGCAAGGAAGCCCCACATGAAGTAATAGATCATGGGAATGATGGCGTTTCCCGCATGCATCTCCGGATTCCATAGGTGCGGCAGGAGAAACAGCAGGCCGCAGACAGCGGAGTACGGGAGCGCGCGGAGAGGCGAGGAGGGAAGGGCGCTGCCATAGATTATCCTTGCAGGGAGCGCCCGGAAGAATATCTCCTCGGATACCGCCTGCATGGGGGTGAGCAGGAGGACAGGCAGCAGGAATGAAAGCTTTTCATATGCGGGAGCCGTATTTGGGGAAATATTTTGGATATGCAGCAGCGTCAGCGCAGCGGATAACGCGAGATAGATCGCTCCAGTCTCAAGCGAAAGCCTCCATCTGAAGCCCTCATTTGCGCCGGCAAGCTCCCGAAGCCTTGTCTTGAGTATGGCGTTTGAGCCAAAGAGAAGCCCCGCGAACATCAGGATGAATGGGATGTGCACCGTGATGTAATCCCGTATCGCTCCAAGGATCCCATCCCGTGATGCCGGCCAGGCGTAGAAGAGCGCGGCGGTAAGCGAGCCGAAGTTCATCCAGAGCACGAAAGAGAGGAGAAGGACAAGCACCCCCGTAGCAGGTGTGAAGGCGTTAGGTGACGTTCTTCCCTTCCTTTCTTCCATGCATTGAGCGTAGCACAAACGGAAGGATGGGAAAACCTCAAAGCCTCCTTCCAGTCTTCCCTCTATGCGGCTATAGTATTCCTATGATGACCTTGGATGATCTATTTGATCTGGCGGAGCGCGGGAGTGTTCTTGTATTCCCGACAGAGGAGAGCGCGCGCGGCTTCTCGGTAAAGTACGCGGAGGAAAGGAGGAAGGGCATAAAGGCCTCTTCCGCCATTGCCTTCGACACATTCGCTTCCTCATTCCTTGCCCATGGAGCTTCCGCGGAGCCTGCCTCGGAGATCGATCGCCTCATATTCTCCAGCTATGCCGCTGAGCGTCTTTCGGATCGCTTCCGCTACTTCTCGTCATCTGCCTATCCAGAGGTCAGGGAACGTCTTGCATCGTACATCAGATCAATGCTCCCTCATCTTCCTGATGCCCGCTCGATGGGAAAGCGCAGCAGGAACGCTGAAAGCGATCTGAAGCTTATTGAGCATGAATATATGGCATTCCTGTCATCCATGGGCCTTTATGAGCCATCATTCGAGGATATCGTGGTGCCCGATTTGGACACGGATCACTACCTTGTGATGCCCTCCGCGTTCCCTAAGGAGGAGCGCATCGCCACGGCCTTGGAAGGACAGAGCCGCGTGCATCGGATAGAAGGAGAGGGCAGGACGGATCTTTGCCTCACGAGATACGAGAGCGAGAAGGAGGAGATCAGGGCGCTCTTCTGCCATATACGCTCTCTTCTGGACAAGGGCGTTCCGTATTCGGACATAGTGATAACCACTGCCGCGGAGGACAGGCTCCGGATGCGCATAGAGGAGGAGGCGTATCTATTCGGGATACCGGTCGTGTTCGCGTCAGGGGAGTCTCCTCTCTCATCCGCGTCTGGCGCGTTCCTCTCCTCCCTTTCGGATATCCATAGCTCATCCTATTCCCTTGACTCGCTCAAGTCGTTCTTCCTCAATCCCGCGATCCCGTTCCAGGATTCGGAGGCGCTCCTGCGCTTTGTCGAGGCGGCTATATCGAACTCGATCACATCGGCCCCTTCCTTTTCCAGGGACCGCTATGTGAAGATACCCGCATCGGAAGGAGGCGGCTGGTACAGGGCGCTTCGATTCACCCTTGATAAGCTTATGGCGGAGAAGGACAGCGAAGCGGTACTGCAGCACATCCACGCGCTCATGGCGGCGCTGCTTGTGCCGGAGGAGTTCTCGGGAAGGGAGGACGATGCCGCGGTCTACTCGTTCGCAATGCATGAGCTAGGCGCCTTCCTCGATAAGGCCAGAAGGGCAAAGGCCGCGGGCTATCCTGTCGATAAGCCGCTCTTTCCTCTCTTCATCCCGTATCTCGCGGGAGAGAGATATGTGCCGAGGAAGAAGGAAGGGGGGATCAGGATATATCCATTCACGCAGGATGCGGCGCTTTCTGCCAGATACAGGTTCATAATCGCGCTTAACGATGATGAGAGCACGGTGCGCGTCCGCAAGGCCAGGTTCCTCTCTGATTACGAGCTTTCGGAAGAGCGCAAGGATACCGATATAACGCGTGATGTGCTGGAAAGCTACGCGCTTTTTTCCGGCAATCTCTTCCTTTCCGCGTCCTCCCAGACATACAGCGGCTTCGCTCTTCCTCTCTCGTCCATCGCCTCCGCCGATGGATATGCCGCGCCCGATGCATGGAGAAAGGAGAGGGAGCATGGGGATGCCGATCGCATCTTCCCGCTGCAGCGGGAAGGCTATGGCAACGCGCTCCGTTCATCGCTCAGGCCGCGGGGCAGGAGCGAGGATTTCACGTACGGCAGGCCAGGGGGCAAGGAGGATGGGAAGATATCCCTCTCATTCTCCGCGTACAGCGCTTATTCACGCTGCCCGTTCATCTATGCCCTCAAGTATGTCTTCGGACTAGATAGCGTACCCTCATTTGTCCCCGCGACCCTCGATGTGGCCGAGATGGGCACAAGGCTGCACAAGGTGCTCGAGCGGTATTACAGGGGCGATGGGGATATCCCATATCTTTTCGATGAGGAGATGGAGGCCTGGAAGAACGGCGAGGGCCTGATGTCCTTCCAGCCCCGGGCCACTGATCTGCAGATAGCGAATATAAAGGCAGTCTATCTTGATAACCTCATCGCCATAGCGTCCGGGATGGACGGGATGTCGGAAAGCGTGGAGGGCGGTCTTGAGCTCTGGCTTATGCGCGATGTGGATGATCGCCTCGCGCTCAAGGGCAAGATCGATAGGCTTGCATCTGCTCCTGACGGAAAGGGGCTCATCGTATTCGATTACAAGAGCAGGGGGAGCTTTTCGAAGGCGGAGCTGGAGAAGCAGGGCTTCCAGATGTATATCTACAAGCTCCTTGTGGAGAGAAGCTATCCTGAAAGGGAAGTGGAGAGCGCCTATTTCGTGACGCTGCGCGATGGCTCCATCGGGGCCTTCCCCTTCGTGCTTTCATCTGATGAGGTCCTTGATGATCTCAGACGGGCCGCGGAGGGGATAGCCGCGGGCGACTGGCACGCGCTTCCTTCCGATGAGAACTGCGAAGGGTGCGCGTATCGTTCGATATGCAGAAGGAGGTTCGTCGTCAGATGACATTCGAGGAGTTCCTTGCAGGAAACGGCAGGACGCTCTCTCCCGAGCAGCTTGCAGCGGTCTATTCCGATAATTCAACGGTGGTGTCGGCTGGAGCCGGCTCGGGGAAGACGATGGTCCTTTCCATGCGCTTTCTGCGCCTGGTCCTCGAGGGCAAGGCACACGCTGATGAGATACTCACGCTGACCTTCACGAAGAAGGCCGCGGGCGAGATGTACGAGCGCATCCACTCGATGCTCTCCAGGGTGGGTGCTGAGGAGGAGCTTTCCGCTCATTTCCCGCAGGCAAGGATATCCACGATGGATTCCTTCTGGAGCGAGATAGCCCGTACCGATAGCCTCAGGTACGGCATCACAAGGGATTTCTCATCGCTCGATGAAAGCGATGCCGAGGATATGGTCTCTGCCGCGTTCGATGAGCTTTCGGAGGACGAGGGATATAAGGACGCCTTCCTCTCGCTTGCCGCGGAGTATAGCCCAGAGGTTCTCAGGTCCATGCTCTCCGCCGTTGCCATAAGGCATGCTGACATACTTACGGATCTTACGCGCGAAAGGAACGCCAAGTCATTTGATAAGCTTTCATTACTTATGAAGGAAAGCGTTATAGGCGAAGCAGATAGCGTCATGGATGAGCTTTATGCTATCGACGCGGCGAACCCTTCGCCGCTTTCGGATGAGATAGCCTCTGCCATCGATTCCTATAGGCTCTCTGATTACGCGTCGATGCCGAGGATCAATCTCAGGCGCACGCGCAACAAGGAGATCACGGGATTCGTAAAGGAGGCTTACAGACCGATCCTCACGGCCCTGCAGGAGCTTGGTAGCCTTGACTCGATGCGCCCTGCCGTGGAGAGCTTCTCCATAATCGCCGAGGCTTTCATAAAGCGCATCGAATCGGACAAGAGGAAGAGAGGCGCCCTTTCCTATAAGGATATAGAGACGCTTGCCAAGGCCATCCTCATCAGCAACCGCGATGTGCGCTCGTACTATAAGCGCAAGTATAAGTACATAATGGTCGACGAGTTCCAGGACAACAACGCCTCGCAGCGCGATATGCTCTATCTCCTTTCAGAGAAGATTGGGAAGGAGTCTGATGGCATCCCCCGGATTGAGGATACGGATCCTGGGAAGCTTTTTCTGGTGGGAGATGATAAGCAGTCCATCTATTACTTCCGGGGCGCTGATGTCTCTGTGTTCAGGTCGCTTCGTGCTGATATCGGCAGGATCGGAGGCAGCGTGCTGCAGCTCTCGCGCAATTACAGGTCATCGAAGAGCCTCATAGAGCGATTCAATGATATCTTCCCCGCTGTGTTCAGCCCTGAGATCCCTGATCGCGGCTCAGAGAGGGAGGAGAAGCTCATCGCGTCATTTTCGGGCGTTGACTCCTCCTCGTTCGAGGCTTCTTTCTCCCCGATTGTCCCTGGAGGAAAGGACAACAAGGGTTCGAGGCTGGAGATATCGCTGTACCCGCAGGGAATTGAGGCAGGAGAAGATGACACCGAGCCGGCGTTGTCCGAGGCGCTTTACGTGTCTGACCTGATAGAGCGCATGGTCGGGAGCGATGACTATCTGATACTGCGTGACGACAAGCTTGTGCGTCCGACCTATTCGGATATCGCGGTTCTGATACAGACAACCAAGTCACAGATGCCTTTCGAGAGGGCTTTCAGGATAAAGGACATACCATATGTTGTGGCCGAGAGCGCCTCTACAACGCTTGATGGGGTTGCCTCTGATTTCTATTCATTCCTGCAGCTCCTGATATACCCCGATGACATCTTCTCGTACATAGCGCTTCTCCGCTCTCCCTTCTGCAGGATCTCCGATCCCGGGCTGCTGGAGCTGCATTCGCAGGATCTTCCCCCGTTCTCTCCAGACGCGTCATTCTCGGATCCTGAGGATATGGCATCGTACTCTGCGCTGTGCTCGCTTTATCGCAAGGCGAGGTCCATGGTTGGAAGGCAGAGCATCACCCATATCCTCGATGTGCTTTACTATGAGGGCGGCTATCACGCGTATCTATCGTCATCGCCTGAGCTTTCGGTATATGAGGAGCACTTCGCGTACATTTGGACGATGGCTGAAAGCTACGCGGCAAAGGGCCGCTTCCTCTCATCCTTCCTCGACGCGCTCCGCCCGCTCATAGGATCTGTGGAGAGGATGAAGGATATATCGATACAGCATTTCCGCTCGGATGCCGTGGAGATGATGACAGTGCATAAGTCGAAGGGTCTTGAGTTCCCCATCGTGATACTCGCTGACTCGACGCGTGGGCTCGGGCCGCAGAAGGAGGGAACCCTTGTCATGGTCGACGGGGCGTCCCCTCTTGTCCTTCTTGAGCCTCGCTCCGGAAGCCGTCCCGTGTCACATCTTCTCTCCAGGTACTCAAGGCGGCGTGAGATCGCGGAGAGGCGGCGCGTGCTATATGTAGCCGCGACAAGGGCGATGGATCACCTTGTCGTGACAGGAGTGGAAAAGCAGACAGGGAATTCCCTTTACAGCTTCCTGTCCCTTTCTCCGTATCTTCCCGCCCCGGGCATCATCATCCCGAGAAAAGCCGAGGAGCTTTTCCCTCCGAGGGAGAAGGAGGACTGCAGCGCCTGGTACTCAAAGCCTGTGTATGACGCCGGAAAGCCGGGAATCGCGCGCATTGGTGTGCGTGATAGCCTTGAGGATAAGGATAATTCCTTCATGGATGGGGAGAAGCTGCCTTCCCTTTCCTGTGACACTCTGATATCATCAAAGAATCTATATGCCTATTTCGGAACTTTAGTTCATGCTTATCTTGAATCAGCTATGTCAGGCAAGTATCCGAGGATCATCAAGGATCCAACGCTTAGCGGCTGCGAGAATGACGCGTTGATCGCCGAGGCCGAGAGAATAGCCAAGAGCTTCCCGTCTTCTGATTTCTACAGGAAGTATGTGGAGGGAAACAGCACGGAGGAGGAGGCAAGGTTCTATTATCCTGATGGCGATATGGTCCTCGAGGGATCTGTCGATCTTCTCATACATGCTCCTGGCTTCATCATCGTCGCTGATTACAAGACCGATAAAGTAAGGTGTCCGGAGATGCATAAGGGACAGATCGTGAAGTATGCCGAGGCGATGGAGAGCATATATGGAAAAAGGTGCCTCTGCTGCGTCCTGTACGTACGGGACTGGTCGAGAAGCACCTTCTGGGACAAAGAAGGGAATGAGGCTTAGAGCGCTTTCACCGCATCAATGATCCTTGATAGCGCCGCCAGGGCCCTTTCCCTGGATGTCCCGTAGTTGAATCTCACGAATTCCTTCCAGTCGCTGCCGAACCATGTGCCGTCGTTCATGGCAACCGATGCCCTGACGCCGAAGAAGCGGGAGAGCACGCCTACGCCTTGCCCGCCTTCATACCTTTCGGGATTGGAGAGCACCTCTTCCTCTATCCTGCCATAGTACTCGGAAAGATCGAGGAATGTGACGAACGAGGCGTTGCCGTTAGCGGCTTTGATCTCTGGGCAATTCTCCTGAAGCGCTGCCTTGATGGCATCCATGCTCTTTCCAAGATACGCGCAGAGCTCCCTGTTGTATTCCAGTCCATGCTCATATGCGGCTATCGTGAGGTCTCCTATGAGGATTGAAGGCTCTGTGAGCCTCATCGCCTCCTCGCGGGCCCTGAATTCATTCTTCATCATATCGTCCGAGAAATGGACGAATGAGCAGTGCTCGCCGGCTATGTTGAATGTCTTTGATGGCGCGAAGAACGTGGCGCATCTTGCCCCGATATCCTCATTGGCCTTTCCCATCGGGATATGCGTGGCCCCTGGGTGCACTAGATCGGAATGGATTTCGTCTGATATCACAAGGGCGTCATGCCTCGCTGCCTCTTCTAGGACGAACGAGAGCTCATCGTGGGTGAAGACGATGCCTGAAGGGTTCTGCGGGGAGCAGAACAGGATGCATCTGACGCCATCCATGGCCGATGAAAAGCGCTCCTTATCAAGCAAGAAGCTGCCGTTGACGTAAGAGAGCGGGAATTCCACGAGGCTGCGCCTGTTGTTCTGGACGATCTCCCTGAAAGGCCTGTACATGGGGGACGGGACGAGGACCTTGTCCCCGGGCTCCGTGAAGAGATCGAGGACAGACGCTATCCCATGGAGCATGCCCATGGCGAATGTCAGGGCACCAGAGTCGACGTTCCAGCCATGCTTCTTCCCGAGCCATCCGGCCGCCGCGTCTTCAAGGCGGCTGTGGAATGCGGGATATCCATACACGCCGAGATCTGAGAGCGCCATCCCCGCTTTCTTGATATGCTCTTCCGGGAGGAAATCCATATCAGCGACCCAGAATGGCTCAGCCTCCGGATTCGATGCTATATTCGCGATAGCCTGGCTATCCCACTTTATGCTGTTCGTTCCTTTCCTTTCGGCTGGTGTATCGAAATTCATCGTTTGAAAAGCTCCTCTGTCCTTACAAGACCTTCATACTGTCCCTCTGCGTCGGGGTAGGAGATAGCGTTCTCCGGGCATCTGTGGTAGCAGGCGTAGCAGGATATGCATTCATTGCCTATAGCTGCCTTGCCATCGGACAGCCTTATGTTGTCCATCGGGCAGATACGCGCGCAGATGCCGCAGCCGCTGCACCCGGCGCCGACCGAGAGCTTGCTCTCACGGGGCTTCGCCGCCTCCCTGGACATGGCCCGGATCATGCGGCGCATGATGCCGCGTGACGGGATCTCAAGCTTCTCTTCATTGATATCGCTGATGATATGGCCGATCTTGTTCTGGACCTTGTTGAGCGTCGCGAGCGTCTCTATCTCTCCGACAGCTTCCTTCCTGAAAGGGACATACGCGATCGGCATCTTCACCGAAGCCCCGTAGGACAGGGCGCAGCCTATGCCTGTGAGCTCTGTCTCCAGGTCCGCGAGGGCAGTCAGGGGCACCTTGCTGTATGTGGCTATCGCGTAGATGTAGCCGATATCCGAATTGTCACGCTTCGAGAGGCATTCGCGTATGAAGCGCAGCACGGGGTAGGGAAGGCCGAAGCAGTAGACAGGGAACACGATCCCAAGCTTCCCTATCTTTTCGGGAAGGGGAGAGCTATTGTCGAGGATCTTCTCGATCAGGTATATGCTTCCTCCCTCGATCTTCTTCGCTAAGCTAAGGCTGTTGCCTGTCGCGGAGTATACCGCTATCACGTTATCCACAAAGCTCTCCTTCTTCTATGGTTCCTATCAGCGACGCGATCTCAGAGGCATCATCGTCATTTATGCCCATGGAGAGGACTATCCTGCCTAGTCTTCCCTCCGCAAGCATCAGCACCCCTCTCTTCCTCATCGCCTCTATTATCCTCGCCATAGGATAATCCGAGGCGAAGAATATCATATTCGTGGAAGATATCCTCACATCGGCCCAAGGCGCCTCCTCAAGGACATTTGATATCAGGGCGCGGTGCTCATGGTCATCCCTGAGCCTCTCCACGTTGTGACGGAGCGCGTATATCCCCGCAGCCGCGAGTATCCCAACCTGCCTCATGCCGCCTCCGAGTATCTTCTTGCATCTCTTTGCCTTCTCGATGAAGTCTCCATCGGACGCAAGGATGGAGAACGCTGGAGCGCCAAGGCCCTTTGAGAGGCAGAATGTGATATCGTCAGCTGTCGCCGCGTACTCCTTCACGCTTACCCCTGATTCCACCGACGCGTTGAATATCCTGGCCCCATCGAGATGGGTCCAGAGCCCATGGCGCTCTGATGCGTCCTTTATGCGCCGCAGCTCATCGATAGGGTAGACCAGGCCTGATGTGGTGTTCTCGGTCTCTATCATCGCGGTCTCGGACATGTCGTATGAGTAGCCATGGATAGAGGCCTCCACGTCCTCGGCATTCATGATGCCGTACTCTGACGGGACCATTACGGGAAGCGTTCCGGAAAGAGAGGCTATCGCGCCTATCTCATGGTTCACGATATGCGAATAGGAGGAGGTGAGGATCTCCTTGCCCCTTCCGCCCTTTATCATCATGGGAATCAGGTTGCCCATGCACCCTGATGATATTAAAAGGGCGCTCTCCTTTCCCGTTATCTCCCTCGCCATCTCCTGAAGCTTGTTCACGGTTGGGTCCTCGCCGTAGACGTCGTCTCCTACCTCGGCCTCATACATGGCCTTCCTCATGCCTTCCGTAGGCTTGGTGAATGTATCTGAACGCAGATCGTATGTCTTCAATTCCTTATGCTCTCCAATAGATGGAAGAAGTCAGGGAATGTGACTTCCGCTGCTCTTTCATCGTCTATGATGATGTCTCCGGAGGCTGCAGCGGAGAGTGAGGCCATGGCCATTATGATCCTATGGTCCCCGAATCCCTTCACGCTTCCTCCCGCGACCTTGCCGGTCCCGTGTATTATAAGGCCATCTTCCTCTTCTTCGCACCTTATGCCAAGCGTCTCGAGGTTCTCCCTCATGCAGGATATCCTGTCTGTCTCCTTTATCCTCGCCTGCGGGACGTTCGTGAGCTTCGTGGTGCCGCTGGCGCATGCGGCCGCTGCCGCGAGGATAGGGAGTGTGTCCGGGATGGCATTCAGGTCAAACGTCCCTCCCTTGAGCTCCTTGGGCCCTGTGATCGTGACATCATTGCCTTCCCAGGCAACCGTCGCTCCCATAGCCTCAAGTATCTGCAATATGGCCTTGTCCCCTTGCGGATCGTCCTTATCCAGTCCCTTCACGGTGATGGATGTGCCTGCCATAGCGGCCATGGCGAGGAAGAACGAGGCTGAGGACCAGTCCCCCGGGATATATTCATCGAACCCATGATAGCGCTGTCCGCCTTTCATCGTCGCGCTCTCGTAGTCATCGCTTATCAGGAAATCAATCCCCTGCCTCCTGAGCCAGCCAAGCGTAAGCGTCACGTAAGGCTTCTCATACAGAAGTGAGCAGTCTATCCTGGAGTCTCCCTGTCCCATGGCGCAGCCGAGGAGAAGGCCCGAAAGGTACTGGCTTGAGCGGCATTCGATCACAGTGCTTCCGCCCTTGATCGGCCCGCGTACACGCACTGGAGGCTTCCCGTCCGTGTCCTCTACACCCACCCCGAGATCACGCAGCGCTCCGGTAAGCGGGCCCACAGGCCTTGACCTGAGCTGGCTGTCGCCCGTTATCGTGATATCCACGCCAAGGGAGGCCGCCATCGGCATGAGAAGGTATTCGGTCGTGCCGCTGTTTCCGGCATCTATCGTGATAGGCGAGGACGCGTCCAATCCCGTGGCGTCGACATATGCCTCGGAGCTGTCGCTGCTGAATGCCACCTTCGCGCCAAGAGCCTTGATGGCATTCACTGCAGAGAGCGTGTCCGCGGATATGAGCGGGTGCCGTATCGTGCTTCTCTCCCTGGAGAAAGCCGCTATCAGGAAAGCCCTTATCGTCTGGCTTTTCGAGGCCGGGACAGTCACCGTTCCTGATGTCCTTCTGGGGGTCAATCGTATCATGATGTCATTATAGGGATAGGGAAAGGGTCATGGAAGAGCGTGAAAGCCTGCGTGTGCAAAGAACAGGGCTGCCAGCCGGCAGCCCTGAGGGAAGGGGCTTTCCTCTTATCAGATAGAGGAGAGATGACCGTTCATGACCTGATCGCCCACGACGACGTTGTCAAGCACGAGATCCTTTACGTTCTCGAGCGTGAGGTTGTTGTTCGCAGCGTCCTTGATCGTGACGTTCTGGAGCGTTACGCCCTGGAGCGGGTATCCCTTCGGAGCATGCGCGTCGAAGAGGTTTCCGGAGATGCTCTCAACGGTGATGTCCTCGAAGACAAGATCGGAATAGATGGTCGGGAAGTTGCCGCCGAGCTCTCCTGGATAATTGAGCTGGAACCAGATGAAGTTCTCGAAGTTCGCGATATCCATGTTCCTGACCCTGATATGCTTGCATGTGGCGCCGCGGTCGAGGTTAGCCTTGAAGCGGACTGCAGACACGCCGTCTCTCATGATGTTGTTCTCGAAGAACACCCACTCGATTCCGCCGGACATCTCGCTTCCGAGAGCGATTCCATCCTCGCCGCCCATGTCGTTGTTCCTGACGACGACATACTTGGAAGGCCTGCCGACCCTGCGTCCGTCATAGTCTCTTCCGCTCTTGACTACTACGGAGTCATCGCCTGTGTGGAACGTGCAATTCTCGACTACCACGTATGTTGAGGACTCTACGTCAACGCCATCGTTGTTGGCGAACATGGAATCGACGTTGATGCCATCGACCTGGACGTGGTCAGAGCAATTGAGGTGGTTGACCCAGAACGGGGAGTTGGTGACTGTGTAGTCCTGGAGAAGCACGCGCTGGCAGTAGTTGATCTGCACCGCGGATGGCCTGAGGTAATGGCCCTGGCCGAATACCCTCTCTTCAACAGGCACGCCATTGAAGCCATAGTCCCTGAGTTGGTTCTGGTCTGGCTTCTGGAGCTTGGTGAATGAATGGAACTCGCTATCTGCGTTGCCATCGATCGTTCCGGTTCCGGTGATCGCGATATCATGCTGCTCGTATGCGTATACGAAAGCGGAGTAGTTCATCAGCTCGGTGCCTTCCCACCTTGAATGCACGGTCGGGTAATCCTCCGGGTTCGGGCTGAAGAGGAGCCTTGAGCCTTCCTCGAGGTGAAGGTCAACATAGCTCTTGAGGTTAACTGGCCCTGCAAGGTAGTAGGTTCCCTCTGGTACGATGACGCGGCCGCCGCCACGCTCTGATGTCTCGTCAATAGCCTGCTGGAGGACCGGAAGGTCATCGGAGACTCCGTCTCCCTTGGCTCCCATGTCCTTGATGTTCACCGAGTAATCGGTTGGGATCTGCGGCCTCTCGATGTCCTGTACGATCTGGGAAGCCATGTTCCAGTCCGCCTGTGTGTCTACGCTTGCCGCCGGAAGGACGGAAAGCATCATAAGCACGGAAATGAGCACTGCAATGGTTTTCTTCATGCTAAAACCTCCTGTTTTTTCCTTATCCAAGGATGCGTCCGCCTTTTGCAGCGCGCAATAAGCAAGAATATGGATTGGCCCAAGAACTGCATGAATGCTGTGCAGGGTTTTGGACTTCCCGAATACTGTATAGAGGCTTCTCAGAATTTCCTGAACTCATCGCTTGTGAGGGGGATGGAGAATGTGACGCAGGTTCCCTTTCCCTCCTTGCTGGCTATCGAGAGGACGCGAGGAGGGTCGAAGAGCAGGCCGAGCCTTGACGACACGTTTCCCAGCCCTATGGATATATCCTCGCCGCTTTTGCGCACGCTGCGCTTTATGCGTCTGAGCTTATCGCGCTCGATCCCCTTGCCGTTGTCTATTATCCTTACCTTGAGCTCCCGGCCTCTGTTGATGAATATCGAGATGCGGAGCCTTCCGGGCCTTCCCGCTTCCCTTATGCCATGGCTTATCGCGTTCTCGACAAGCGGCTGGAGTATCATCTTCGGGATGAGTATGCCTCCGTCGACACCTTCGCCTATATTCCACACGGCGGTGAACTCATCGTTGAATCTCCTGCCCTGTATCGCGATATATGCCTCCATCGCCGCGATCTCCTCGTCCAGCGTCGTGAAGAGCTTACGGTCCCCGAGCACATATCCAAGGAGAGATGAGAGGTCACCGATCATGAGGGACGCGTCGTTCTCCCCGCCGGAGAGCGCTATCGCCTTCCACTTTATGACCTGCAGCGTGTTGAATAGGAAGTGAGGCGTCAGCTGCAGCGAGAGTGCTGTGAGCTCAAGCTCCCTCTTCCTGTCATTCAGCTTCCTTATCTCAAGGAATGTCCGGTATATATCCTTCGAAAGCTTCGAGTACAAGGTCTTCTGCTGCCTTCCGCCGTTTTCCGATAGTTCGTTCTTGAGCATGGCTATCGAGGCAAGCTCCTCCTCCGTCCTTTTTACCGATATGACGAGGGATATGAAGAGGACGACGGCCGTAAGCACTGCAATCAGGAGCTTCACGAGGCTGTTTATGCGATATGCATCCTCCTGGGGGATCGCGAGGACTGCATGCCAGCCCGTGTGAGGCATAGAAGTGGAGTAGAGGACCATCCCATCGGAATAGGCTATGCTTCTTCCCTCCATCGCATTCACGAGATCATACGCCAGACGCATTCCTGAAAGTGTCGTAAAGAGGAGGTTCCCTTCCTCGTCCACCGTGATGATATCCCCGCTCTCATTCTCCATGAGGCCATGCAGCATATCTGTTATGTCATCTGGGTCGGTATTGAGGATAAGGGCGCCCTCGCTCCAGCCGCCGGAAGGGGAGATGGGCTTTATTATCGAGAAGACCCTTGACGCATCAAGCCAGCTTGAGGAGCGGAAGCCGCTCCAGCTCTTGTCATTGTCATCAAGGCTCTCCAGTATCGTGAACCATAGGCTGTCCCTGTCTGACGCCACGGTGGTGAGCCCTCCTTCCGAGGAGAAGAACCATCCTTCGTTGTTCGGGAAGTAGATGTATATGCTATCCGCTATGCTGCTGTAGAGTATAGAGCTGTATAGGAAGTCCGAGGCCGTGTCCATCGCGAGGTATTCATCGTACGATATGAGGCCATTGTCGCGGAATATGTTGCGGAGGCGGAAGCGGATCGTGGGATTCGCGCTGAGTATGGACTCAAGATGCTCAAGCGAGCTGAACTCGTTGTCGATATAAAGCGCGTACTGGTCAAGCCTCGCCCTGTTTGCCGAGTCAACCTCCCTCGTGACGCCCGTATTCACCGCGTGCCAGATCATGAGGCTGAGTATCAGCATCGGGATGGCGATGGGGAGCGCCGTGTGCACGAGGCTCGATATGAGCAGCCTTATCCTGTTCCTGTCAGCCGCCATACTGCCTTTCCCTGAACTCCTTCGGGCTCATGCCGAACTTTTCCCTGAATGACCTGGTGAAGCTTGATGGGCTGGTATAGCCGACCTTGCTGCTTATCGCGCTTATCCCCAGATGCGTCGATGAAAGGAGCCTCTGCGCCTCCTTCATCCTCTCGTTCTGCGTGTATTCCTGGAAGCCTATCCCCGTATGGTTGTGGAATAGCTCGGAGATGTAGTACTGGTTGAGGGAGAACTTGTCCGAAAGCTCCTTCAGGCTGGCTGTATCAAGATGCTCGGATATATACTTCCTCATCATCTCCGTGCATTCGGAAGGGGAGAGCCTCTTCCTGCTGTCGCCCTTGCTGTCAAGCTCTCTCCTTATCCTTGTGAATACATCCTTCAGCTCATCATAGCCTGCGGGCTTGAGTATGTATTCCCTCACTCCAAGGGAGATGCATCTTCTCGCATAGGAGAAGTCGCTGTAGCCTGTGAGCACCACGGGAATCATCTCAGGCCTGATCGACCTTGCCTTCTCTATGAGGTCCATGCCGTTCATGCCGGGCATCATTATATCCGTGAGAAGGACATCGGCATCCCCGCCTTCCTTGAGGTATGAAAGGGCATCCTCCCCACTGGCGAAGCCGCCCTTCACGGCAAAACCCAGGTCATTCCAAGGGAAGTAATCCATCAGGCCGTGCCTGCTCTCGTTCTCATCCTCTGCTATGATAAGCGAATACCTCACCAGCATCCTCCTTTCATGATGATATCCTCTTCCTGCGAAAAGTAATACAGGGTATCATGGGGATATGAGGCATTTCATCTCCATCCTGATCGCGCTGCTGACCGCCGGAGCTGTGTACGCGGAGCCTGTGGCTATACGCTTCTCATTCTGGGGCAATGAGATGCGCTTTGACGCGATAGAGCAGGCGGTGTCGCTTTATGAGCGCGTCAATCCCGATGTGAGGATAATCCTTGACGAAGGATCGTACTCCGACTCGAGGCAGAGCCTGCAGATCATGATGACCGAAGGCTCCATGCCGGATATCGTCGCGTATGACTACAAGTGGACCGGTGAGATCGATGACAGGCTCTTCGTGGACCTGCGGAGCCTTGATAGCCTCGATTTCTCGGATATCCCCGTGGAGATAATAAAGGATTTCTCCATCCTTGACGGGCGGCTTATCGGAATGCCTCTAGGCCTCAATGGGCTGGGGCTTGTCTACAACAGGAGCTTCTTTGAGAAGTTCGCTCTCTCCAATCCGGACCTGTGGGACTGGGATGATATCATAGAGAACGGGAGGAAGGTACACGAGGCAGATCCGGAGTCTTATCTTCTTTTCTTCCCCGATTCCCAGTGGCATTACATATTCAGGACATACATACTCCAGAGAAGCGGCCATCATATCCTGGATGAGGATGGAAGCATCGGATGCACGATAGAGGATCTGGAGGCAGCGTTCTCATTCATACTCTCGCTGATAGATTCAGGCACGATCCCTCCTTTCGGGCAGAGCACGAGATTCGAGAACTGGCTGCCGCAGTGGAACGAGATGTGGAGGAGGGGAAAGTGGGGAATGACGACAGCATCCTCCTCCACCATCCCCGATATAGGGCTGGCAAGCCCGTTCCCGATAGGGACAGCCTCGTTCCCCGTTCCTGACGATGCCGTCGATAGCGGCGTGTATGCCGCGCCGACCATGCTTCTCGCCATAAGCCGTGGCTCCCAGCATAAGGATGAGGCTGCCGCCTTCATCGATTTCCTCATCAACGATCCGGAGGCCTCCCTCATCATCTCTGACTCGTGCGGCATGCCCGCCAATAGCCGTAACCGCGTCCAGGATAGCAGCGATCTGGTCTATCCGATGGTCATCGCCGCGCTTGAGGATTCTGCTGATGAGCTCTATCCGAGCGAGACAGGCGATGAGCTATTGGAGGTCATAAGCGAGTACATACATATCATAGGATTCGGCATTCTCTCTCCGCTCGAGGCCGCCCATGACATGATGGCCAGGATAGGAAGCATCGGCAGATAGTCATTCCAGGGCTTTCCGCGCCATGGCGTTCGGGATATCGAGCTTATCGGCAAAGCCCTTGCCCTGGCCGTAGCTGCCCTCATCGAACGAGAGATATGACTTTGTTGCCTTCCGGATGAACTTCATCCCCGGGTATACGATCTTTCCCGCCCTTTCCATATTCAGCGACTGTATCGCCGCTATCGCCGTCTCGGTACTGTCTGCCGGCATCTTGCCGGAAAGCGTGTCTATCATCCCCATTATGAAGTTATCGCGGGAGATCCTTATCCCATCTTCACGTGCCGCCCTTATCCCTGATTCCACGGATGAGATGAGATAGTCGAAGAGATATATAGCGAACTCGACCTCTGGCAGGCTCCCGTAGGCTATGGCGTTCCTGATGCCGCCATCGCTTGACGTGATGAGGAATATGCCGCTCATCCTTTCCGTGTAGCCAAGTATCGCCTTCACCCCATATGAGAAGCGATGGGAAGAGTAGAGGGGCGCTGTGTAGATGCGCTCATCTGTCCTCTCGTCTATCCCGTTCTCGAGCATGAGGCTCTGGGCCTTGCGTATGGCTATCGCGCTTTCGTTCTCGAAAGGAGAGGAGGAGAGTGCCATGAGCTTGCGTATGCGCTCTCTTTTCGCGCTCATGCGCCCTATCGATAGCCGTATCGCGCTCTTGTCGAACCCCTCATCAACCCCAAGGGCACGGCAGCACTCCCTGAATGATTGGCCATGGCCTATCTTTCCGTTGACCCTGTAGTCCAGCGCGTGCGCAAGCTCGTGCAGGAAGACATTCGTTATCTGGGAATCCGTGCCATCCTCGATCAGGTCCTCGCTGATGGCTATGAGGAGATTGTCCGGACGGAAGAAGCCCAGCTTGCCGCCATCAAGCGTTGGGGCTATCTGGATGGAGGAGGCAAGGGGACGCGCTATCCCAAGCGTTGCCTCCTTCTCCCTCTGTATGGCGCGCATCCGCCTTGTCCAGCTATCGATGGCCGTGCTTCTTACCGTGATCGTCCTCTGCATGAGGGTATCATATGCTCTTTGCTCCTTTCATTAAAGGCTTGGCTTGTTGCTCTCTGGCCTTTTCGTTAGAGTTAATCGCGTGAAGATATACATAGAGAGCCTGGGCTGCGCGAAGAACCAGGTAGATTCGGAGGTGCTTCTCACGATAGCCCTCCGCAAGGGCTATTCCCGTACCGATGATCCTGCGGAGGCGGATGTCATCGTCGTAAATACATGCGGCTTCATCGAAAGCGCGAAGACGGAGTCGATAGATACGTTCTTCTCGTTGCATGAGGCCAATCCTGACGCACGGATAGTCATGGCTGGCTGCCTTGCCCAGCGCTATGGAAGCGAGATGGAGCTGGAGGAGGCTGATGCCATATTCGGCAACCATGACCTCTCCAGGTTCTCCGATGTCCTTGATTCGCTTGGGGATAAGGAGGTCCTTATACCTGAGTATCCGGATCCGGACAGAGAAGCAGATGAGCGCGATGTGCTCCTTGGCTATAAGGGAAGCGCGTATCTCAAGATAAGCGAGGGCTGCAACCATCGCTGCGCTTACTGCGCGATCCCCGTGATAAGGGGGCCTCTCAGGTCCCGTCCGATGGAGAGGATCATAAAGGATGCCGAGACCTTGATAAGCCGCGGCGTCTATGAGATTTCCGTGATAGCCCAGGATCTTGGCGCGTATGGCACGGACTATGGCCCGTCACGCTTCGTGGAGCTTATGGACAGGCTCTCCTCGCTTCCCGGGGACTTCGTGCTGAGGATGCTGTATATCCATCCGGACACCTTCCCGGAGGATCTGATAGCGCTTGTCCAGGAAAGGAAGAACATCCTTCCTTATTTCGATATCCCGTTCCAGCATGCCGACAGCCGCATCCTGAGGTCTATGGGAAGGACTGGCGACAGGGAGATATACACGGCCCTTGTCAACAGGATAAGGACAGCTCTTCCCGATGCCGTGATACGCACGACGCTGATGCTCGGGTATCCCGGAGAGGACAGGGCGGCTTTTGATGAGCTCCTGCGCTTCGTGAAGGATGCCCGCTTTGACTGGATGGGCTCGTTCCTCTATTCCCGCGAGGAGGATACCCCAGCATATGACATGAGGGGAGAGGAGGAGCACGAGAAGGCCCATAAGATAGCCGCGAGGTGGCAGAAGGAGCTTGAGAAAGCCCAGGAGAGGATCACGGAGGAGCGCCTTGGACGCTTCGTCGGCAATGAATACACGGCCTTGATAGAGGACAGGATAGAAGGTGAGGACCTCGCTATCGGAAGGATCTATTCAGAGGCTCCTGATGTCGATGGGCTCACTGTCATAATGGGCCGCGGCATGGAGCCTGGCGACAGGGTGCGTGTCGGCATCACTAAGGTAAGGGGCATTGATCTCGAAGGAGTCAGGATTGGTTGATCTCTCTCTGCTTAACGACGAGCAGCGTTCCGCTGTCCTTGATTTCGACCATAATCTCCTGATCCTTGCCTGCGCGGGCTCCGGCAAGACGCGGACGATAACCACCAAGATCGCCTATGCCATATCCGAAGGCATCTTCAAGCCTTATCAGATACTGGCCGTGACATTCACGAACAGGGCTGCGGGGGAGATGCGCGAAAGGGTCGCGGCCATGCTTCCAGATGTCGATCTGGATGGCCTTGAGATGCGCACGTTCCATTCATTCGGGGCATATATCCTCCGCCGATACGGGGAGCGCGCGGGGCTCTCGCCATCATTCTGCATATATGATGACGATGACTCGCTTTCACTCCTCTCTACAGTGGTCACGACTTTGGATAAGAGGAATCTCCGCGAGATACAGAAGGCTATCTCCAATGCGAAGGACAGAGGCCTTGATCCTGATTCCCCGGGCCTTGAGTCCATGCTTCCTGACTATGACTTCCGCACGGCTTTCCGACGGTACGAGGAGGCGCTTGCTATCTCCGGCAACGCGGACTTCGCGGATCTCATATGCAAAAGCACACAGCTTCTGAGGGATGATAAGGAGGTCGCGGGATACTTCCAGAAGCGCTTCAGGATGGTGCTCGTCGATGAGTATCAGGACTCGAACAGGATGCAGTTCGAGATGCTGCGTTCTCTTGTCGGCCCTGATACCCTCCTTGTCACGGTAGGCGACGATGACCAGTCAATATACTCATTCCGCGGTGCTGAGATCGAGAACATACTCACGTTCGCATCATCGTTCGAGAATGTCCGTGAGATAAAGCTTGAGAAGAACTACCGCTCCACGTCCCAGATTCTCTCCGCAGCCGCTGCCCTGATCTCGCACAACAAGGCGAGGCACAAGAAGGACCTGGTGAGCGCGTACGGCACATCCGGGGCGAAGCCTTCCGTGATGTTCTCCACGACGGGGACGGGAGAGGGCGAGCGTGTCGCGGATCTCATACGGAACCTCGGCGGCTATGACGACACGGCGATCCTCTATAGGACGAACGCGCAGTCCCAGATATTCGAGCGCGCCCTTACTGACAGGCGTATCCCATACAAGGTGATAGGCGCCCTGAAGTTCTATGAGAGGGAGGAGGTCAAGGATTCCCTCGCGTTCCTCTATCTCCTGATGAACCATCGTGACCAGGTAAGCTTCCGCAGGATCATAAACAAGCCCTCACGCGGCATCGGCAACGCGAAGCTCATGCAGATACTCGGCGAGAGCGAGGACCTGATGGAAGCGCTGCGAGCCTTCGCGGCCAAGGCCCCGAAGAGCGCGAGGGAGGGGGCGGAGGCTTTCCTCTCAGCATGGGAACGCGCCGAGCAGAACCTCGCGGACGGCATGCCTCTTGGGGATATCCTCAACGCCGCCCTTCTCGATACCGGGCTCTATGACCTTTACAACAGCGAGCCTGACAGGGCGGTGCGCCTTACCAAGACGGAGAACCTCGGAGAGCTTGTCTCCGTGCTGCAGCAGGCCGGATGCGGTAGGGAAGCCCTGACGCTCTTTCTGGAGAAGCTCACGCTCGATAACACCGTCCTTGGCGATGATGATCCGGGACAGGAGAGCGGGGTGACGCTCATGACGATGCACAATACCAAGGGCCTTGAGTTCGACAGGGTCTTCATAGCGGGGGCTGAGGATGAGATAATCCCCGGCAGGCATGAGGAGTCCCTCGCCGCCACCGAGGAGGAAAGGCGCATCATGTATGTCGCCATGACGCGGGCGCGTAAGAGCCTTTATATATCATACGCGGCGCAGCGCATGATGTGGGGGCATACCGATTACCATACGCCCTCACGCTTCCTGAAGGATATCCCGGGAGAGCTTCTTGCAGGAGAGTTGGGGGCCCTTTCGCAGCCTCGCTTCTCCCATTCCCTTTCCTCTCATGTGGGCGATACGTTGCGCTATAAGCCGCGCACCGCGCTCTCCTCAGAGCCGGCATGGACGCCCGGGAACGTGGTTGTCAGGAAGAGGAAGCCCGTCTCCCAGGCTTCCGCCGTCCATTTCGAAGTCGGTGACAAGGTCCGAAGCGATAACTTCGGCACAGGGGTTGTCAGGAGCATAGAGAAAGCGGGCGTGAATAGGATCATAACCGTCAGGTTCAACAATAGCGAGGCTAAGTTCGTGGAGGGCAGCGCGAAGCTTGAGAAGCTATGATCCGCCCCTTTACAAACCCTTCGCTATTTCTATATAATGCCAAATCGTGCAGTTTTCTGCACACCCTCGCATGACTTGAGAAGGGCGTTTGCCTTTCCAGGATATCCTTATGGATAAGCTGCGGCAGGACGAGTCCGAAGAGCGATCTTCAGAATACTTCCTTTCCCCGGAGAGCTCGGAATGCCTACGCCCCGTATGGATTCGGTGAACCTGGAGCTCTCAGGGATCCTTATTGGCTGGATCGATGCGCCTGGGATGGGAGCTTTGCCCCGGACTGGGAGGGATTTATCCCAAGGGAAGATATAAGAAGGTTGAGTTTATGAAGACTATTTTCGTAAAGCCGCAGTCGATCGAGAAGAAGTGGTATCTCATCGATGCAGAAGGCAAGACCCTCGGACGTGTCGCAGCGGAAGCGGCGAAGATCCTCAGAGGCAAGAACAAGGTCGAGTACGTACCTCACCAGGATCTTGGTGACTACGTGATCATCATCAATGCAGCCAAGGCAAGCGTCACCGGCAACAAGATGGAAGACAAGATCTACTATCGCCATTCTATGTATCCAGGCGGACTCAAGGCTGAGTCTCTCAAGAAGATGCTTGACAGGAAGCCTACATATCCTATGGAGCATGCCATCAAGGGAATGCTTCCTCATGGAAAGCTCGGCAGAAGGCTCTTCACGAACGTGAAGATCTATGCAGGCCCGGAGCATCCGCATCAGGCGCAGCAGCCGATTGCTGTTGAAATCTAAGGAGTGGCGATATGGCAAAGAAAGAAGATAACAAGTCAATCAATCTCGGTCACGGCGTCGGTCGACGCAAGACTTCCGTTGCAAGGGTCTACCTCAGGGACGGCAATGGCAAGGTAACTATCAACGGCAAGGATGTTGCCGAGTACTTCGTCGATGCTATCAACGCAGCGAAGGTCGTGCAGCCATTCGATGTCACAGAGACACAGGGCAAGTATGACGTGGTCATCACAGTCGCTGGCGGCGGCATCTGCTCTCAGGCAGAGGCTTGCAGGCACGGTCTTGCCAGAGCTCTCGTGGCTTACGACGAGGCTTACAGGAAGGCTCTCCGCCAGGCTGGCTATATGACCAGAGACCCAAGGATGGTCGAAAGGAAGAAGTATGGTCAGAAGGGCGCAAGAAGGCGCTTCCAGTTCTCCAAGAGATAACCATACGTGCTTTTGGACAGAGGTCAGCTATCATGGCTGGCCTTTTTTCATAAGATATTTCGATGTTTATTCCAGTTTATATCCATCGAGCTTCAATTTCTTCCTTATTTCAGCCATATTCATTGCTTTTGGGAATCCCAATTGGGAATAGTCGAGATTGAGCTCTGTTACTATTCTCTCAAGCTTAAGCAGATATGCAGCAGTTTGGTTTTTCCGTCCTGTCGAATCAGAAAGATAGCAGAGCATGAGCATGCAAGCATAGAAACTCCTTGGATTAGCTATATCCAGCAATACTGCATATTCAGGTATTTTCCAATTGCGAGGCATAAGCATCGGGACTGGATTGCTTGTATCAATCAATTTTGAATGATGTGCACATCTGTTTCTCAGCAATGTCAGGCTATGGAGCCAAGATTCCATTGCAGTTGCAGACAAGGCATAATTGTTTGCGAGTATGTTTCGATCCTCATCTTTAAGATATCGTTTGTAGAACTGTGATAGCTCTCCAAAACTCAGTAGTTCGATTGTTATCCAAATTGGAGGGACTTTGTTGTTATATTTCTGCACGAAGCTTTTTATGCAAACTTCATTTGCTTTTTTGACAGCTGCTATGATATGTTCTTCGTACATCTTATCCCATTCTTCTTTTGTTGAATGATAATATTCGGCATTGTATGGAAATGCGCCGTATCTGGCACCTAAGACATTTGCTATCTGTGACCGTAGGGATATCTCAAAGTTCTGTATCATATCTAATGTCTCTATTCGGATTCTCTTATCAGCATGATAGTCTGCTTGTATTCTTGCAAATGAGGCTTCTGGCTTGAATCTATGTTGCTTTGGTTCTTGTCTGTAATATCTTAGACAGTATCCTTCAAACCTGTGGAAGTTGAGATTTCTTAGGAGATTGATTAATGATTGACGATTCTCGTCAGTAACTAGAGCAAGGCCTATGTCTTCCAAGAGTTTTGCCTGTTCTTCGAATGTAAGGAATGGTTTTGAATAAGGGGGCTTTGTCATTAAGCCCCCTCAGACTGTCCATGCCAAAATGAGCACCATTGCATAAGCAACGGGAGGCTTGCATGGATCTATTGATTCAAATCTATTAAGGAATAAGTTATTTGTCAACATTTGCAATCTTCTCATACCTTGTAGTTCTGGCCTCTTCTAGAAGTAGTATAGTCCCTTTGCCGCATATAGCAGTTTTTGACAGAGATCAGCTATCATGGCTGGCCTTTTTTGATATCATCATCATATGACTGCATATGATAAGGCCGTATCATTGCTTGCCGTCCGGGAGCATACGGAGAAGGAGATACGCGAGAAGCTCAGAACAAGATCATTCCCTTCCTCTGAGATAGAGGAGGCTGTCTCTCGCCTGAAGCGGGAAGGCTATATCTCCGAGGAAAGGTTCGCTGAGGTCTTCATCCGCTCGCGCCTGAGAAAGCTTCCTGAGGGAAAGGCCCTTCTTGCCATGCGGCTGAGGGAGAGGGGATGCGCGGAAGACGCGGCAAGGAAGGCCCTTTCAGAAGCCTGGGAGAGAGAGGACTACATGGAGCCCCTCATCTCATATATGGATGAGCTTACACGGAAGAAGGGGGAGGAGAAGGCGTATGCGGCCCTGATGCATAAGGGCTTCTCCCCGACAGAGGTGAGGAGAGCCCGGGCAATTCTTTCAGAGCGCGCTGTCGACGAACTGGAATGAGCGTACGTCGAATAGCCCGCAATCCGTGAGCTTGTATGAAGGTATGACAGGGAGGGCCATGAAGCAGAGCGTCATGAATGGATCGATGTCCTTTCTTACGTGAAGCTCCTCATCCGCGCTTTTATGCATATCCTCAAGGCATCTCACGACCTCATCTGCCGTATCATCCGTCATCAATCCCGCTATCTCAAGCACATGCGTGCCAAGCTCCTTCCCATCCTTGAACATCGTTATGCCTCCGCCTATCGAGATAAGCTTCTCCACCGCAGCCGCCATGTCATCATCGTTATCGCCGATCACGATGATATTGTGCGAATCATGGGCTATGGATGTAGCCACCGCGCCGTGCCTCATGCCATATCCCCGGATGAGCGCGACAGCGGCATTGCCTGTCCCGTGATGGCGTTCGATGACGGCAAGCTTGAGTATATCCTCAGCGCTGTCATGGATCCATTCGCCGTTCTTATCCCGCTTGATGAAGGCTTCTCCTGCTCCTGTCACAACGCCCCCGGGGATTATGTCGATGACACGCACATGGTCAGAGCCAGGACGGTATGAGAGCTTTTCCTTGGAAAAGTCCTTCACATCCATGCGGCCTTTCACGTTCAACGGCTCCGTGTGCCTTGCCTTGGCTATTATCCTGCCGCCTTCCGCTGCTTTCTTCCCGTCTATGAATACCGCTTCCGGGACGATGCCGTCATTGATTGAGGAGGCTAGGAAGAAATCTGCCTTCTTTCCAGGCGCTATCGCCCCCCTGTCCTTCAGGCCATAGCACTCCGCGGCATTGAGCGTTGCCGCGGCTATCGCCGTGAATGGATCCATGCCGTGCTGGATAGCAAGGGATACGCCATAGTTCACGGCGCCTTCCTCCTTTATCGTCTGCGGTTGCCTGTCATCGGTGCAGAACAGTATGCGCCTCCAGTTCCCCTCGTTCACTCCAGGCAGGAGCTGCAGGACGTTGCGGCATGCCGTTCCCTGGCGGAGCATCACGTACATTCCCTTGCGGACCTTCTCCTGAAGCTCTTCCGGAGTCTCGCATTCGTGGTCCGTGGTTATCCCTGCCGCGATATACCCATCAAGGCCCTGTCCTGTTATGGATGGCGCGTGCCCGTCTATGTTCTTCCCTGTGCGATATGCCTCCTCAAGCTTTGAGAGGACAGCATTGTCAGATGACGCGACGCCGGGATAGTTCATCATCTCCCCGAGCCCCAGCACGCGTGGGTGCTCTATGTATTTCCTCACATCCTCTGCCTCCAGCACAGCGCCCGCGTGTTCGAACGGGGTTGCGGGAACGCAGGAGGGGAACATAAGGAAGACAGATAGGGGGATGCCTTCCGAGGCCTTGAGCATGTACTCCATACCATCCAGCCCGCAGACGTTGCAGATCTCATGCGGGTCCGCTATCACCGTAGTCGTGCCGAACGGGACTACGGTATCGGAGAACTGCGCGGGTGAAAGGTGTGAGCTCTCGATATGGCAGTGGGCGTCGATGAGGCCCGGAATGAGGTACCTGCCTTTGGCGTCATACTCCTCCCTTGCCTTCCTCGCCCCGTCAAAGCCGATGATAATCCCATCCTTTATATAGACATCCGCCTTGAAGGATGTCCTGGAGTATACATCGACTACCATCGCGTTCCTTATGGCCAGATCCGCATCCATCCGTCCCATAGCTGTCTCTATGAGGACATGAGCCTTGTCTTTCGTCATATATGCCTCCTCCTAATAATAAATCCCATAACATGGGGTCATAAACGATATAATTGATGGGACTGAGGACGACCTATATCCTAAGCCAAGATTGAAAAGAGAGACAAAGCTCTCACAGATGCCCTTGTAGAGCATGAGAAGAAGGTGCATGCGAAGGAGCTGGAGATACTCCAGTCCATTCCAGGAGTCGGAGAGATAACCGCGGCTCTCTTCATGGCGGAGATTGAGGATATCTCCAGATTCGCAACCTACCAGAAGCTCATCGCATATATGGGTACCGATCCTTCCATCTGCCAGTCCGGCGAGAGCTTCAGCAAGGGCCATATAACCAAGCACGGAAACAGGAGTCTTCGGAAGTATGTCTACATCATGGCCCAGAAATCCATCATCTGGTCTCCTTTCTTTCGTGCCTATTATGACAAGAAGAGAAATGAAGGTTTCAGCCACAGGAAGGCAATGATCGCCGTGATGAACAAACTCACGAAGATCATTTTCACCCTCCTGACCAGAGGAGAAATGTACAAGGAACAATCCTGATTTGAATTCCTTTCTATTCCTCATTCTTTATAGTTGACTCCATATGCATTATACCCCAGAAATTCCTGAACATGATGACTGAGATTAATTGGTTTGCATCCTCTGAAAACTGCATTTATACTGGATTTGGTTGGTTTGGTTGGGATAGCTCTCATTGTGACGCGTCCCTTATCGTCTTTGTTCAGCCTTTTGAAAAGGAGGGGTTGGAATGAAAGATTTCTTCGGTCTGGATGAAAAGAAGACCAATGCAAGGACCGAGATCGTAGCAGGTCTTACGACATTCTTCACGATGGCATACATCATATTCGTCAATCCTAGTATGCTGAGTTCTACGGGAATGAGCTTCGAGGGAGTATTCGTCGCGACCTGTCTCTCCGCAGCGATCGGAACGCTTATCATGGCGTTCTTCGCGAACGTGCCGTATGCGGTAGCGCCGGGAATGGGACTTAATGCCCTATTCGCGTACACAGTCTGCCTTGCCGGTGGCTATTCCTGGAAGCAGGCCCTTGCGATGGTATTCATCTGCGGCCTCATAAACATCGTCATAACGGTCACGAAGCTCAGGAAGGCGATAGTCAAGTCAATACCTGAAAGCCTGCAGAACGCCATAGGCGGCGGAATCGGGCTCTTCATAGCATACCTCGGCCTGAACAATGCCGGCCTCATCTCCTTCACCGGAGCGTATCCAAGCGTCACGCCAGGTATGCAGCCATTCAATGCCCCGCACCTCGTGCTCGCGGTCCTTGGCCTGCTCATCATAGTGGTGCTCATGGTGATGAAGGTGAAGGGCGCGATCCTCATCGGCATCGTGGCCACGACAGTGATAGGCATCCCGATGGGAGTGACGCAGCTTCCGGCATCCATATTCTCGGATTCCGGGACATGGACAGGATTCAAGGATGTAGCATTCTCGTTCTTCGGCGGAGATGGCTTCGTGTCGCTCTTCTCCGATGTCTCCAAGATACCGTTCGTCATCGTGACGATCTTCTCGATGTGCCTTTCCGATACGTTCGACTCGATCGGCACATTCATCGGAACAGGACGCAAGAGCGGCATCTTCGATAAGGAAGATGAGAAGGCCCTTGAGGGAAGCGGATTCAAGAGCCGCCTTGACAAGGCCCTTGTCGCGGATAGCTTCGCGACAAGCATCGGCGCCCTTCTCGGAACATCGAACGCGACTACGTATGTCGAGAGCTCGGCAGGCATCGCCGCCGGCGGACGCACAGGACTCACAAGCCTCACGACGGCTGTCATGTTCCTGCTCTGCCTCCCGTTCGCAGGCCTTATAGGAATGGTTCCATCAGCCGCGACTTCCCCGGCTCTCATCGTCGTCGGAATACTCATGGTTGAGCCGTTCGCGAAGATTGACTGGTCCGATCTCACGGATGCCGTGCCCGCGTTCTTCACCGTTGCCATCATGAGCTTCACATACGGCATCACGAATGGTATCGCGGCGGGATTCATCATGTACTGCTTGACGAAGATTTGCACTAAGAAAGCCAATGAGATACATCCTATCATCGCTGTCGCCTCAGTGCTCTTCATCATCGATTTCGTGCTCAAGGCAATCGGCGTCTGATAGCCTTTGGACAAGGAAGGAAAGGGCTGCGTCACCGCGGCCCTTTCTCTTTTGCCTTTTAATGGTTATCATCAAGGCATGGAAAACGAGAATAAGGAATACAGGCCTGATCCAAGCCTCAATGACAGGCTCCTGAAGAATCGCATAGTCATGATATCCGGAGAGATAAACAAGGACAGGGCGGATGAGTTCGCCCGCCAGATGCTTGTCCTGGACAGCGAGTCCTCCGATCCGATATACGTCTACATCAACAGCCCTGGCGGTGATGTCGATTCAGGCTTCGCGATCTACGATATGATCAGATTCGTGAAATCCCCGGTAACGGTAGTTGGAATGGGGCTCGTGGCGTCAGCCGCGGCTCTCATCTTCCTTTCCGTGCCTGCGGAGAGAAGGGTAGGCTTCCCTAACTCCACCTATCTTATCCACCAGCCGCTCTCGCAGCTGAAGGGCGTTGCCATCGATGTCGCGATATACGCTGACAAGATCGAGGCGCTGAGGCATAAGCTTGACCAGGTGATAGCCGAGGCGACGGGCAAGAGCCGTGATGAGGTCGAGAAGGACACCGAGAGGGATTGCTGGATGAGCGCGGAGGAGGCTTTGTCCTATGGGCTTCTCTCGAGGATAGTCTCATCCAGGTCCGAGATCTGAGTTGGACCGGAACGGCACCTGAAGCGTATATATAGTATGAAGCTTTGGGTGCTGCTGATAATAACTGCTATGCTTTCGTCATGCTCCCCAGACCCTGAGGAGCATGTCTTTTCTGTCGCCGCGTACAACGCGTACTGCCTCTTCGACGGCATAAGGGATGGCGATGAGTTCGAGGGATGGCGCAAGAGCGATGGATACACGGAGGCTGTCTATGACAAGCGTGTGGACGACCTCGCTGTCCTTCTAGGCAAGTACGTGAGCGCGGATGTGATCATCCTTGAGGAGGTTGAGAGCGAGATAATCTTAAGGGACCTCATAGATTCCGGGCTGAGGAAGAAAGGCTATTTTTATTATGGCCTGGCGACAACGGGGAATGAGGCAATATCCGTAGGCTTCCTTTCCAGGATAAGGCCCGACGCGGTGCGTATCCATTCATTCGATGGCGAGAGGCCCATGCTCGAGCTTGCCCTGACAGCCTCCGGGGAGAGGATCACCATATTCGGAGTGCACCTCAAGAGCAGGCTCGGCGGCGGATATGATGAGAGGGATGGGCAGCTCAGGCATCTTTCCTCGCTTATAGCGGCAAGGCAGGATTCCCTCGTGATCGTGGCAGGGGACTTCAATATCGACCCGAGGATGGAAGGGGAAGCTCTCTGCGAGTATCCCTGGTCATATTCCGAGAATGCCGTGATGCCTGTAAGCGGCGATCCCGGGCGGGTGCAGGGTGGTGTCCTCTACGCCCCTCTTCTTGACGATATGGTCACCCAGCCAGCTCCCGGGACATACTTCCATGAGGGATCCTGGTATATCTATGACTCGATATTGACCGATTCCTCCGCTATTGACGGGACAGGCTTCGAGATTGAGGAGGCGAGGATCATAGCCGAGCCTCATATGCTGGATCTTCTCTCGCGTCCTCATGCCTTCGATCCATCCACCGGCAATGGTTACTCAGACCATCTTCCCGTCATCGCTTCTTTCCGCAAGGCCGTATTGTGATTATGATAGGGCCATGGAAGAGAATCTCAGGGAAATACTTCTTGGCGGGCAGTCATTCAGCTGGAGAGACGAGGGGGACGGGGTGTTCTCCGCAGTCCTCAACGAGCGTGTCTACAGGATAAGGAGCATCGCCGATGCCTCATCCGATCCGTTTCTCAGATCATACTTCGATATCGATTATGATTGGGAGAAGGCTAGGGAGGAGATCGCCGGCAAGGATGCCATACTGAGGGAGGCCGTGGAGAGCACCGGGCTCCTGAGGCTTCTGCATCAGGATCATTGGATAGCCACGATATCGTTCATACTATCGCAGAACAACAACATCAAGCGCATAACAGGACTTTATGACAGGCTATCGCGCCGCTTCGGCCATGAGGTGGAGCCTGGGTATTTCTCCTTCCCGACTCCAGAGGAGATGGCGGGGACGAGTGAGGAGGAGCTCAGAGGCCTCGGGGTCGGGTTCCGCGCGCCTTTCATCCTCGACGCGATTGATAAGCGCGGCGTGCTGGATGAGATCGATGGCCTTGGCTATGACGAGGCGGGGAAGCGTCTTATGACGATAAAGGGAATCGGGCCGAAGGTCGCTTCCTGCATACTTATCTTCTCCTATCAGAAGAGGGAAGGCTTCCCTCTTGATGTATGGATGAAGAAGGTCATGACTGAGTATTATCCGGATAAGGACCCATCATATTTCCATCCCCATGAGGCGCTCTCCCAGCAATATCTCTTCTCCTGGATCAGGAGCCGCGGCTGATAGTTGTTTTCCCGAATCGTTCTGCGTTACCCTCGGGATATGTATTCCAATCCCGTTCTCTATGCAGATTACTCAGATCCCGATCCTATAAGGGTCGGCGATGATTACTATATGGTCGCATCCTCATTCACGTATGTCCCGGGAGTCCCTATCCTGCACTCCAGGGACCTCGTGCATTGGGAGATCATAAACTACGCCCTCAGGAGGCTTCCTTTCGATAAGTACAGCGCTCCATCACATGGATCGGGAGCCTGGGCTCCTGCGATCAGGTATCATGAGGGCGAGTTCCTCATATTCATACCCTTTGTCGATGAGGGGATAATGGTCGCCCGCTCGCGGGATATCAGAGGGGAATTCGAGCTGAATATGCTCTCCTGTGAGATCGGCTGGATAGATCCCTGTCCGATATGGACGCCTGACGGGAAGGCCTATATGGTGTTCGCTTTCGCCAAGTCGCGGGCCGGCATAAACGATGTCCTGGCCCTAATCGAGATCGATCCTGAGTGCAGGAGGACCATCGGGGACTATTCCGTGATTTTCGACGGCTCCCTGATCGCTCCTATATCAGAAGGGCCTAAGATCTATATGCGCGATAGGTATTACTACATCCTCTTCCCAGCCGGCGGCGTTGAGAGGGGATGGCAATGCTGCATACGCAGCCGCAGCATCCATGGCCCCTATGAATACAGGGTGGTCATGCATCAGGGAAAGAGTCCTGTGACAGGGCCGCATCAGGGCGGATGGATAACGGCCCCCGATGGCTCTGACTGGTTCATCCACTTCCAGGACGTGATAGAGCTTGGAAGGGTGATCCATCTGGAGCCGATGCGCTTCATGCCGGATGGCTGGCCGGTCATCGGCTCTGATGCTGACGGGGATGGAATAGGGGAGCCTGTGCCTCGCTGGAAGGAGCCCGTGGCGGACGCGCCGCATTACAGCATCCCCGTTTCCGATGAGTTCGATGGCCCCTCGCTGTCGCTCCAGTGGCAATGGCAGGCGAATCCCGATGCTTCCTTCTACTCGCTTTCGGAAAGGAAAGGGTACATCCGGATGCGATGCTGCAAAAATCCTCTCCGCGAGAATCTTCTCTGGTACGCTCCCAATGCCCTAACCGAGATCCCGCATGGGGATGAATTCACGATAGACGCGTCTCTGGAGCTCTGCGGAGACAAGGATGGTGATTTCGGCGGCATCGGTATCATCGGCCACAGGTATGGGTACATCGGCATATATTTCGAGAATGGCTCATACAGCATCAGGTCATATTACGGAAAGGTGAAGGAAAAGACCTTTGCCGGGCTGGCGGAGGAGGATCTTGTCCAGAAGGAGATCATCCCGGAAGGGAAGGCGTATCTCCGCATCGAGGTCAGAAAGGACAGGAATTACTTCCTTTCCTATTCGCTTGATGGCGAGGATTATAGGATGATTGACCGAATATTCACCCTCGAGCGCGCGACCTGGACAGGCGCGAAGCCCATGCTCTGGGCTTCAAACAGGCTGAACGCCGAGAGCGAAGGCTATGCTGATTTCGATTACTTCAGGCTTTCCTAGCTATTTCCGGGCCATCGGGAACTGGAGCTCGTAGAATATCTGCTCAAGCTCAAGGGCGATGTTTATGTTGTGTATGACGACCGGAGTCTCATCATCCTTGGCGGGACGAGGCTTGAGCGTGATCGGCGAGAAGTTAAGTATGCCGCGTATGCCTGCGTCGAAGAGCTTCTCCGCCGTATCCGCGGCAGCGGACTCCGGGACGGTTATTATGGCGACCTTTATGCCAAGCGCGTTCACGATCTCGTCAAGCCTGGACATCGGATAGACCGGGACGGGGTTCGATGCGTCCGCGTATACTATCGGATCGGTGTCGAAGCCAGCCACGACCCTGATGCCGTCAGGCTCGAATCCGGAATAGTGCATGAGGGCCTTGCCGATCCTTCCGCAGCCGATGATGACGACATCCTGCTCATCGCCCTTGCCCAGTATGACGCTCAGCTTCCCGATCAGCTCCGTGATCTCATAGCCGCCCCTTTTCTGCCCATGGATCTCCAGAAGGGAGAAATCTTTTCTCACGACAGCAGCGGAAACGCCGGCGGCGTCCGCGAGATTGTGTGCGAAGACTTTCTCTAAACCTATTGAGCGAAGCCTATTAAGGGCACGATAGTATCTTGTAATCCTTATGAGCATGTCACTATTCATGGCTATTTCCTTGATTTATGTGATATTGAGTACATTAAATTGATTTTCATGTCAATAAACTATCGATAATGTTCTGCTAATCTTCTGCATGTTCATTTCTTGCAAGATTCATCGGCATTGGATAGAATCCAATAGAATTACTTGATTAAGGAGGAGTTATGGCTCAAAGCATATTCTCCGATGAGCTGAATGCCTATATTTCCGAATGGAAGGGAAAGCCGGGCAATCTCATCATGATCCTTCATAGGGTCCAGGAGGAATTCGGGTATGTCTCGCGTGAGGCTGCGGAGGAGGTTTCTAAGCAGCTTGGCATCCCGATGGCGTCAATCTGGGGGGTGCTCACTTTCTATCATTTCTTCAAGCTCAACAAGCCTGGCAAGTACAACATCCAGGTGTGCTTAGGAACCGCGTGCTACCTGAAGGGCGGCGATATGATAGTCGAGGAACTCGGCAAGGAGCTCGGGCTTGATGTAGGCGGGCTGACGGAGGATGGCAAGTTCTCCCTCGAGGCCGTGCGCTGCGTCGGATGCTGCGGACTGGCACCTGTGATGACCATATCCGGAGAGGTCTTCGGCAAGGTCACCAAGGAGCAGATCCCGGGAATACTGGACAAGTTCGCTTGATGGATGTCTTCGATCTCATCCTCGAGGCTGTGGAGAACAGCGTTGAGGCAGGGGCCGGCCAGATAAAGGTCGCTGTCGATGCCGAGGATGGGGGATGCAGGGTGTGCGTCGAGGACGATGGAAGCGCTCGGATTCCTGACGATCCGTTCAGTCCGGGATGCACCGTCAAGGGGCGCGGCAGGGGTTATGGCCTGAGCAGGATCCATGACATCTCGGAAGGCCGGTGCTCCCTTGGAAGGGAAGGCGGAAGGACGCTCCTCAGGTTCTCGCTAGGCGGGCTGTGGCAGCGATGCGGGCTTTCCGACCAGCTTCTGCCCTTGTTCCTTTTTCCTGCAGATATATCGTTGACGATCAATAGATCCGGGAAGAGCTTCACGCTCTCTACCGGGGAGCTCAGGGAGCGCGACGCGTTTCCTGATAGAGCCGGAGCCATCGGGAGATTCCGGAAGATGGTGAGGCTGAAAGAAGGAGAGATCTATGGCTAAGCTTTCGCTTTCCGAACTTCGCAGCATCAGAGAGCGCGAGGAGAGGAATCTGAAGAAGCGCGATATCCACGGCCGCACTGTCCATGTGGTTGTCGCAATGGGAACCTCCGGCATCAACGCCGGAGCGAAGGTGACCCTCAATGCTATCGCCGATGAGGTTGAGAAGCAGGGTCTTGGGAATGTCATCATAACGCAGACTGGTTCGGCTTACCCGAATCCTGAGCCTGTCGTAGAGGTATTCACGCCCAAAGATGGGCTAGTGGTCTACGGTTCTGTCGATAAGGATGCTGCAATCCGCATCGTATCCGAGCATCTTGTTGGCGGCAAGATCGTCGAGGATAAGAAGATCGAGCTGAAGGAAGAGGAGTAGGAAATGGGTTTCAAGAACTATATTCTCGTATGCGGAGGCACAGGATGCGAGTCATCCCGCTCCGATCAGATCTATCATGCGCTTATAGATGAGGCCCAGGCGCAGGGCGTTTCAGATCAGGTCCAGGTCATCAAGACAGGCTGCTTCGGATTCTGCGAGCAGGGACCTATCGTCAAGATCCTTCCTGAGGATTCCTTCTACGTGCAGGTCAAGCCTGAGGACGCCAAGGAGCTTATCGCGGAGCATGTGATAAAGGGCCGCGAGGTGACGAGGCTGCTTTACAACAAGGCTCCAAGGAAGGCCTATGAGGAAGTCGAGGACATCAAGTTCTACCAGAAGCAGCTCAGGATCGTGCTCCGCAACTGCGGCTCGATCGATCCGGAGAATATCGATGAGTATATCGCAGCTGACGGATACAAGGCTCTTGAGAAGGTCCTCTTCGAGATGACCCCAGACCAGGTAATCGACGAGCTCAAGACCGCGGGGCTCAGAGGCCGTGGCGGCGCGGGATTCCCGACATGGATGAAGTGGAACTTCACCAAGCAGGCGGAAGGCGACGAGAAGTATGTCGTCTGCAATGCCGATGAGGGAGATCCGGGCGCGTACATGGACCGCTCCACGCTTGAGGGCGATCCGCACTCCGTACTTGAGGCAATGACGATCTGCGGACACACGATCGGAGCCCACCATGGCTATATCTACATCCGCGCTGAGTATCCTCTCGCGATCCATCGCCTTGAGGTCGCCATGAAGCAGGCCAGGGAATATGGGCTTCTCGGAAAGGATATCCTCGGTTCAGGATTCGATTATGATATCGAGATCAGGCTTGGCGCCGGCGCCTTCGTCTGCGGCGAGGAGACAGCTCTGCTGCAGTCCATCGAAGGACACAGGGGCATGCCTCAGCCGCGTCCGCCATTCCCGGCAGTCAAGGGACTCTGGGGCAAGCCGACTGTCATCAACAACGTCGAGACGTGGGCTAACGTCGCCCAGATCATCAACAAGGGCGGCGCGTGGTTCGCTTCTATCGGTACCGCTGACAGCCATGGAACAAAGGTCTTCGCCCTTACCGGAAAGATCTGCAACTCCGGCCTCGTAGAGGTCCCGATGGGCACGACGCTTCGTGAGATCGTCTATGATATCGGCGGCGGCATAGCCCATGGCAAGAAGTTCAAGGCTGTCCAGACCGGCGGTCCTTCAGGCGGTGTCATTACGGAGGAGAACCTCGATACTCCTATCGACTTCGGAGGACTCCAGAAGATCGGCTCGATGATGGGCTCTGGCGGAATGATCGTCATGGACGAGGATGACTGTATCGTCGACGTCGCCAAGTTCTATCTCAACTTCACCGTTGATGAGTCCTGCGGAAAGTGCGCCCCATGCCGTATCGGCGGCAAGAGCCTCTGCAATATCCTTGAGAAGATCACGCAGGGCAAGGGCGAGCCTGAGGATATCAAGCAGATACAGCAGATCGCGCATGCTATGAGGATTGGCTCGCTCTGTGCCCTTGGCCAGACAGCGCCGAACCCTGTCCTTTCCAGCCTTAGGTATTTCCCTGAGGAGTACCAGGCGCACATCCATGACAAGAAGTGCCCGTCTGGAAAGTGCAAGAAGCTCATAAGCTATGAGATCAATCCTTCCAAGTGCATCGGATGCACGGCTTGCTCCCGCAAGTGTCCTGTCGGTGCCATTTCCGGTGAGGTCAAGAAGCCTCATAAGATCAATGGCAATGTCTGTATCAAGTGCGGAGTCTGCAAGGAAACCTGCAAGTTCAGCGCAATCGAGATTCACTAGGAGGCTTTGAATGATTCATCTAACCATACAGGGAATAGAAGTTGAGGTTGCAGAGGGAACAACCGTCCTCGAGGCCGCTAGGAAGGCAGGCATCAGGATCCCGACCCTTTGCTATCACCCGGATCTCAAGCCATTCGGCTCATGCGGGCTCTGTGTCTGCAAGCAGGAAGGATCTGCCAAGATCATCCGCGCGTGCTCGACTCCTGCTGCCGAGGGCATGAGGATCATCACTCATGACCAGGATCTCTATGAGGTGAGGAGGACCATCCTCGAGCTGACGATGAGCACCCACCCATCCTCATGCCTCCTGTGCACGAAGAACAACAAGTGCGAGCTCCAGAAGCTTGCTATTGAATATGGCGTTCGCGAGCAGCCGTTCGAGATCCGCCTCGCTGAGGATAAGAAGGACCGCTCCACTGGCGCTGTCGTCCTTGATCCTGAGAAGTGCATCAAGTGCGGACGCTGCGTGCAGGTCTGCCAGGGCCTCCAGGGAGTATATGCTCTCGAGTTCATCGGACGCGGTGACAAGACCACGATGAGCCCGGCTGCGTCCCTTCCTCTTGGCTCCTCTCCATGCATCAAGTGCGGCCAGTGTATAACGCATTGCCCGGTCGGCGCCATCTACGAGCAGGATCAGACAGATGATCTGATGAAGGCGATCGCCGATCCTGAGAAAGTCGTTGCCGTGCAGATCGCTCCTGCTGTAAGGGTCGCCATCGGCGAGGAATTCGGCATGAAGCCAGGCGAGGTATCTACAGGAAAGCTCTATACAGCTCTCCGCCGCCTTGGAATCGATTATGTCTTCGATACCAACTTCGGCGCTGATCTCACGATCATGGAAGAGGGCTATGAGCTTCTCGGAAGGATCAAGAACGGTGGCGTGATGCCTCAGATCACATCCTGCTGCCCAGGCTGGATCGATTATGTAGAGGAGTATTACCCGGAGCTTCTGGATAATCTCTCCTCCGCAAAGAGCCCGATGATGATGCAGGGCGCCATCACCAAGACGTACTGGAGCGAGAAGGCCGGGATAGACAAGAAGAACATCTATTCCGTGGCTATCATGCCATGTACGGCGAAGAAGCATGAGATCAGAAGGGATGGCGAGCATGCCTCCTCTTCCGGCTGCTATGATGTAGACCTTGTGCTCACGACAAGGGAGCTTGCGCGCCTTATCCACTCACGCGGCCTTGATTTCGCGTCATTGCCAGAGAGCGAGGCTGATAGCCCGATCGGCGAGTACACCGGAGCCGGGACGATCTTCGGCGTTACCGGAGGCGTCATGGAGGCAGCTCTCCGCACGGCCTACTATGGCCTTACGGGAAAGGATCTTGCCGATCCTGAGATCAAGCTCGTGCGCGGCATGGATGAGGTCAAGCGCGGCGAGGTCGATGTGAACGGCAGGAAGGTCCGTGTAGCTATCGTCCACGGCATGAGCAATGCCAAGGCCCTTCTGGAGAAGATCAAGGCAGATAAGGCTGCCGGAAAGGAAAGCGATCTTGACTTCATTGAGATCATGGCCTGCCGTGGCGGCTGTATCGCTGGCGGTGGACAGCCCTACGGCACCGATGATGAGGTCAGGGCGGAAAGGATCGCAGGACTCTACACAGATGACGAGAAGTCCGCGAAGAGATGCTCGCATCAGAATCCTTCCATCCAGAAGCTTTACAAGGAGTACCTTGGAGAGCCGCTTTCGGAGAAGGCCCATCATCTGCTCCACACGGAGTACCATCAGATACCTATCTACAAGGACTGATGCTGAACGCAACAAGGGAAGGCTGCTTCACGGCAGCCTTTCCTTTTTCCTCGGCATATGCAAGAGGAAGCTGTCATCGGCAGAGGAGGCCGACGCAAAGCAAGAGCGAGGAGGCTTAACGCTCCTCGCCCGCATTCTTTCCAATAGCCAGATCACACTTCAGCCGCGATCATGATTTCCTGATCAATGCCGGGAATCCCACAATCGCCGCCAGGGCCAGCACCGCGCACAGGAATGGCATCGAGAAGCCATATCCGAATATATCGATAGCTTTGCCGAACGCGGCGTTGAATATGACATCAAGGATGCTTGCAATGCTTATCGCGATCGTTGTCACCCTTGCGCCGAGCGAGAGCGGCACATACCTTCTGAAAAGCGATACGGTCGTCGGATAGACAATGGATATGCCAAAGCCGACGAAGAACAGCAGCGGCAGGATATCCGACGAGAACACGATGGAAGAGAACACGAATCCCGCGATTATTGATAGCAGGACCATCCTTCCAGCCCCGACTTTATCAATGACAGGGGAGAGGATGAGGCGTCCGGACATTATTCCAGCTGAGTAGAGCGCGAGGCCCAGCCCAACATTCTCCGCTGATAGCTTCAGGTATTCCGTGCCATAGAGCATTATATAGTTCGTTATTCCATGCTCTGTGATCGTATACAGTCCCAGCGAGATGGTTATAAGGATAAGCGGCATATAGCGGATGCCTGACTTCTCCTTCCTGCCTGCGCCTTCATCACTGATCCTCATATCGGTTCCCATATCCATCCGTAGGACCGCGAGGAACAGCGGTATCAGCAGCACGGCGAGGGATATGAGGACTCCATGCCATACTGCCACGCTTGACGCGTAGCGGGTGAGTATGAGCTGTGAGCCTGATGTGCCGATTCCCTGCAGGAAGAAGAGTATGCTCAGGTACATGAGGCTCCTGGATGGAGGGAATGTGTCTGAGAGCAGGTTGATTGTCGTGTTCAGCAGCGTTGAGATCCCAAGCGACAGGAAGAATCCTATGATGAGTATGGGGAACGCGCTTCCGAATACAAGAAGGACCTCCGACAGGGCAAGGGCAGCTATGAATGCCGCCATCGCCTTCTTCCTTCCTATCTTATCGAGGATCATGCCGCCGAACAGGAGGCATGTGAGATTTCCTAGATAGCTTGCCGAGACAATCACTCCTACCTGCGCTGTAGAGAAGCCGAACACAGCTGTGAAGAGGGGAGTGAATATTCCCCTGAGCGCGTCATTCACGCCCAGGAGAACCATCAGCAGCGCTGATATCATGAACAATAGGCTAGTCCTGCTCGCTTTCATGATCAGTCAAGCGCTTCCATGAGGAACAGCATGGCCATGGCCTGTCCGTACGGCATCGGATGGATCGGGATCTCCCTGTAGAAGTCCTGGGTCTCCCTCCCCATCGGAGTGCCGTATGAGCACTTCTGGAGTATGCCGTTGTCATCGATGCAGTCAAGCAGGGCAGGAAGTGCCTTCTCCGCGGTCTCCTTGTACTTCGGATCAAGCAGCCCCATGTTGATCCCCTTGAGGATTCCATAACCGAAGCCAGCCGTGCAGCTTGACTCAAGGTATGAGCCCTCGTCATCGTGATCGAGAAGGGTATGCCATAATCCAGACTTATCCTGCAGCTTTGCCACCGCATCGACCTGCCTGGTGAGCACCGTCGAGACGTAGCGCCTTAGGCTTGGCTTGAGCGAGAGGATCTCATCGAAGAGAGGAAGGGCTATAGTCGCCCAGCTGTTGCCCCTTCCCCAGTATGCCCCTGAGAAGTGGTCATTGCGCTTGAACGAGTAGCCATGGTACCAAAGTCCGGTAATCGGGTCCGCGAGGTGCTCTATATGCAGGAGAAGCTGGTATTCGCTCTCTTCCTTGTAGTCATCGCGGCCGAGGATCCTTCCCATGTTCGCGAGAGGGAGCACGCTCATCATCAGGGTATCATCCCAAAGCTCTCCTTCGTTCACGTCATCCGTTGTCCTGTGCTGGAAGCCACCTTCCGGAGTCCTGTCCAGACCACCCTCGAAGAGCCACTTTGTCCACTCGTCAGCAACTTCCATGTATTTCTTGCTGCCTGTGTACTCGGCAAGGTAGGAGAGCGCGAGGATAGGAGCCATCGTGTTGACGTTCTTGCCTGGAAGCCCGAACTCGATCCGCTGGTCATAGTAAGAGGTGAGCATCGAGAGGTATTTCTCATCCTTGGTCTTCTCGAAGAGCTTCCAGAGCCCGAAGAGGCCGACCCCCTGGGTCCATTCCCAGAACTTATAGCGTTCCCTGTTCTCGACTCCCTTGCCAAGCTTGCCTGAATTGTAATCCGGGTCATCTTCCTGATAAAGCACAGGAAGAAAGCCCTTGATGAGCGTGTCGAGCTTTGCTTCGATTATCTTTTTATCAATCATCCCTTTACGCCTCCTGCTGAAACTCCTCCGATGATGTATCTCTGAAGAATGACGAATATGATCGTCACTGGAATCATCGAGATAACCGACGCGCTGAGGATGCTGGACCAGTCAACTCCGGTGTTTCCGATGAAGTTCTTGATAGCGATCTGTATCGTGTAGTTCTTTTGGTCAGAGAGCACAAGAAGAGGAAGGATATAGTCGTTCCATCTCCACATGAATGAGAATATCGCCAGCGTCACGAATGTAGAGGATGCGAGAGGGGCCATCACGTATATGAACGTCTTCGCCTCCGGGCATCCGTCAATTCTCGCCGCCTCCACGAATGAGAGGGGTAGCTGCATGTACTGCTGTCTGAACAGGAATATGCCTGTTGTTGTCGTGACGACAGGGAGGATTACTCCCCAGATGTTGTTGTACAGGCCGAACTCGCCGATAACCCATACCTGTGGCACCGTGAGCGTCTCGCCGGGAATGAGCGTTCCGAGAAGGAAGATGCCGAACACCAGGTTCGTGTACTTGATCTCATGACGGTATACCGCCAGGGCGTAGCCGCACATGCTGCTTATGACAAGCGTTATGAGCGTACCTACGATAGCAAGGAAGAAGCTATTGTAGACATAGCCCATGAATCCTCCTTCCATCACCGATGCATAATGCTCAACGGTCGGATTGGCGCTGAACATGTGCAGAGGGTAGCGGAAGAGCTCGTTCGTCTGCTTGAATGATGAGCATACAAGCCAGACAATCGGGAATATTACGGCAAGCGCGACGGCAATCGCGAGGATCGACATCGGCACTGATTTTGTATTCTTCGTGAGTTTGCGAGCCATTAGTTGTCACCTCCACCATTACTGAACTTGAACTGCGCGTACGCGATGAGCGCGAATATGATCATGACGATGAATGATATTGCGGAAGCGTAGCCGTACTGCATCGAGTTGAAGCCTCTGTCGAAGATATACTGGATGATGAAGACAGTCTTGATGCCAGGACCGCCCTGCGTGATACCCTGGACAAGGGCGTATTCCTTGAGGAGGTTGACCGTGGCGAGCAGGACCGCGAGGAACGTGGTAGGCGCAAGCATCGGTATGGTTATCTTCAGGAATGTCTGCGTTGACGTGCAGCCATCTATCGAGGCGGCTTCATAGAGATCATTGCTTATGCTCTTTATTCCGCCGATGAAGATGATCATATAGAAACCTGTAGACGCCCAGTTCGACGCGAAGCTGATGACGAATGTCGCGAGATATGGGTTGAGCGCCCATTCAAGACGAGTTCCTCCAAGGCTTGTTATCAGATAGTTCACAAGGCCATATTCCGCGCTGAACATCCAGTTGATCGTGATACCTACAACCAGTGACGAGAGCAGGACCGGTATGTATACTAGCGTTCTCGCAAAACCTTTTCCCACTACCCTGTCGCTGCAGAGAAGCGCTGCGATGAGAAGAGGGATGATGACCTTGAAGGGCAGAGAGAAGAGCGTGTAGACGAATGTCCTGCCTAGAGCCCCCCAGAAGTTGTTATCCTTGAAGAGGTTTATGTAGTTCTTCAGTCCGATAAAGTTCATTGTCTTCCAACCGTCGAAATCAGTGAACGAGAACGCGATGCTGAGCACGAGCGGAACGAGGAAGAATATAGTGAAAAGAATTACGGAAGGGGCGACGAATCCCCAGAATGCTATCTTAAGCCGCCTGCTTCCTACTGTAGTAGACTTTCCCATGTTTCATTTCTCCAGAAACGGACTCATCCGGGAAATCATCCCGGATGAGATAGATCTTTTGCTTATCAATATGCCATTGGCCAGCCAGACTTCTCCGAAAGAGCCTCTGCGAAATCCGTGAGGGCTTTCTCTGCGCTCATGTCGCCGTTGACCGCCTGATGAAGGGCATCCCTGTACTCGTTGTCGTAGTAGTTTCTCCAGGATGAGCTTTCATCGACATTGAACGCCTCTGTCACATTCGCGACCTCAGCCTGCATTATCTTGTAGTCCTCCACGACCTGAGGATCCTCTGGGCTGTAGGTTACGCTCTTGAGGGAGGAGAGACCCTTGTCCCTGTCAAGGAAGTACTGGAAGTTCTCGGTGTCATTGTAGAACCACTTGATGAACTCAATGGCAAGTTCCTTGTTCTTCGCGTTCTCAGGGATGGCAAGGCCTGAGCCGCCAAGGATAGCGGAACCACCCTCAGGGCCGACAGGAGAAGGGATAACTCCCCACTCGAAGCCTTCGATGTTCTGATAGAACGTGTTGTAGTTCCATGTTCCTGAGAAGTAGATCCCGACATCACCGTTCTGGAAGTAATCGCCAGGGTTGTCTGTCGTGCCGCCAGCCCAGATCGCCTTAGGCATCACGGAGTTGTTCCACTCAACGAACATGTCGAGAGCCGCGATCGCGCCTGGGCCATTGATCGCTACCTTGAACGAATCCCCATCCTTCTCAACCATCGAGCCACCGTACATATACATGATGTTGTCGTATCTGGCCCTTGAGTTGTCCATGGCCATGCCGTACTTCACGCCACCCTTCTCCTGGAGGATCTGCGCGTTTTCCCGATATTCCTCCAGTGTCCATGGATCGTCTACCGTAGGAGGTGTGATACCTGCTTTCTCGAAAGCATCCTTGTTATAGAAGACGTTCGTGATCGTGAACTGGTATGGAAGGCAGTAGTTCTTGTTCGTCGTGTAGTCCTGGCCGATGATCATGACAGCCTGCTCCTCGAAGTCATCGATGTTCACATACTCTGTGAGATCAAGGAATTCCTCAGGATAGAGTCTTGTAAGCCTTGTTGTCGCGATGAGGTCGGGCAGGTCGTTGTTCCTTGCCATGAGAGGGAACTTCGTGAGCTGGTCGTCATATGGGATAACCATTATATCCAGCGTCTTCCCTGTCTCTTCAGCCCACTTGTTGAGCGTTGCCGTGAACGCGTCGCCGGTCGATGGCTCCTCGCTGAGAAGCACTCTAAGCGTATCAGGGTTTTTGGCTTCCTTGTTTCCACCTGCCGTGAGAGGAAGGACAACAAGGAGTGCTAGTGCGAGAATGATTAATACCTTTTTCATCTCTACCTCCATTTGTTTGTTTTCAGTTTATCTTAAATATCCTATGTTTCTATGCATTATTTGCGATATTCTCCTGAGAGTATGCGCATATAATGCTTTTAGACCTCTTCGAATTCCACAACTCCCTCTGGAGTGAAGCCTTTATAGTTCTCAGCCTTGCCATCTACTGAAAGGCTTTTGTCCCATCCGGCCTCGATCTTCCCGTATTCAGGATCGTAGAACGCGTATGAAAGGGAAGGCGCATCGATAGCGAGCTTCGCGCTGAGGATCTTCGACATGAACGACTCAAGGCTTTTCTCCTTCCACAGCTCGCTGCAGCGGATGATCCATATGTTCCTCTTGCCCTCGCTCTTGATCTCCCTGTTCTGGAATGTGCCTTCCTTCATCAGCGAGATCCCGTTGAGCGCAGTGATTGCGATAAGGCCGCCTCCATGTGACTCTGCAAACGCCCATCCATCCTTGATTTCCGTCCTCTTGAACGCAAACGTAGGGAAGTATGCGTGTGTGAAATCAACAGGGTGCTTCTCTGAAACGGAGTAGATCACGGAAGCGAATCCCTTGTACTGGTTAACTCTCGGAAGCGTGCCGGAGCCGGCCCAGTATGATGGGCGCGCCTGGCCATAAAGCGCGAATTCTCCCGGATGGTTTATCCAGACATGCTCCTCTGCGCTCATGACCATGTGCACGATGTCCTCCTGGAATCCCCTTCGTCCTGGATTGAAGTCGTTGGCCGCTGAGAGCAGATAGCTATGCGTCTTATAGACTGTCACATCCGCATAACCGTTGTAGCCGTGCGTGGCTTTCCAGCTTATCGCCTTGCCTTTCTCGGCCTGATGGTATTTCAGGTTCTCATCTGAGGGCACATAGCCGGAGAATAGCAATGGCACGGCGCCTTTTCCCGCATGGCTTTGGTTGCCGATGCCGTATGCTATCCAGTTGATGAAGCTCGGGCAGTTTGAGTAGTTGCCCATGAGCTCCTTCAGATAAGTCCTCCCGCTTGTGGTGCTGAAGATGCCATTGAACGAGGCAAGGGCGAGCAGCCGGAACAACATCTCGAGAGCTCTTCGCGCGTAATCGCGTATCTCCTTGTTCTCCACCTGCGCGTATAGCGTCGCGAAGCCAAGTGAGTCTATAGGCAGATACGGAGGGCTGTTCCACTCCGTGAAGCCTTCCTTGAAGAGAGTCTCGAACCACGGCTTGAGCATGGATATGGCTTTCTCCTGCATCTGCACTCCTGTCATGCCGCTGTTGGTGAAGATCCTATCAGGATACATCTCGCCCGCGATGAGCTGGCATGCATGGAACATGAGGGCATGGTTCTCGCTCCAGAACCACATCGCGTCATCTCCCGGCTCGTCATGCCAGTAGCGGAAATTGAGGATGCACTCCTCCATGTCCTTGAGCGTCTCCTTCCTGATAAGCCCTGAATCGGAGAAGTGGCGGATCATGTACGGGAAATAGGAGAGATAGAAGTCCGAGCAGTCGCTTCTCTTGTTTATGAAGTCAAGCTGGCGGCGAAGTATCGTCTCGATCTCATCCTTGTCCCCGTTTGTGAACAGAAGGGCCATTGCCCTGTTCGCGTTCTGCTCCCCGTGCCTTGCAAGGTATTCCCAGGCATCCTTCTTCCTTGTCTCGAAATCCTTTGCGGTCTCTGAAAGGAAGCTGAGAGGGAAGTTCTCATATGTGCGGACTGTGCGTATCCTCAGTCCTTCGGCCTCTGTCTCCACATTGAAGCGGAGAAAGCCTACGGGGAAGTTCTCGACAGGGCCGAGGTCGGCTTTCCTGTCCCCTGCCTTGAATACTGCGTCTGTGCGGTGAAGCAGTCCGAGGAATGTATTCTCCTCGGTCGCTCCCGCAAGATGGACGATGAAATCCTTGTCGGCGTATGGGTTGTCGGCGCTCATCGTCACGTGGCCTGACGTGAATGTGCTTCTGTCGAAAGCGAGGCTGTCGATAGCATGCTCAACCTTTGCGATGATATCCGTATCACGATTGCCCATCGGCAGTTTCTGCCTTATGCTCCCTGGGCTTTTCTCAAGCTTCAATGAGAATGTAAGCTCAGTGTCTCTTTCAGCGAACTCGTCCATCTCGAAGGTAAGGATGTTGTCACCTTTCCTGAGGCTGAGAGAGAAAGTCTCGTCCACGGGGGTGTTCCTTTCATAGGGGCGGAAGCTGTGCGCTTCCTTGCCGTCAATGTATATTGCCATACCTCCGGTTACTGATAAGGAAAATGTATACGTTCCTCCAGTGCTGCACTCAAGCACCGTCATCGCAGCCATGCTGATCCAGCGAGGCGTGGATGAGAAGATTGATGTTCCCACACGAGGATCCCCGAAAGGCGCTCTGTACGTTAGCGTGAGCTTGCTGCCGAGAAGCTCTGCCGTTCCCTCGGGCTGGCAGTCAGGGAACTCGGGCGCCTTGATGCCTTCGTTCTTTATCTTTGATAGGAAATTCGTTCTCAATGGGCTGATGTGTGAAGCTGCTGCCGTGGAACCTGCCCATACATTGGATTCAGATGCGATGGCAACACGATCACCAGAGACATCCTCGAGCCGAGGCTCCGAGACGAGATATCGTGTGATATATCCGTGTTCAAGATCTGAGATATGCCAGTTCATATGCTCTCCTTTATCTTCAAGTGTATTTTGTGCGTGAGGATATTCAACACGATTATTGCGTTGTATGAAGGATAATATTTGCGTTTTTTGCTATGTAGGGGTTAAAATTGGATATGAACGACAAGTTTGAGAGGTTCCTGGCGTCAAATAACTTCACTGTCCATATGAACAAGGAGACAGACTCCACATATCTTTTCATAGATCTCGGGGAGCGTTCTTCCAAGATGAATATGGAGCTGCAGCACTTCCATTCAAGCTATGAGATATTCATCGCCCTTGATGATAATGTCGCGCATATCGTGGAAGGCCGTTATCTCCCGATGCGCAAGTGGGATATCATATTCCTTCGTCCAGGCCTGGTTCACCTGTCATGCTATGAGCGGAAGAACGGTATGCAGAAACGGATCGTGATCAACTTCTCCCTTCCTCCCGCCCCCGGTAGCCTGGATTATCAGATGGAGAAGCTGCTCAAGCCTTTCAGCCTGCAGGTCCCGATCATACGGCTTGAAGGCAGATCCCTCTCTTCCATGATCACCTCATTGGAATCGCTGCTGCTCGCGGCAAAGGAAAAGAAGTCTGGCTGGCAGATTGAGGTCCTTTCTGATTTCATGCTATTCCTGCTATGCGTTTCCAGAAACATGAACCGGTCTGATTATGAAGCTTCGTTCATCACTGATACCGCGGACAGGAAGATATATAACATCGTTGAGTACATGCAATCGAATTACATGGAGAATATAACGCTGGCGGATACCGCCTCGCGCTTTTCCGTTTCCCCTTACTATCTCTCGCATCTGTTCCCGAAGATAACAGGGACTTCCTTCATCTCATATCTGCATAGGATAAGGGTAGGGCATGCGCTGCAATACCTTGCATATTCTGACATGAAGATAAAGGATATCATCAGGGAGTGCGGATTCTCTAGCGCCTCGCAGTTCAATAGGGTCTTCTTCTCGTTTATCTCCCGCAATCCGACACAGTTCAGGCTCTTGGGCTACATCGAGAAGCAGCTTATCGTCAATAAGTTCAATCCTGAGTACGATGAGATCGTGCCGCCGGCATTCCCTCCTCATATGAGGACCGGGATCCTGGAAAGAGGACGACGGCATCACGATCTTATCCTAGGCATAAGCAGCCAGGATTTCGATATCTCTGTCCCTGAAGACATCCCGCATGTGATGGACAGCGTGGGAGCTGATGCGATCATGCTTGATATCAGGAAGACATTCCCTTATATCTGCAGCGATTATTCGAGGATCTCAGAGGAAAGCATGGAAGCTTTCCGCAATCTTGGAGTGAAGAACCTCATCCTCTTCGATGATTCTGATATCATAACGCTTGATAGCGACGATAGGCACATGGCAATCAGCAGCATCCGGTCGCTTATCCAGTTCGCCTCCGTTATCTCCGCCTCGTCGATAGCTCTCGTGCCCGCGAATATGAGTAACTATGGCGAGAGATATTCCTTTGCTTTCTATGACTCCATAAGCCGGATATTGCAATATGCGGAAGACTGGAATGTGAACATAATGATCCAGGGAATGGCCCACTCTGTGCTGCCGAATCCTCAGACGATAAGGAAGATGCTGGATTTCTTCTCGCCCTCTCATCTGTCCCTGCTTTTCGATCCGTTGGCCATGATTGACAGGGATTGGCAGAACAACACGTTCAGCTATTTCGGGGAATTCTTCTCCGCGCTCTCTGAGGATATCTCGGCAATCAGGCTCCGTGATTCGCTGGATCTCAGGCCAGTTGCCTTGGGGCAGGGGATAATGGCAAAGACATTCCCCCGCATCGCGGATCTGGTCACGAGGAGTGTCCCTGTGATAAGGGATGGCGGGAGCGAGGCATATCTTCTCTCTGATCTAGCGTATATAAGGAAGACCTTCGGGGCTTGATGCCGCTATCTGGAGTGGTCATGGAGAAAGAGAGCTCCATGATTTATTTCCTGGATTCAAGCTTTCTCAGATGGAGATAAACGGTATTCTTGGATATCCCGAGGATGTCAGCCACCTGCATTACGGAATCCTTGATGTCGAAAATACCCTTATTGTAGAGGATGCGGATGATTTCCTTGTTCTTGTTCGTGGAATGCACGGTATCGTCATGCATCACCAGGGCTTTTGCCTCCGCGACTTCCGCTAGGATTGATTCTGAAAGATTATTGTTGAAGCGTTCCTTATGATGCTTATCCGCATCAGGATTGAAAAGCGATTGGATAAGCTCAGATGCTGGTACATCAAGATACAGGTTTATGCATAGAAGGCCTATTAGGCGGGCATTCTCTCCGAATATGGGGATAGTAGAGGATTTCAGTCGCTCTCCTGAGTCATTTATCACCGAATATGATGTATATTCTCCTATGGCCGAGAGATCATTGTCGTTTATGCGCTTCAGCATATTGAGCGCGAGATCGGTTATCGGAGCCCCTGCAGACCTTCCGGAATGATACCCGTTGCATATCTTCATGACTGAATGGTGATAGTCCTCGAGACTGTGGAGGCTGATCTCATAAGGACTTCCGAGATATGCTGACAACCCATCCATCATGGACGCGTATGAATCAAGAATAAGCTTATCTGTTTTTGTCAATTTCACGCAGGCAGTACTCTCCTCTGATAAAAAATAACACCCCTTCATCGCGGATACAAGTAAAATAAATTTTATTGATATTACTAAATTTTATTGTAAAATGAGGTTGGAACGCGAAGGAGATAAGCTGATGGGAGATGGGCAGGAACTGAGGCTTGTGGATCCAGAAGGGCTTTGCAGGCTGAAATGGGAATACGAACAATATCGTACAGGGTATGATGATATGATCGGGATGGGCACTGCGGATATGGACTATATGTCGCCCGAGCCGATCCTGCAGGCAATAATGGATATCGCCCGGCGCGGTCATCTGGGTTATCCGATGATACCCGATGAGTATTATGACGCGATACATGACTGGCTTCTCCGTCAGGCGGGCTGGGATATCAATGCAATGGACTCCATATGCCGAAACAGCGGGATATATATATCTGCATGGTCCGCCATCGATGTCCTGACAAAGCCTGGCGATAAGATCGTCATCTTCACGCCAGTCCATTTCTGCTTCAAGAGGATGATCGATATGAATCATCGCGTCACCATCGAATGTCCCCTGATCCAGATAGATGGACGGTATACGATAAATCCAGATGCTCTTGAGGCCTGCCTCTCAAGCGGTGCAAGGCTCATATGGATCTGCAATCCTCATAATCCTGTGGGACGGGCATGGACACCTAAAGAGCTTCAGGCCATCGCGGATCTTGCAGAGAGGTACGATGTGCAGATCCTTTCAGATGATGTTTACAGCGGCCTCACATTCCCTGGCGTGAAATATACTCCGATAGCCTCGCTTTCAAAGGAGATATCCTATCGTACTGTCACGCTGTGCTCTACCAGCAAGACATTCAATACGACTGCATTGCTGCATTCGTATATCGTTGCCGAGAATCCCGAGACGATGAAGCTGTATAAGGAATCGATGGATAGCCTGGATCTTCGATACAGCACGGATATCATGGGTATATATGCGCTGATAGCAGCTTACCGCCATTGCGATGGCTGGCTGGCAAATGTACGCAGGCAGCTTCAGAAGAACTATCAGACCATTGCTGATTATTGCCAGGAGCATATCCCGATGATAAGCGTAGCTAAGGCGGATTCCACATATTTTGCATGGATCGACATGCGTAAGCTTGGGATCAATCCACAGCAGCTGAGGTATGAGCTTGAGAGGGAGGAGCATATCATCCCAGAGAACGGGCTTAGGTCCGGCAAGGGCGGAAGCGGATTCATCAGGCTGAATACCGCGACGTCAGAGGAAAACATCATCAACGCCATGAGACGGCTTGAGCATTTCTGCCGCAATCATGGATAAGGAGGAATTGAGATGGAGAGAACAAAGACTGGCAGAGAGAAGAAGGATGCGACCTTGCTGTATTCGGTCATCGCATTGCTGTGCATCGTCGTATTCATGGCCTGCGGTTACATATTCCTGAGCGCTAACTTTGCCATATTGCTGTTTCTTGGGTGGCTGATAGCCGCGGCATTCGCCATGTTCCTTGGCTTCAGGTTCACGGTATGAATCAGCGAAGAAGGGAATAGGGCCTTCTGCGATCATAATGGCTGTCGGGCTGATGATCGCCTCTTTCATGGCCGCAGGAACTGTCCCGACGATCCTGGTTGTTGGATTGAAGTGCATCAATCCAAGCATCTTCATGCTCGTGACGTTCATCCTGTGCTGCGTGACTTCCCTCATCACGGGTACATCATGGGGTACTATCGGAACTGTTGGTGTTGCGATGATCGGCGTCGGCACAGGCCTGGGAGCTAATCTCGCCATCACGGCAGGAGCCATTGTCAGCGGAGCGTACTTTGGTGATAAGATGTCGCCGCTTTCCGATAGCACGATCCTTGCCTCCACCATGACAGGTACAGAGCTTTGGACGCATATAAAGAACATGCTGTGGACAACGATACCCGGTGCCGTCATCTGCGCTGTATTGTATACTTTCCTTGGATTCGCCGACGCTGGGAATAACTTCGATCCTTCATCGATATCAGCGATCATCGCGGATATGGAAAGCATCTACCATATCGATCTGCTTGCCGCGTTGCCTCTCATCGTCGTCATGGTCATGATTGCCTTAAGGGCATCAACCGTGGGCTCGTTGCTTATCGGCACGGTCCTTGCTTCGCTTATCGCCATATTCTATCAGGGATATTCCCCGAGCGAGATGGTCGCTTTCCTTTACAGCGGATTCAATGTTGATTCTGCCGATGTATTCCTGACGGGGATCCTCAACAGGGGAGGTCTGACAAGCATGATGAGCCTTGTAGCTATGATCATCGTAGCCCTAGGGCTGGGAGGCATCATAAGCGAGACAGGGCTTCTCAAGCCGATATTCGAGGCCATAACAAGGAGCATACGCTCTGCAAAGGGCGTTATGGTAATGGCCTGGGTCATAATGTGGCTCTGCATCATCATCGTTCCCACATACAATTTCGCGTTCGTTCTTGTTCCGACACTCTTTAATCCGCTTATGAAGAGATATCATCTGAAGTCCGAGAATCTGTCACGTGTCCTTGAGGACGTCGGAACGCTGGGCGGTAATCTCTTCCCTTGGTGCGTGGGGCCTGTATACGCTACAGGAGTGTTAGGCATAGCCACTACGGAATACTGGCCGTATGTATATCTATCGATATTGGTACCGATCATCTCATTGATATTCATCATCATAGGCTTCAAGACAAAGTTCGATGATGATCCAGCGGTGGAGGAGCAGCCTGCATGATGGAAGGGAAGGATAGACAGGTTCCTGATTTCAGCATCGCAAAGGACCTCAGGCATGATGGTTCGATCAAATGGATGCAGCCTGAAGGCCGTGAGGATGTGCTAGGCATGGGAACCGCGGATCTGGATTTTGACTGCCCTGGTTGCATAAGAGACGTGTTCAGACCTATCACGGAATCCAATATCTACAATTACAGATACAAGCCGGATGAGTATTATGATGCCATAATCAGCTTCTTCCGCCGTAGATACGGCTTTGAGATAGGCCGGGACTGGATCTCGAATATCCCTGGGACGATAGCAGCTGTCTGCATCGCTATCAGGAAATTCAGCAGCGAAGGCGATTATGTCCTCATGCACGCTCCGTATTTCACTCCTCTCAAGAATACGATTGAAGGCTCAGGACGGAGATTCCTCGTCAATCCTCTTGTGCTTCGAGGCGATCGCTACGAGATCGATTTCGAGGATTTCGAGAGGAAGATCAAGGAGTATCACCCCGCTATATTCCTTCTGATCAATCCACAGAATCCTACAGGTCGGGTATTCACTCAGGAAGAGCTGGAGAGGATCGTGGATATCTGCGCGGAGAACGGAGTCCGGATAATCTCAGATGAAGTCCATTCCCTTATCGTGTATGGTGGCCATAGGCATATACCCATACTCTCTGTGTCCGAGGAAGCGCGGCGGATATCAATCCAGATCTTCAGCTTCAGCAAGGGATTCAATACGATGAGCCTACCTCATGGCCTCATCCTGATAGCCGACAAGGTAATGCAGCGCGAATGGCATGATTATCTTATGCCATACAACTTCCATTACGCTTCGAATTCCTTTGCCATTGCATCTGTAACGGCAGTCGCTGGCGGGGCCGGAGACAGATGGCTTGAGGCTTTGACGGGGTATCTGGAAGGGAATCGGGATCATTTCATCTCTGAGGTGCGGCGGATAGGGCTTCCTATCGTTCCGCTTGCTCCTGAAGCTGGCTACATAATGTGGATAGATTGCAGGAATGCAGGTATTCCATATGATACGCTAGGAGAGAGATTCCTGGATGATGCCGGGATCAGCCTGAATAACGGCCTTGAGCATGGAGAGGAAGGCAGGGGATTCATCAGGCTCAATTTTGCTGTTACGCGCCAATGCCTCGACGAGGCCCTGCAGCGCATGAGCAGGATGTTCGGAAAAGCCTGATGCATCTGTTTTAAGTGGCCATGGAGCAGCAACGCCCCATGGCCGGTTTTATGAAGAGAATCTATACCAACCTACATAAGTTGCGCTTACCTGTTCACGCTCATTACGGTTATCGCATCGCATCGGGTGTCATCGAAGAGAAGGATTGAGTGCCCGCTTTCGGATATCCTGATCTGATTGAGTCCAGAGCTCTGCAGGTCAGTGGCCGAGAACTTGCCGATCTCCCTGCCGTTGCTCAGCACCTTATAGCTCACAAGGGATGGCGTGTCGGCATCCAGCATGTACGCGTAGCGCTTATCAGGGGAGACGGCGACTGCCGCCGCGGTGAATCCAAGCGGCTCGGAAGTGTACTCATTCCAGGAATCTTCCGCGCTTATTATCACGGCATCATCGCTTACCGCCAGTATGCTCTCCGAAGAGAGTATCGCAAGTCCTGCCGTATCCGCGAACTTGGTCTCAAAGCCGTCGACGAAGGCTAGTGGGGTTATCATGGTCACATAAGGGCTGCTTGCCCCATCATCGACATGGCCCGCGAAATATGCGCCTTCGCTCGCGACGAACAGCGAGTCATCATACGCGAAGCACTCCGGATAGCCCTCGATGAACGTGCTTGCGAAATTCTTCTCAGTCGTATCCTCAAAGGCCGATGTCGTATCAGCATCAAGAGGGAAGAGGAACGCGCCAGCATATTTCCTTGATGAGTCCCCAAGGACAGCTATGCCTACCTCCTTCTCCATGTTTATGCCTGCATACAGCGCATTGACAGGAGTCCTTGATGCCTCTGATACGACTGTTATGTCATCGTCTGTCATGCCCTGCACGGAAAGGGACATCGCCCTTGTTTCCGGGCTGTAGCTGTAGAGCGAGGCCTCGAGAGGTGAGTTGAGGAGCATGAATATCCTATATTCCTTCGTGCTCTTCTCGCCCGTGGCGAAGGCGGCGATGGTCTGTCCGGCATCTATGCTCAGGTCCGCGTATGGGTAGGTCTTCTCCACGACCAGCGAGCTTCTGACGATCGAGCATATCTGAAGGATCCTCGATGTGTTCGATGCTATCATCACCTCTCCATTCGGGAGGAATTCGGCAACCATCCCAAGCCCCATCTTGATGCCGCTCGATGCCGCGTGCACTATGTTCCCCTGGTTCGGAGCGCCTGGATCCGCGGCCGCGATCGCCTCGAAATTGAAGGAGGCGGAGCCCGATGATCCTGTCCTGGATGTTGACACGACGGCATCAAGGCGATGCACGCCCTCTGTCGGGGTGATGCTTATCGTCCTGCCCTCGCCGATCATGCGCCCATTCAGATGCCAGGTTATCTGGAATGTCCCTATATCGTCGGAATCAGAGGAAAGCGAGACCTCGATCGGGACATCCGCGGTGACCGTGTCGCTCAGCCCTGTTATGGACAGCGTGACAGGGACCCCTGTTGTATTCACCAGCTCTATCGTTGATGGATCTGACGGGTATTTGTCCATATCGAACTCTATGCTGCCGATGGATTCCTGTCCATCCGCGATCCGTACAGCCTCCGAGAATCCAGCCAGAGGCTCTTCCTTGCCGCCCTCATAAAGCTGCGCGGAGAGCCTGTATGAGCCAGAAGGGTAGTCCTTTCCCTTGTATGTGGCCTTGCCAGCCGCCTCATCCAGCGAGTAGCGTGTCAGCTGGCTTATCTCCACATCCCCGTATTCCGGCACGAACCCGATCTCGATCCTCGCATCCCCAGTCAGCACGTCAGGATCCCAGCTCAGGTTGATCGTCACGTCTCCCTTTCCTATAAGCTCGTCCAGTATGATCGTGGCGTTCGTGGATCTCCCTGTTATCTTGACGGAAGTGCTGCCCCGTACAAGCGCGTCGCCGTTCTCGTTCAGCGCCGTTGCGTGAAGCTGCCATTCCCCGACCGCCATGCCGTCAACGGTGGTGGATGTCTTCGACGTCTCGATGTCCAGTGCAGCGCCTGCCGGGCCTGTGCCTGTTATCCTGTAGCTCGCTATCTCAAGTGGATAGCCTTCTGGGAGTATCGACCTGGAACCATCATTCTCCAGATTGATCCTCAGCGTTCCGTGGCTCTGCGCCTCTTCGCATGATGCAAGAAGCGTAACCGATAGCAAGATTGAGATCACAATGAAAATCTTTCTCATGGATGTCTCCTTTACTATCTATACGCTTCGAGTCGTGTTTTTTGCCAACTTCGCTGACAAAAAAAGATTAATCCGATAGAATCTCCGGCATGATCGGGAAACTCAATTTCAATGTACTGCTGAAATTGCGAGAGAAAGATATTTTTTCATCTTTTTCACGCATGGTGATGGAAAGCGCTGCCGAGGATAAGGAGGAAGCCCTTCGCCGCATCATGGCGAGGGAAGGGCTGGGAGCTACCGCGATAGGCGATGATCTCGCTGTTCCCCACGCTAAGGTTCCAGGGCTCAAGGAGCCTTCGGTCGTCATCGGAGTTAGTGATGAGCCATTGGATTATGCTGGCAAAGCGGTCAGGATCATAGTCATGATGCTTCTTCCAGAGGATGGTTCCTCATCAGATGTCGAGCTTCTTTCCTCGCTTGTTTCCGCCGTATCATCCGAAAGCGGCAGGGAGCGCGTGCTGAGCGCTGCAACTGCAAAGGAGGTAGAGGAGGTGTTCCTGCCATGAGCCGCACCATACTTCTTCTCATCCTTGTCCTCTTCGGCATATTCGTATACCTCGCGGCCTTCGAGGGCATGATAGTCTGGCCGATCATGGCTCCTATACTGCTGCTTCTCGCCGCGTATTACGTGACCACCTCTGTCGTCACGAGGAAGATGCTGGAGAAGGGGCGAGGAGATTCTGATTTCTTCTCGATAAGGGCATCCCTCGTTTCAAAGGATGGCACAAGCCTCACTCCTGGCGCCATAGCCGTGACAAGCAATGAGATAGTCTTCTATTCGCGGCAGGGCGCGAAGGGAGGCATAAAGCCCTCATGGTCATGCTTCGTGCAGGAGATCGAGGGCTATACGATAAAGAAGGTTGATGACTGGCATAAGGGGATAGTCCTCTCCCTCGCGGGCTCCGAGAGCGAGGTGAAGATCGCCTCCCGTGATATAGGTAAGAAGGAGAAGGAATTCAGGAAGGCCCTGGGCTGGCCTGAGGAATGACCGTTTCCGGACAATCATAGGCCGCTTTTCTGGCCGTCATTGCCTCTGCCTTCATCCAATGCGGCAGCGTAGCCTTTAGCCATGAGACGGTTCATGGTCATTGCGATTGCTATGCTTGCTATGTCCTCCATACATGCTTATCAATGGCAGGTAGGGGTTGATCTGCGGTGTGTTGATTCCTTCTTCTATCCATCCGTGCGCCTCGACGGTGAGTTCTCGTACCGCTTCTCTGAAGTGAGGGTGACTGTCCCTCTCCGCTACGCGCACTCAGATACCCATGAACTCGATTTCGCGGAGACAGGGCTCATCGTTTCGGTATATCCGTTCGATGGCCTTGGCTTCTATGCCGGCGTCTCGCTTCTTCGCCTGGGATATGCCTGGGGGCTTGAGGCTCCATCTGATCCATTCATCCTTTTTTCTGAGGCCATGATCGGATGGACATTCTCATTCCCCTGGTTCTTCATTGAGCCTCGTATCTCCATAACCGACGCGTTCTCATCGGAGAAAGGCAGGCTGGGGGCTATTAGGGAAGCGATCCCGCAGTATTCCACCGTCCGCATCTCGCTGATCGCGGGCTGTGCGTTCTAGCAGCAAAAAGGAGTTCAGATATGACAAGAGTGAAGGATTATCTCAACAGAAGCGTGGCGATGCTGCTCATAGCGGCAACCCTCCTCATTTCCTGCTCAATGCCGGCAACGGGCCCCGGCCGCGTTGACCCGCGTGAGCTTGTATCCACGGCCGGCCGCCTTATAGACGAGAACATAGGGCTGGTGCGTGAGGCTATCAGCGCAGATATACCTGATACGGAAGAGCTTATGGAGCTGACCGGCTACGATGTCGCATCAAGGGCGCTGGAAGAGAGCGGAGGCGAGGAATACCTTGAATTCTGCATCGGCACGAATGACTTCCGATCCGTTGACGATGTGCTGGAGGCCGCGTCAGGGCTTGCTCCGAAGGAGGAGCTTGATAGGATCCGCTCTGATATGGAGGAGTACGAGGCGAGGCTCTTCAGGGCGTTGGACCGGAGCGCCAGGGTGCTGACGCCAGCGCAGCAGGAGGAGTTCTTCGACGCGCTCAAGGCGCTTGTGATAAAGACCGCGGTCCTGCTTACCGCTGCCGTTGTCTACGCCTTCGTCCCCGATGTGCTCTTCTGGGGCAAGGTGACGGCCGCGTCCACTGTGGCTATCGCGGCAGGCGTGCTGTCCACTACATTCATCACCATAGTGGAGCACTACAAGCTGGATAAGGATGTCGATGAGTCCTTCAAGTCATGGCTTGAGGATGTAGTCACGGAGCCTTCCGCCTCCTGGGCCATAGCGGCTGCCATGATAAACCTCGGAGCATCCCTAGAGCGATCCCCTGTCCTCACGGCGCTCATACTCGGCGTGTTCGCGATATTCAATGTAGTGGATGAGGCGAAGACCATGCTGGAATTGAACTATGATGCGTGACGGGGCTGTACAATCATGGCTGGATATGTGGCATAATCCATGATATGGAATACAAGGAAGCCCTTTGCAGCAGATTCATCCGCTATACAGCATTCGATACGATGTCAGACCAGTCCCTCGCGGGGAAGGTACGTCCTACGACAGAGGGGCAGGAGAAGATGTTCCTTGCCCTCTCCGATGAGATGAGGAAGCTCGGCCTTGAAGTCTATTACGGGGAAGAGAAGGTCCTCATGGGAGTCTTGGAAGGCAACGGAGCGGAAGGAAGCGTTGCCTTCATGGCCCATGTCGATACAGCTTCCGATGTCCCGGGAAACGGGGTGAAGGCCAATCTCATCAGGTCCTATGATGGCTCTCCGATCGTCCTTGATGGCGTGACGATAGACCCCGCGGAGGATCCCGACCTCCTGAAGTATGTCGGGTCAGGGATAATCACATCGGATGGGAATACTCTCCTTGGATCCGACGACAAGGCGGGAGTCGCTATAATAATGACGGCCCTTTCGTACCTTTCGGAGCACAAGGAAATCCGCCATCCTCGCGTGGAGGTCTTCTTCACCCCTGATGAGGAGACAGGCACGGGCGCGGATCGATTCCCATATGAGAGGATGAGATCCTCCGTCTGCTATACGATAGACGGGGAGGCGGAGGGCGAGATCGAGGCGGAATGCTTCAACGCCGCATCCGCACGCATAGAGATCGAAGGGACAGCCAGCCACCCGGGAAGCGGAAGGGGCAGGATATGCAATGCCGCTGTCGCCGCCAGCCATATCGCGGTCATGCTTCCGGCGTCCCAGAGCCCTGAGGCTACCGATGGAAGATATGGCTACTACGCTGTCAGCAGCATAGAGGGAAGCATGGAGAAAGCCTCTATCACGATCACGCTCCGTGATTTCGATGAGGACGGGCTGAGAAGCAAGATCGAGACGGTGAAGGCAGCCGCGCGCGCTGTCGAGCTCCTGTATTCGGTGAAGGCTGAGGCGGCGATCACCATGCAGTACAGGAACATGGGCGCGATGAACTCAGAGCATCCAGAGGCCATGGACGCCATAAGGCGCAGCGCCGAGCGGAACGGCATCGCGATAACCGAGAAGATCATACGCGGCGGCACCGATGGCGCGAGGCTCGCGGAGAAGGGCATTGCGTGCCCGAATATATACACAGGAGGGCATAATATCCACTCAAGAAGCGAATGGATCGCCGTGGATGCCATGGAATCCTCCTTGCGCCTCGTGCTTGGGATAATCGAGGACATGGCGCTATGAGGAAGGCTCTCGTCATCGCCTTGGCCATACTCCTTTCCTCCGCGCTCTGCGCGAGCTCTGTCACGTTCGATAGCTCCGTCCCTGATGATATAGCGGCGGTGATCGATGACGGCATAAGGCGATGGACGGAAGGACGCGGGGATATCCAGGTCGAGGTGGGTGGCTACAGCGAGAATGACACGCTTTTCGAGGGAAGGATATTCGCTTCCTTCACAGCGTCATCCGGAGGCTCTTCCTATGATATAAGGGCCGTAGGAGAAGGACGGGAAGGACTCGAGGACGCCGTGGCTGACGAGGTGCGGAACATACTCTTCTATGAGGAATCGTTCATGGCTCCTTCCCCGCGCCTGGATTATATCTACCGTGGCTCTTATTCCTTCCTTTCGGATTCCTATTACAGAAGGGGGACAAGGCTCAGCGCCGTTGATGGCGATGGCCGCATACGCGGTCTTTTCGAGGTCGCTGAGCGCTATGATGGCTCCGTGCTGCTTGAGCCTGTGTACCTCTCGGATCCTGTTCCTGGCCTGGGCATCAGGGAGTATGGCGAATGGACGGCGTCGGTCTCTGCATCGATGGGCTTTGATTTCCCCGATCCCGCGTTTGAGGCAACCGCCGCGATAGGGCGATCTGACCTGTTATACCCATTCACGCCATTTTTATCCTTCACCTATATGATGGACAATGGTTCATCATTCATGTATGGGGGCATAGGGCTCTCGGCATCCCTGGATTTCTGGAGGATATTCCCCACTGTCTCGTTCACGCTGATCGAGGAGGGCAGGATAGGTGCGGACGCTGCGATCCTTCTCGGCATGGGCCCTGATGGCTTTGACTGGTGCGGCCGGTACTCTGTCTATTATGAGCACTCGCCGCTTCCCTCATTCTTCTGGCGCCTTGGATATGTGAATATCCAGGGAAGGCACATGCTCATGCTGGGCGGAGGAGGCCGTTTCTGAAGAAGCTTTTATCCCTGATCATTGTATCGTTCCTTCTTTTCTCGTGCGCTACAGGCTATATCCCTGTCGATGGCCCTGAATGGATAATGGATACGCCCTCTGTCTCCGGATCGGTCTCCTTCGTCGGAGAGGGAAGGGGGGAGAGCGAGCAGAACGCGAGGGCCGCAGCCTATAGGTCCGCGCTGGAGAGGATGGGCTCGGACCTTGGGTATGATATCGTGTCGTCATACTACAGGGAGCTTCTGAACACCGATAGGATAGCTGAGCTTGGATCGTATATCGCGAGCTCATATTCCACCTTCGACAACTCTGGCTATTATTACTATGTGCTTGTGATCACTCCATCCGATTCATTCGATGAGAGGCGGAGCGAGGATATAGAGAAGGCCCGTGGGCGGGACAGGGAGATAGCGAGCCTTCTGTCCTCCGCGTCGGCCCATTACAGGGCCAATGAGGATGTCGACGCTCTCTCCGATGTCCTTTCCGCCCTTTCCCTCTCTCTCGATGGCTCCATGCAGCATAGCCCGGATGACCTTATGGCCAGGGCGATGGCATACCTGGGGAACCTTGAGCTCACGGCATCTACTGCAGATGATGCCATATGCTCCGTCAGGATGAGAAGGACACGGGGGCCATTCCATCCGATGGTACGCAGCGGCAAGGTCGATGCCGCGTACTTCATGGTCGATAATGCCGGTGACACCATAGAGGACAGCGTCGTGGCCCAGACAAGGCAGAACGGCAGTTTCAACTTCCCCGCGACCAATCCATATATGGTGCGCCGCGGTTCCATTATATTCTCCATACATCTTCCTGAGGATACGCTGGCGGAGATAGAGAGGAAGGCTGATGAAGGCTTTCTGGATCCGCTTCTTTCCCTGCGCGCGGAGAAGAGCATCGTGTTCGATTATGTCCTTCCTGACAGATTCCCTCACGCGGAGGCGCTTATAGCGATCGTGCCGTTCATGCGCGGGGATAGCCCTGTGTACGCGACTGAGACGCTTGAGGCGTTCAAAGGCCAGCTTGAGGCTGTCGGCGTTGGCTATGATATAGTCCTTGCCGCAGGGGAGGATGAGGGGGATATCCTCAGCCGCCTTCGCGCGCTCTATCCTGAGAAGCGCTATCTCATCATCTCATACCTTGGCGTGACGGACCACAGGGAGGCCTTTGATGGCTATTATGCTAGGGTTGATGGCCGCAGCCTGATAATGGATCGCGATAGCTTGCTTGTCGAGCAGGAGATCTTCGCGTCCGATGGCGGCGAGAGCGTGGAGGAAGCGGAGCTCAACGCGCTTGAGAAGGGGGCGCGGATCGCTGCGGGGATGCTCCTGAAGGATATTTAGGCCTTAAGCAGCGTCCTTATCTCCTCAGCCCATGCCGACTCGTCCGGGGTCTCAAGCACGAGCGGCAGCCCCTGCACCTCGTCCATGCGCACTATCTCCATAAAAGGCTCAAGCCCTATGAGGCCCTTGCCGAGGCTTTCATGCCTGTCCTTGCGCGATGATAGCGGGACCTTGGAGTCGTTGAGGTGCATGCCATAGAGCTTCTCCCTGCCGAAGCGGCTGAAGAAGCTGTCCATGATGCCTTGTATATCATTCCTCACATCATAGCCCGCGCCGAAGAGATGGGCCGTGTCGAGCGTGATGCCGATCCTGTCCTTGCAGGCTGATCCTGAGATTATCCCGTCAAGCTCCTCGAATGATGAGCCGAGTATCGTTCCGGCTCCTGCCGTGTTCTCTATGGCGATCCTGAGGCTGGGGAATGCTGAGAGCACCTGGTCAAGCATCCGCGCGGAGCGCCTCATCCCATCTTCCCTCAATCCTTCCTTGTATGCACCCGGATGTATATTCAGCACGGAAAGCCCCAGCCGCACGGTCCTTTCCGCTTCATCCATGAACAGGGCAAGGGACTTGTCCCTAAGCTCGCTGTCAGGGGTAGCGGGGTTTATAAGATAGCCGGCGTGAGGGAGTATCGCATCATTCGGGATCCCGGATGCTGCAAGGGCTTCTTGGAAGCTTTCTGCGGTGCTGTCCTCGAGCTTTGGGGCGCTCCATACCCTCTGGTTCTTCGTGAACATCCCGAATCCGGTCGCGCCCAGGTCATGGGCACGGCCCGGTGCAAGGGATACCGAGCCTGATATCGATACATGCGGACCTATATAGAGCATGGAAAGACTGTAGCGTGGATTGCAAACAGCGTCAAACGATGCTAATTTCGTTCCATGGATTTCTTTCAAGGACAGAAGGGGGCGGGATTCACCGTGCTTTCGGTGGATGAGCTTCCTGACTATAAGGCAGAAGGGATACTCTTTGAGCATGACAGGACGAAGCTTCGTGTCTATTTCGTGAAATGCGGCGATCAGGAGCGGTTCTTCGCGTACACTGTCTACACCCCGCCTGAGAACAGCAAGGGCATCGCGCACATAATAGAGCACACGGTGCTCGCCGGCAGCCGCAGGTATCCTGTCAAGGATCCGTTCATGCTTCTTGCCCGCAATAGCTGCAATACATTCCTCAATGCCCTCACCGGCGTCGATAGGACGTATTATCCCGCGGCGTCGACGGTGATGAAGGATTTCGACAACATCTTCGCCGTGTATACCGATGCGGTATTCGATCCACTGCTGCGCGAGGAGACCTTCATGCAGGAGGGCATACGGCTTTCCTCTGAGGGCGGCCTGCATTTCGAGGGTGTCGTCTTCTCTGAGATGCTGGGGGAGATGGCGGAGCATGAGTTCATACTCTCCTCAGCCTCCACCAAGCCGCTTTTCGGGGATTCCCCATATCAATATGAGTCAGGGGGAGACGGGCGGGATATCTGCACGCTCACGTATGAGGAGTACAGGGAGGCGTACAGGAAGTTCTATGTCCCGGGGAATATCTCCTTGTTCCTCTATGGCGATATGGATGTATGGGAGAAGCTTTCATTCCTTGACCGTGAATATCTTGCGGGGCGCGATGGCGGGAAGCGCGTCGAGCGCATAGGGCGCGCGGAGCGCTGGAAGAAGCCCAGGCGGACGGATGCGGCCTCCGCCGCGGAGGAAGGGGATGAGGGTGCGTCCGTCATGGTCTCCTGGCTTCTTGGCGATAACGCCAGAGGCGGGGAGAGCACGTTGCTCTCCCTTATCGTGGATATACTCCTTGGCTCATCAGGCTGTCCGCTTTACAGGGCGATCGCGGAATCCGATCTCGGCTCTGATCTCTCAAGCGAGAGCGGCATGTGCTCGAGCTACCGTGACCTTGTATTCTCCGCCGGTTTCTCAGGAGCCTCGGCAGAGGAAGCCGAGAGGATAGAGGAATATCTTCTGGAATCCCTTCGCAGGATCGTGGATGAGGGATTCGACAGGAAGGCCATAGAGGCCGCGATAAGGAGGATGGAGTTCTCCCTCAAGGAGATCCCTGGAGGCATGCCGATGGGCATGAGGCTTTTCTTCCAGGCGGAGAAGGGGCTCACGTTCGGTACGGATATCGATAGGTTCCTGTCCCCCTCGGCCATAATCAGGGAGATACGTGACGCGTGGGAGAGCGATCCGAGGTTCTTCGAGCATTGGATAGAGCGGAACCTGATCTCCAATCCTCATAGGCTCCTTGCGGTCGTGCGGAAGGATCCGGAGGAGCAGGGGCGGATATACAGCTCAATATCATCGACGCTTGAGAGAAGGAGGGGAGAGTATTCGAAGGAGAAGGAGGATAGCTTCAGGGCCTTCCAGCTCACGCTTGACAGCCGTGAGGCCCTCAGCACGGTACCGCGCCTTTCGGTCTCCGATCTTCCGAGGCGCTTTGAGCGCATAGCGCATTCGCTGGAAGGAAGGATCGTAAGATGCCCGATGATGACAGGCGGCGTGGTCTATACCGACATCCTCTTCGATATCTCCGACCTGAGCTATGAGGAGCTTGACGCTGCGAATCTCCTCTCGCGCCTCATGTCCATGTGCGACACAGATGATATGGATTACTCGACGCTGCAGACGGAGCTCAGATTCGTGTCCGGCGGCTATGCGTTCTTCGTCGAATCTGGATCGACTGTGGAAGGGGAGGCGAAGGTCTTCCTTGTATGCAGGCTCAAGTCGCTGCCGGGGCTGGAGAAGGAGGGGCTCGATCTGTTCCTGAGGATATTCTTCAACGGGCGGATCGATGATGGAAGGCGCATCAGGGCGGCCCTTACCGACATCTCCACAGATTACCAGAGCAGCATAGTCCAAAGCGGGCAGACATATGCGATGAGCGCCGCGGCATCAACGCTGAGCCCTTCCCTTTATATAGGGGAGAGGCTTACCGGGATCACCTGCTGGTATACAGTCGAGGCCATGCTCTCCTCTGATTCCGGGAAGCTTGCAGAACGCCTTGCCGCGGTCAGGGACCGTATCATTTCAAGAGGGCGCGTGATCTGCCACATAACCGCGGAGGAAGACGACATGCCAGGCGCTCTCTCTGCAGCCTCGGCGTTCGTTGCCGCCCTTCCTGAAGGGCAGGAGCCTAGCCTGATGGTGGAAAGGGCTGTGCCTTCATCTCCGCGCTATACGGCATTCACTCTCTCCTCCTCAGTTTCGTTCGTCGGGGCCGCGGGACGGGGAAGCGCGATGGAGGAGAGCGTGTCCAGCGCGGATAAGATCTTCCTCTCCATACTCTCGACGACCGGGCTCTGGAACCTCGTGCGGGAGAAGGGCGGTGCCTATGGCGTCGGCATATACCTTGACTACATCGAGAGGATATGGTCGTTCTATTCCTATCGCGATCCTCGGCTGGATGGCACGATAGATGACCTGAGGAAGGCCGTGGAGGAGTTCACCGTGGATCCCGAGAGGCTATCGGACGCCCTTATAGCGGAGCTTTCAAGGACGCTCAGGCCCACTGTGCCCGCGATCCGCTCCCTTATGGACATAAGGAGGATACTCTACCATATAGAAGATGAGGCGAGGGAGAGGAAGCTCAACGAGATCCTTTCGCTCACCGTTGATGACATCATGGCGGCAAGGGACAGGTTCCTGTCATCACTGTCATCATTCTCCGTGTCGGCCATCGCCGATCGCTCCGCGGTTGGAAGATCCTCATATCCGTTCTCTTCGAGAAGCCTTCCGTTTTCCTCTGTGGTACAATCAGGGGAGGAGGCGTGATGAAGTACGTAGGAGCTATAGACCAGGGAACGACGAGCACCAGGTTCATGATATTCTCATCAGATGGCGCAGTGGTGTCATCTGCCCAGATAGAGCATAGGCAGATATGCCCGAAGCCGGGCTGGGTCGAGCATGACGCTGATGAGATCTGGCGCAACACATGCCGCGTGATCTTCGACGCGCTGGACAAGGCCGGGCTCTCCGGCTCTGATATCGCGGCGGTCGGCATCACGAACCAGAGGGAGACTATCGTCCCGATGAGGCGCTCGGATGGCCGCACTCTGCATAACGCGATAGTCTGGCAGGACCTTAGGGGGAGTGATTATATAGAGAGGCTGAAGGCATCATTCCCCGAGTCGGAGCTGAAGAGGAGGACGGGGCTTCTGTACTCTCCCTACTTCTCCGCTTCCAAGATACGCTGGCTCCTGGATAACTCCAGCGCCGTGCGCAAGGCGGAGGAGGAAGGGGACCTTGTCTTCTGCACGATGGACTCATTCATAGCGAACAGGCTGACAGGCGGCGATGTGACGATAACCGATGCCACGAACGCCTCGCGCTATATGCTCATGGATATTCGGACGCTTGAATGGGATGAAGGTATGCTTTCCCTTACAGGCATCGGGAAGGATACGCTTCCTGATATCGTGTCCTCATCAGGGGTTATCTATGGCTACACCTCGCCTGATGGCCCATTCGGGGCCTCAATCCCCGTCGCTGGCATCCTCGGCGATCAGCAGGCCGCGCTTTTCGGCCAGGCATGCTTCTCCCCGGGAGAGTGCAAGTGCACGTATGGCACGGGGTGCTTCATGCTGTCGAACATAGGCGAGGAGCCATGCGTGTCCGAGCATGGGCTGCTGACTACGGTTGCCTATCGCATAGAGGGCGGAAGGCCGGTATATGCCCTGGAGGGATCGGTGGCCATCGCAGGCGCCCTCATACAGTGGGTGCGGGATGACCTGGGGCTCGTGAAGAGCGCGAAGGAGCTTGACGAGCAGGCTGAATCCGTGCCGGACTCAGGCGGGGTGTATATCGTACCAGCGTTCTCAGGCCTCTTCGCGCCATACTGGCGAAGCGACGCCCGCGGCGTGATCGTCGGCCTTACCAGATATGCCAGGCGCGCGCATATCTGCAGGGCGGTGCTGGAGGCGACGGCGTTCCAGGCCAATGACCTCAAGGATGCCATGGAGCTTGACAGCGGCGTGAGGATCGAGAGCCTCAAGGCTGATGGAGGGATGACGAATTCCATGCCTCTCATGGTCTTCCAGGCCGATATAATGCAGATACCTGTCATCAGGCCGCAGATAAGCGAGACGACATGCCTTGGGGCAGCTTACGCCGCGGGTCTTTCCGTCGGTGTCTGGAAGGATGTCGAGAGCCTGAGGGGATATTGGAAGGAACAGATGAGATGGCTTGGCACGATGGATGACAAGGAAAGAGAAAACAAGCTACGATACTGGAAGAAGGCTGTAAGCCGTACCCTGCAGTGGGTTGAGTGATAAGGAGTCGTGATGTTCCAGGTTTTCGCTGAGCTGAGCATAATGAATTATCTGAGGCTTCTGGCTGAGACTGCGGTGCTGACATTCGTCATCTACAGGATATATGTGGCGATATCGGACACCAAGGCGACAGAGGTGCTCAGCCTTGTCTTCACGGTCATGGTCGCGTATCTGCTTTTCCGCGTGCTGCGCCTTGATGTGCTGACCATGATCATAGAGAAGCTGATGCTTCCGTTCTGCATGATACTCTGCGTGTTCTACCACCCGGAGCTGCGCCGCGCGTTCTCATCCTCGTTCACGAGGAAGTCGAGATTCTTCCGCATAGGCGTGCAGACCACGAGCGAGCAGATCGATTCGATACTCAATGCCTGTAATATACTTGTCGAGAAGAAGAGGGGGGCGCTTATCGTGTTCCCTCGCCATACGGACATACAGTCGATACTCGAGTCCGGCACCAAGGTCAACGCGGACCTGTCATCCACGCTGCTGCTGACGATATTCGACCATGACACCCCGCTCCATGATGGGGCCGCGGTCGTCATCGGCGGACGCATCGCCTATGCGGCATGCTATCTGCCGCTTTCGGAGCAGAAGGGGATAAAGGCCACATTCGGAACGAGGCATAGGGCAGCCCTGGGCCTTGCAGAGGCGTCTGACGCCATAGTCCTTGTCGTATCCGAGGAGACAGGCGCGATCTCATTGGCATACAACGCCAACATCTACTACAACCTGTCCAACTCGACCATAAAGCGCACGCTGCTCTCGCTGTTCAGCTATCGCGATGTCCTGCCGCAGGAGGCGAAGGAGGGGGCGAATGAAGCAGAATAAGGTATTGTCATCGCTCCTGTCGAACTGGATCCCGAAGGTCTTCTCATTCATGATCGCGCTCTTCATAGTGATTGCCGTGCGCTTCATGAATGTCAATGACAGGGTTGTCACGCTCCCATTGGATGTGACGCTCCCCGAGTCCTATGAGGCCGTGTCCCTTGTCCCTGATACCGTTGATGTCATCATCACGGGCTCCGATAGCATCATCTATCTTGTCGAGCCTGAGACGATAAGCGCGCATGCTGATTTCTCCGATGTATCAGGTCCGGGGATCACAAGGGTGCCTGTCACGCTTGACTATGCCGGCGATATCTTCACCGCGGATGGCCTCACGGTCACAGCCAAGCCCTCAAGCGTAAGGATCCTTTTCGAGGAGAGCCTGTGATCAGGGGCATCGGCGTGGATATATGCCGCTGTTCCCGCTTCGAGGGGAAGGAGAGACGCTTTCTTGAGCGCATATTCTCCCCAGAGGAGCTCTCCGGATCCGTAAAGAGCGAATACCTGGCGTCGCGTTTCGCGGCGAAGGAGGCCTTCGCGAAGGCCCTGGGAACCGGGATACGCGGTTTCTCGCTGAAGGAGATCACGGTGCGCGAGGATGAGATGGGAAAGCCGTATTTCTTCCTCGAGGGACGGGCCAAGGCTGCGGCGGAGGGGCTTTCCCTTTCCTTATCCTTATCCCATGAACGCGAATATGCCATGGCTATGGTGGTTGCTGAATGAGAAGCGACTGGAACAGGCCCGAAGTCTATGATACCCCCGGAGATGGGGAGAGAAGGATAAGGCTTTCAGTCTCGTACGATGGCTCGGAGTACCATGGCTGGCAGTCGCAGGGGGATTATGCCTCTGTCCAGAGCGTGATCTCAGGGTGCGTATCCAAGGTAGTGGGGAAGGACACCGTTGTCTATGGCTCGGGCCGCACCGACAGCGGGGTGCATGCCCTGGATCAGGGCTGCCATTTCGACACCTCCTCCTCAATCGATCCGGAACGCTTTGCCGTGATACTGAACACTCTGCTTCCAAAGAGCATAAGGGTGCGTTCATCATCGCTTGCTCCAGAGGGATTCCATGCCCGCTATTCGACGATGTCCAGGGAGTACTGGTATCTTATAAAGGAGAGCGGATCGATGCTTCCATTTGACAGGAAGAGGGTAGCGCCGTATCGCGCTCTTCCTCCCATCAGCCTTCTTTCGGAGTATGCGGGATTCTTATTCGGCACCCATGATTTCACGACATTCGCCTCAGCCCGCGATCAGTCGCTCTCGCGAGTGCGCGATGTCTACGTATCCGAATGGGATACCATAGCAGACGCGTATGGCGAGCCGCTTCTCCGCTACAGGGTAGCCGGCAACGCGTTTCTGTACCATCAGGTGAGAAGCATGGTCGGAACGATGGCAGAGGCGGCAATAGCGGGGGAGAGCGCGGAGTCCTTCAAGGCGAGGCTTGATGCGAGGGACAGGGACAAGGCCCTCCGGACAGCGCCTCCGGATGGGCTGTATCTTGCGTCCGTAAGCTATGATGCGGATAAGTACCAGTGGTTCGAGGAGGAGTATGGCAGATAAGGCAGGCATGGAATATCTTATGGGCCTCATCGATGAGGCTGAGCGCTTGATCTCATCCGATCCTCTCGGGGAGGATGGAGGGGTCTTCGCCTATAGGTTCCGTGATGAGCCAGGGAAGGCCGCTTCTTCGGATATCCACCGCTTTGCTTCCTCATGCCACGCTTGCGATGGCTATCTCTCACGTACCGTGTTCCCCCGTCCTATCCTCAGGAAGAAGCCGCGCGTGATGTTCATAATGCCAAAGCCCGATGGGAACATGCTGCTGGAAGGAGGGCGTATAGCGGCCTTCAGGAAGTGGTGGCATGATTCGCTGCTGCTGCAGGAAGGGGAATGGGCCCTTACCTCGATAATCAAATGCCCTGTCCAGTCTTTCGATCCCTCTTTCGCGGATAGCTGCCGTGGCTATCTCAGGGAGGAGATGGCCGAGACAGAGCCGTCTTTTCTCATAATCCTTGGCCTTGATGCCGCAAGGTATATGCTCCGCACCGATGCTCCGATGGCGGATCTGATGAAGAAGGTATTCCATATCAACCACATACCATCGTTCGTCACTCCATCCCTTGAGGAGTATGCCGCCGATCCATCGCTGCGTATCCCGATCTGGGAGAACTTCCTCTTCATAAGGGACTTCCTCTCCTCAGGGAAGGACACGTTATGAGCTATGCCACGGTCCTGCTGCAGCTGCCGTATGAGGCAAGCTATAGCTATATAGTCCCTGAAAGGCTTTCCGGAGAGGCGGGGTTCGGGAAGCGCTGCATCGTCCCATTTGGCAGGAGGACGATGACTGGCTTCATCGTCGGTATCTCCGAAGAGAAGCCTGAAGGGGATTTCGAGCTTAGGGAAATCGAGCGAGTCGTGGATAAGGAGCCTGTATTCAACGAGACCCTGCTTGATATAGCGAGATGGATGGGAAGCATGTACTTCGCACCTTCCGGGCAGTCGCTGTCGATGATGATACCATCAGGGCGCAAGGAGAGCGAGATAAGCCCGTTCTATGAGCCTGTGTCGTTCAGGCCTATAGATAAGCTGTCTGAAGATCAGGAGGCGGCGCTTGCGGCCATCAGGAGCGGGAAGAGCCAGGAATACTATCTTTTCGGAGTCACTGGATCGGGAAAGAGTGAGGTCTATCTCAGAAGGGCGGAGGATAAGATAAGGGAGGGGAAGCAGGTGCTTTACCTGGTGCCTGAGATCACCCTTTCCGAGCAGCTTTCGGATGAGGTCTATTCCAGGTTCTCCGGCCGTGTCGCCGTTTTCCATTCAACGCTCACGCCCTCGCAGCGGCTGAAGGCCTGGCATCAGATCATGGATGGCTCCGTCGATATCGTGATCGGAGCGCGGAGCAGCGTCTTCGCGCCGTTCAGGAACCTCGGGCTGATCATCCTCGATGAGGAGCATGAGACATCCTATAAGTCAGGGAACGCGCCGCGCTACCACGCACGCCAGGTCGCGCAGTACAGGGCCAGGAAGGAAGGGGCTGAGTTCATCATGGGCAGCGCCACGCCATCACTGGAAGCCTGGAAGCTCATGTCAGAGCATAGGATACACCGCATCGACATGAGGACAAGGGCCGGGGGAGGAAGCTTTCCCCGTATCGACGTCGTCAACATAAGGGGAGAGAAGAGGAATATATCGGAGGTGATGGAGAAGGCGATCAGGGAGGCGCTGGATGAGAAGCATGGTGTCCTGCTGTTCCTGAACAGGCGTGGGTATACCTATGGCTATGCCTGCATGTCCTGCGGCCATATCATCACGTGCCCGAACTGCTCGGTGTCCCTCACTTACCATAAGAAGACCCATAGGCTCGTCTGCCATACCTGCGGCTACAGCGGGCCAGTGGTCAAGGCATGCCCGGAATGCGGCTCCTATGATCTTTCCCCGCGTGGATTCGGCACTGAGAACATAGAGGAGGAGCTGAGGGGGCTTTTCCCATACGCGAGGATCGCCCGCCTCGATACCGATACGGCCTCGGAGAGCAAGGAGAACACGCAGAGGATCCTCCATGGATTCCGGGACGGCGAGATAGATATCCTTCTGGGAACGCAGATGATAGCCAAGGGGCTTAACTTCCCTTCCGTGACGCTTGTGGGCGTCGTGAATGCCGATTCCTCACTATCCGTTCCTGATTTCCGCGCTTCTGAGCGCACGTTCGACCTTATCCATCAGGTGGCGGGAAGGGCGGGGCGGTACCGTGATGACGGGCGCGTGATCATACAGACATCCGATCCGATGGCTCCAGCCATAAGATGCGCGGCTGAGAACGATCTTGAATCCTTCTACCGCATCGAGATGAAGAACAGGAAGGATACTCTCTTTCCTCCTTATTCGCGCCTCGTGAACCTTACCGTGCGCGGTAAGAGCGAGAGATGCACAAGGGAAGGGGCTGAGGAGATAGAGAGGATAGCGGGGGAGCTTGAAGGGTCATATGAGGATATCGAGATATTCTCCGCGTCCCCGTCCCCTGTCGAGAGGAAGGCCCTGTATTACAGGTACCACGTACTGCTGCGCTCCGTCTCCCCATCCTCGCTTCTGCGCTTCACGGGAGATCTCCTGAGCCGCATCTCCCTCCATTCATCCCTCTACCTCGAGATAGATACCGATCCCGTGAGCCTGATGTGATCAGATCTCCTTCGCCACGTCTATCCAGGCCACGGATCCTGATAGCGCCTCAAGCTCATCTGGCGTGAGCTCTATCGCGCTGTTGGGAGAGCCTGCTGCCGGGAAAACAGTCGCGAAGCGTCTTAGCGATATGTCGAGGAAGACCCTGACGCCTTCCTTTGCCGCGAACGGGCACACGCCTCCGACCGGATGCCCGGTCTTCTCCTCGACCTCCGCGGGGCTTATCATGCGGGCCTTCTCGTGGAATATGTCCTTGAACTTGCGGTTGTCTATCTTCATGTCGCCGGCAAGGACGATTATGATCGCCCCGCCTTCTGTCATGAACGACATGCTCTTTGCGATCCTCCCGTCCTCTGTGCCTAGGTCAGCGGCCGCTTCCTTCACCGTCGCCGATGATTCCTGGAACTCGATTATCTCCCCATCCTTGCCGTATTTCCTGAGGTATTCCCTCACGTTCTCTATGCTCATGTGGCGATTTTAGCACGTTTGGCTGTCTTTTTCGCTACCGGAGTGTCAAAGTGACACTGAAAAGGCCTCGCGGGCTGGGCGTGTGTCGTTTTGATTCTTTCCCAGCGGTTGCCGCAAAACCATATTTCGCATTAATTATTTATATAATAAAGAAATATTTGAGTTGGCACGCTTTGTGCAAATGAATTTGTGAGCCGGAAGGCGATAAGGAGATAAAGCAATGAGATACGTCATAACAAGGAACATAGCACCGAGCCTGGCAGGAATAGATTCGCTCTTTTCGGATTTCTTCTCAGATGTGAGCACGGCGAAGATCCCGCCTGTTGATATATACGAGACGGACAGCGAGTATGTCATCGAGGCCGAGATCGCGGGATACGGCGATGATGATGTGAAGATCGCGGTCAAGGACGGGGTTATCTCGATATCATCCTCGACGACATGGAAGGAAAGGCTTGAGAAGGCCAGGGAGGAGCGGCATATGATCGCCTCGGAGATAAATCTCCCGGAATTCTCCCGCTCATTCGTCCTTCCTGAGGATTCCGACGCGGCAGCCATAAGCGCAGAGAGCGCGAATGGCATCCTCACCATAAGGATCCCAAGGCTGAAGAAGGCCGAGCCGGGCAGGATCGAGATCAAGATCGGCAGATAAGGCATATCAATAAACCGCACATATATGGGTCGCCATAGCGATATGGCGGCCCTCTCTCTTTTCAGGGTAGCCAAGACAGTCATTCACTGTTATCATTCATTCGCCATCGGAGGTGTTACCTCCGGATACTTAACGAGAAAAAAGGGCTGGCATCGCCAGACAGATAACATGGAGTGACAGAGAAAGAAGATGGAAATGACACAAACCAACGAGTACTTCATCTCCCGTCAGAATGACTTCGAGTCTTCTGCTAGAAGCTACCCAAGGAAATTCCCTTTCGCGCTGAAGAAAGCCAAGGGATCCTGGGTCGAGGATGTAGAGGGGAACAGGTACCTGGACTTCCTATGCGGTGCAGGAACGCTTGCCCTGGGGCATAACGATGATGAGGTCGCGGCAGCCATGATCGAGCTGATAGAGAGCGATGCGCCTCTTCACACGCTTGATCTGACAACGCCGGTCAAGGACAGGTTCGTTGATACAGTCATCTCCATTCTTCCCGAAGAGATGCGCTCTCACGTTAAGATCCAGTTCTGCTCACCGTCCGGAACCGATGCCACCGACGCTGCGATAAAGCTCTGCAAGACGGCAACCGGCAGGGGCACTGTGATCGCGTTCAGCGGAGGCTACCATGGGATGGGGCATGGAGCCCTGGCCCTCACTGGCAACCACAACGCGAAGGCGAAGGTGCAGAATCTCATGCCAGGCGTCCAGTTCATGCCATATCCATATTCATACAGATGCCCGTTCGGCCTTGGCGGAGACGCCGGGACAGCCGCGTGCGAGGCTTATTTCGAGAGGATGCTCAAGGATCCTGAGAGCGGCGTGACGAAGCCCGCTGTCGTGATCATCGAGCCGATACAGGGAGAGGGCGGCGTGATACCGGCCCCGGCGTCGTTCCTGAGGACCGTCAGGCGTGTCACGAAGGAGCTCGGGATCCCTCTTATCGTGGATGAGATACAGTGCGGAACTGGCAGGAGCGGGGATTTCTTCGCATTCCAGGAGTCCGGGATAATCCCCGACGTGATACTTATGAGCAAGGCTATCGGCGGCAGCCAGCCTATGAGCATCGTCGTCTACAGCAAGGATCTTGATAAATGGACAGCGGGAGCCCACGCGGGGACGTTCAGGGGCAACCAGCTGGCAATGGCCGCGGGAACGGTCGTCATGAGGCGTGTCTCATCCCCGGCTTTCCTTTCAGAGGTCAGGGCCAAGGGCGAATACCTCAAGGCGGAGATGGAGAAGCTCAAGGGTGAGGTCAGCATAATAGGCGATGTCCGCGGCCGCGGCCTCATGCTCGGCATCGAGTTCGTGGATCCGAACGGAAGCAAGGACATCATGGGCAATCCAGAGCCTTCCGGGGAGATCGCAGCAGCGGTGCAGCACGCCTGCTTCGAGAACCATCTTGTCATGGAGAAGGGCGGCAGGAACGGAAGCGTCATGCGCTGCCTCTGCGCCCTGAACGTAACGATGGAGGAGATCGACACGATGATCGGCATCTTCTCCGATGCCGTAAGGAAGATAAATGCAGGCTACGCTCGATGACTTCACTGTCCTTTCCTCTTCCCCAGAGGCGAAGGAGGCTTTCAGGAAGGCCATAGACGAGACTCTTGATGCTATCCTTGGCTCTATCGAGGATGATTCTGCATTCTCCGGCATAGATCCATATGAGCTGAGGAAGAGGATAGGCGAGCTTGGCTTCCTGCCGGATGCAGGCAAAGGCTGGGAGGATACGATGCGGAGCGTTAGGGAGACGATACTTCCGAACATGCTCCGTACCTGGTCCCCTTCCTATATGCCGCACCTCCATTCGCCAGCGCTTATTGAGTCCATCGCCTCTGAGCTTATCATAGCGACATACAACAACAGCATGGACAGCTGGGACCAGAGCCCGGCCGCCACGGAGATCGAGGAGTCGATGATCCGCGGCCTCTGCCGTCTCTTCGGATACGGAGAGGATGCTGATGGCTCGTTCACTTCCGGCGGCAGCCAGTCGAACATGGCGGCGGCTATCGCCATGAGGGATCTTTACATCGAGCGCCGCCTCGGCTGGGACGTGAAGAAGAGGGGATTGCCTCCAGAGGCCAGGAAGCTCCGCATGTACACTTCGGAGATCGCCCATTTCTCATTCCAGAAGAGCGCGCATATAATGGGGCTTGGCTATGATGCCGTCGGCCTCCTTCCTGTCGATAGCAAGGCCCGGATCGATATACCTAAGGCCAGGGAGATCATACGGAGGGACAGGGAAGAGGGGTATCTTCCGTTCCTTATCGTGGCGACGGCCGGAACCACGGACTTCGGGAGCATTGATGATATAAAGGCGCTGAGGGACACCGCGGATGAATATGGCTGCCTTCTTCATGTGGATGCCGCCTATGGCTCCGCGCTTATCATGAGTCAGCGCTGCCGTGATCGTCTTGGACGCATAGAGCTTGCTGATTCGATCACGATAGACTTCCATAAGATGTTCCTTCTCCCCATAAGCTGCTCTGCTCTCCTTGTAAAGGATCGCCATGCCCTTGATTGCTTCCTTATCCATGCCGATTACCTGAATAGGGAGGAGGATGAGGAGGACGGGTACATAAACCTTGTCGGGAAGTCGATGCAGACAACGCGGCGCTTTGACGCGCTCAAGGTCTACATCTCATTCAGGATGAGGGGCCGCGATGGCTTTGGAAGGATCATCGACACCGCTGTTGATAACGCGTCCTATTTCTATTCGCGCCTTTCTGCCGATGATGATTTCGTCGCTCCAGTCGAGCCCGAGCTCAGCTCTGTCGTCTTCGCGCATAGGGGAGGGGATGAGACGAACAGGCGCGTCAGGCGTTCCCTTCTTGAAAGCGGCACCGTGATAGGCCAGACGGTATATGATGGGCGCGTGATGCTCAAGTTCACGCTGCTCAATCCAGCGCTCACGCATGAGCATATAGACAGCCTGATCGATAGGATCAAGGATCTGGCCGCTGCTATGTGAGATGGATATGGGCTGCATCGCTGCAGCCCATCATTCAGTCATTCTCCCTGATCCTTACCCTTGGGGCCTTCGGCGGGAGCTTCACCCTTACCTTGTTCCTTATGAGATAGCATCTGTGGACATTGCCATAGTTCCTGAAGTCGAAGCCTATGGTCTTCTCCGTTATGTCCTCGACGATGAAGTCCCTCATGACATCCTCATCGAGCCTGAACTTGCGGAAGTTCGTGCTGAATATCAGGGTGCCGCCAGGAGCGAGATGCATCGCCGCGGCCTTTATGAGCCTGTAATGATCCCTCTGGACGTCGAACATCGCCCTGTCCTTGCTGTTGGAGAAGGTCGGTGGATCGCAGAATATGAGGTCGAACCTGTCATAGGTATCCCAGAGCCAGTCGATCGCATCGCTTCTGTAGAAGAAGTTCTCGATGTCTGTGGGGTAGCCGTTGAGCCTGAGGTTCGCTATGGCCCAGTCAAGGTATGTTGCCGAGGCATCCACGGAGACTGTGGATATCGCGCCGCCCTTGATCGCGTTGAGCGTCGCCGTTGCCGTATAGCAGAAGAGGTTCAGAAAGCGCTTCCCGTCCGCCATCTCCTGTATGAGCTTCCGTACCGGCCGGTGATCGAGGAATATGCCTGTATCGAGATAGTCCTGGAAGTTGACCAGGGCCTTGACCCCGTTCTCCCTTATGATGTTGAACCTGTTGGAGGAGGCGAGGCGGCTGTACTGGTTCTTGCCCTTCTGGCTCTTTCTCTGCTTGACGTGGATGTCCTCGATATCTATGCCGGTGACCCTCTCGGTCACGAAGATGATCTCATTAAGCCTCTTCTCGGCAAGCTCCGGATCGATATCCGCAGGGGCCTGGTACTCAGCGAGGTTTACCCACTTGCCCTCGTAGATATCTATGGCTGCGGCATATTCCGGGATATCCGCGTCATATATGCGGTAGCATGTGACGCCTTCCTTCTCTGCCTCAGCCTTGTACTTGCTGTAGTTGGATAGGAGCTTCGAGTAGATTATCTCCTCTGTCTTTGTCAGCTCGCGCGCCATGCGCTCCGCCTTTTTTGCCTTCGCGCGCTCGACAAGGGCTGCCTTCTCCTCATCCGTGTAGATGATGTAATGGGCGGCTTGGCACTGGATCGGGCCATTGAAGAGCGTGTTCGTCCTGTCCGGCTTCATGTCGATATTAGACAGAAGGTCGCTTGAGCCCGTGAGGATCGTCGCTCTCCATCCCTTGAAGACATCCGTAAGCTTCTCCCCGATACCCGCGTAGAGCCTGTCGATATCCCGGACCTTCATCCTCTCGCCATATGGCGGATCGGTTACGATATACCCGACAGGAGCTGGCTTGTCCTCCTCCGTGTACGAAAGGAAATCGCGGACTTTGAAGTCAATGAGGCCATCGACGCCTGCCTTCGCGGCAGCTTCCTTCGCGATCGCTATGGCGCGGGAGGAGATGTCAGAGGCATAGATCCTTATGTCCCTCTCATCAAGGGCCTTCTGGTGCCTTTCCTCAGCCTCAGCCTTTATCTCATCCCATTTCGCCTCGTCAAAGAGCGGGAGGCGCTGGAACGCGAACGGGCGCCTATGGAGCAGCCCTGGTGCCGTGTCAGATGCAATCAGCGCCGCCTCGATGGCAAGGGTTCCCGAGCCGCAGAAAGGATCTAGGAAGACCCCGGGCTCCTCGCTCTCAGCGTCCTTCTTCCACTCCGAGCGTGAGATAAGGGCCGCCGCGAGATGCTCCTTGAGCACCGCCTCGGTCTCCTCATCAGGCCTGTAGCCTCTCCTGTAGAGGCCCTCGCCGGAGAAGTCTATATACCATTTCACGGTGCGGTCATGGACATGGACGTGTATCTCGACATCCGGATCTGCCGTGTCGATATCAGGGCGGTTGCCCTCGAACTTCTCCCTGATCCTGTCGCATACCGCGTCCTTGACCTTCAGTGACGCGTAGTGGCTGTTCCTGATCCACTGGCAGGACGCTGTCGTGAGCGTCACCTTCAGCGTCTGGTCAGGCGTGAGCCAATCCTCCCAAGGCAGCGAGAGAGTCGCCTCATAGAGCTCTTCGTCGTTCTCCGTGTCCTCATCGATATACAGGGCCATAAGCAGCCTTGAGGCTATGCGCGAATACATGCAGAAGCGCATGCCTTCCTCTATCCCGCCCTGGAATTCAACACCTGATGTCGTCTGCCTTACATCAGTCCCGCCAACCCGTCTGGCTTCCTCAGCTACCAGATCACCCTGGTTAGCCGCACATGCTGCGAAGAATATCATTTAAGCTCCTTTGTGGATTCTCTCGAATTCCTCTTTCGTATAGCTGTATCTCGACCCGCAGTTCAGGCATTCAAGCTCAAGAGGGAATTCCCCCTTGAGTATCTCATCTTTCTCCGCCGCGGGCAATGATGAAAGATACGATGTAAAGGACTCCCTTGTACAGGGGCATGAGAAGCCTATTGGGGTATGTCCGATGTGATGCGGATGGAAAGCGCTGAGCTCCGTCTCGACATATTCCCTCACGCTCATGCCTTCCCCGATCATCCTCCCGAGCTTGCCCAGCCTGGAAGATTCTTCCTGAAGCTTCTCGAGCGTGCTGTCAGGGCATCCCGGGAGAGCCTGCATGAAGAGCCCTCCGGCTCCCCAGACGCGCCCCTCCTTATCGAAATCGATGGAAAGGTAGAACAGGGAAGGGGTCTGCTCCGATTCCTTGAAATACAGCGCCAGGTCATTGGCGAGGTTGCCATAGCCGAGCATGACATCGCCGGAGAACGGTGTTTTGCTTCCCTCGAGATACTTTGTTATCGTAAGGAATCCCGGGCCATAGATAAGGGATGTGTCAAGTGACTCAAGCGGAGCGGAGAGCGGTATTGGGTTGTTCACGAGATAGCCACGCACCGCCCCTGATGCCCAGGCCTCGATGCTCATGCCCTTCACAGGTCCTCCGCACTGTATCTGCATCAGGATCCTGTCATTGCCCTTCACCGTTGATGATAGAAGCGCTCCCGCTATGTAGCCCTGGCCGAGCATGTAGGTCTCAAGAAGCCCTGTCCCGTGGTTTGCCCTCATGCTGTTGACCATCGTCGTTGCCGATACCGCGGAGAGCCTTACGTTGTCCCCTCCGATCAGGAAAACCTCCCTTCCATCGGGTGGAAGAGAGGCTATATGCCCAGAAAGCTCTTTGTCTTCAATAACCTTACGGATCATAGCCGTAGCTTATTTGACTGCGTATTGTTTTGCAAGGGCTTCGAACTCGTCGCCTTCCAGCACCTCCTTCTCCAGAAGCGCCCTTGCGATGCGCTCAAGCGCTTCCTTGTTCTTCTCAAGGTTTTCCCTCACAAGAGCGTAGCGCTCGTTGATGATCCGCGCTGTCTCGTTATCGATGTATTCCTGGGTCTTCTCCGAATACTCCTTGCTTCCAGATACCCCTTCTATGCCGGACTTCGTCTTCGGAAGCGTCATGTTGCGATAGCGGTCAGACATGCCGTAATCGGTTATCATCTGGCGTACGGTGTCGGACGCGCGTGAGATATCATTGCTCGCGCCTGTGGATATGTCGGAGAATGTGACCTCCTCGGCGGCCCTTCCGCCAAGAAGCACGTCGACAGATCCCAGGAGCTCACCCTCGGAGAGGAGGAACCTGTCCTCCGTCGGATACTGGAGCGTGTAGCCCAGGGCGCCGTATCCTCGCGGTATTATCGAGATCTTGGAGACAGGGGAGGATCCAGGTGTGAGGAATGCCGTGAGAGCATGTCCCGTCTCGTGGTATGCGACCCTTGTCCTTTCCTTCTCGTCAAGCACGCGGCTCTTCCTCTCAAGTCCCGCTATAGATTTCTCGATGGCGTTCTCGAAATCTACCTGCGACACGCTTTGATGGCGTTCCCTTACGGCTATGAGCGCCGCTTCGTTCGCGATGTTGGCAAGATCCGCGCCCGCAAGGCCAGCTGAGGCCTGCGCTATCTTCCTCAGATCCACCGTGCTGTCGAGCTTCATGCCCTTTGTATGTATGCGGAGTATCGCCTCCCTGCCGTCAAGGTCAGGCTTGTCCACGAGCACCTGCCTGTCAAAGCGTCCCGGGCGCAGCAGTGCCGGATCGAGTATTTCGGGCCTGTTGGTCGCAGCGAGGATTATGACGCCGGTGCGTGAGTCAAAGCCATCCATCTCCACCAGAAGCTGGTTGAGCGTCTGCTCCCTCTCGTCATTGCCGCCGATGCTCGCGCTTGAGCGCTGGCGGCCTATTGCATCGATCTCATCGATGAATATGATGCAGGGGCTCTTCTCCTTCGCCTGCTTGAAGAGGTCCCTTACCCTGGCGGCCCCGACGCCGACGAACATCTCGACGAAGTCAGCTCCGCTCATGCGGAAGAACGGCACGCCGGCCTCTCCTGCCACCGCCTTCGCAAGGAGCGTCTTTCCTGTTCCCGGAGGCCCCACGAGGAGGACTCCCTTAGGTATATGGGCCCCCATCTCCGTGTACTTGTCAGGATGCTTGAGGAAATCGACGACCTCCTCCAGCTCTGCCTTCGCCTCGTTCTCTCCGGCGACATCGGCAAACCTCACCCCGGTCTCTCCCTCTGCCACCAGCTGGCTCTTGTTCTGATTGAACGACATGACTCCCTGAGCGTTGCCCGTGATCTTCTTTGACATCCACGCATAGAATATGAAGAAGATGGCGATCGGGAAGAGCATCGACAGAAGCGAGCCGAGCACCGAGGGCTTTGGCGGCTCTGTCGCGTAGTACTCGACGCCCTTTGAATCCAGCAGCGGCACGAAGCTCGGGTCATCGATCATGAATGTCTGGTAGGGGATTATCGATGAGGTGTCGAGCGTGAGCGGTATCTGCCTGCTTCTCGCGATCTCGGAAAGCAGGCCGCGCGCGTCATCCTTCGTGACGGAATATCCTATATACTGATCCCCGTCGAACGCGACCTGGACTATCGTCCCGTCCGACACGAGGCTCTTGAACGTGCTGTAATCCACGCTTGCGTATTGGATATGCGGGGTGAACAGCAGGTAGTTGATCAGGAATACAAGAAGCAATGCCACGAGGAACGACCACGCTGAATACGTGAACTTCTTCCTGTTTCCGTTGCCTCCTTTCCCTTCCGTATGTATGCCAGGATCGATCTTATGCTTCTTCGATCCGTCATCTGCAGTGAGCAGGTTTTCCTTATCTTCCATCTTCAGGTTCCTTATCTAACAAAGGGTATGGGCAGAATCGGCAGCTGGCAAGCCTCTTCATCCAAATTCCATCTTCTGTCCAGTTCCCGCGGCCTTTGCAATATGGGGCGATGGCGAATACAATCAATGCATGGGAAAAAAGGAAAGGAAGGATAGATCACGCCATAATGAGGGCAGGGAGAACCTGGTGATGACCATCACCATAACATCTGTCTTCGCCTTCCTCCTGGGCCTTGCGATAATCCTTTCCACCTCCCTTATAGAGGCTGAGAACCTCAGGAGGGAGAACGCGATCGAGAGAGCCTATTCCGATATCCTCATGACGATCAGGATGGGCGGCGATGTTGATATGATAATGGACAACGGCAATGTGCTTGGCTTCGGCTATTATACGCATATGGGGACGCCGCTGTATGTATGGGGCGACGCCTATCAGCGCCTCCCTATCACGTCATTCCCGTCCGGAACGGATATAAACGGCTCCTATACCTCATATAACAAGGCCACAGACGTCATAGACACCGTGCGCTATGTAAGCTCCGTCCTTGTCTCTCCTGACAATCTTCTCAGGAGCAGCGGCTCTGTGATTGAGTTCCCGGACATAATCTACATATCGTTCGACGCCTCAAGCTATGCCGAGCGCGTGCGGCTGATGATCGCCATATCATTCCTGGTTTGCATCGGCATACTTATGCTTTATCTCATCGTCCTCCGCATATTCAAGCAGAACGCGATCTACAGGGAGACGATAAGGAGGCAGGAGAGCCTTGTGAGGCTGGGGCAGGCCGCGAGGACGCTCACGCATGAGATAAAGAACCCTCTCTCGGCCATCAGGCTTGAGCTCGCCATTCTCAAGCGCAACGTGCCGGATTCCCTTATTGATGATGTAAGGATAATAGACCATGAGACGGATAGGCTCACGAAGCTTACGGACAAGGTCTCTGATTACCTGCGCAATCCTCTGGGAACTCCCGAGCTTCTTGATATAGTCCAGGAGCTGGAGACCCTCGTGTCATTGTTCCCCGAAGGCATCAGGCTGCATAAGGATACGGCCGAGGGCTTTTTGGTGCTTTTCGACCCAGACAGGCTCCGCTCAGTGCTCGAGAATCTGATAAAGAACGGCGTGGAGGCTTGCGAGGGGGAGAAGCCAGATGTCGAGATAGAGGTCACCGCGGACGGGAAGGACAGGTGCATCGTCTATATAAGGGATAGGGGCAAGGGGCTTGCCGATGGGGATTCCAAGAGGATATTCGATCCATTCTTCACGACGAAGATCCATGGATCGGGCATAGGGCTCTCGATAAGCCTCCAGTTCGTGCAGGCTGCGGGGGGCAGCCTCAGGCTATACGCCAGGGATGGTGGCGGAACGACTGCGGAGGTGATGCTGCCGCTGCAGGCAAGGAGATGACAGATGAAGATACTTATCTGCGACGATGAGGAGAATATCAGGAACGTAATGAAGCGCTTTCTATCGATGGAAGGCATAGAAAGCGACACGGCCGAGAACGGGCTTTCCGCGGAGAGGATGCTGAGGGATAATGCCTATGACGCGCTTCTAGTGGATCTCCGGATGCCGGGTCTTGATGGACTTTCGCTCATCAGATGGATGAAGGGCGAGGGCTTCCGCATGCCTGTGATCATGATAAGCGCCCATGGCGACATAACCGATGCCGTCACAGCCCTCAAGGAAGGGGCTGCCGACTACATAGTAAAGCCTTTCGACCCGGAGGAGCTTGTCATAAAGATAAAGAACCTCGTCGAGTCCACGAACATGAAGAATATCGTGGAGGGGGACAGGAAGGAGACGGGGTTCATCGGCGAGAGCGTGGAGATGCTTCATATAAGGAGCATAATCCAGAAGATAGCCCCATCCGGCGCGACTGCCTTGATCACCGGCGAGTCAGGCACGGGAAAGGAGGTCGTCGCGCGTGAGATCCACGCTTACTCCTCCGTCTCCGATGGCCCTTTCATCGCGATAAACATCGGCGGTGTTCCAGAGAATCTCCTGGAATCAGAGCTCTTTGGCTATGAGAAGGGGGCGTTCACCGGCGCCGATAAGCGCAAGACAGGGCTTTTCGAGCTTGCCTCGGGCGGCACTCTCTTCCTTGATGAGATCGGGGATATGCCGCTTTCGCTGCAGGTGAAGATCCTCCGCGTGCTCCAGGAGAGGAAGATAACGAGGCTCGGCGGCACGATGCAGATGCCGATAAACGCGCGCATAGTGGCCGCTACAAACAAGGATCTTGAGGCCATGGTCCGTGAGAGCACGTTCCGCGAGGACCTCTTCTACAGGCTCAACGTGGTGAGGATACACATACCGCCCCTTCGCGACAGGCGCTCGGACATACCTCTTCTCGCCGCTCATATTGTATCGAGATACAACAGGCAGATGGGCATGCGCATAACAGGCTTCACCCCGGACGCCCTTGAGGCGCTGAAGAACCATCCGTTCTACGGCAACGTCAGGGAGCTTGAGAATGTGATAGAGAGGGCCATGATCTTCGCGGATGGCACCGTTATAGGCGTTGACGACCTTGACCTGAGAAGCTCGATGATCAAGAAGGACGGGGAGAGGGCAGAGGAGAGCGCGGTATTCCCTGAGGCCCTGTCGCTGAGGGATATAGAGCGCTCCGCGATAATCAACGCGCTTCACCGATGGGAGGGCAACAGGACGCGGGCTGCTGAGGAGCTCGGGATCAGCCGCCGCACGCTGATATCGAAGATAGCGGAGTATTCAATCGATCTATGAAAAGAGCTATCATCAGCCAAAGGAGTGGATTATGTCAAAGAGAATATATCTGATGCTGCTGCTGATCTCTGCAGCTCTTCTTGCCGTTTCTGCCGCGGATGTTTCCGTGGCGGCTCTCCGTGGCCCCACGGCCATGGGACTGTCGAAGCTCATGTATGACTCGGAGAATGGCATATCTGACGGCAATAGCTACTCATTCACGCTTGAAGGCTCGCCGGATGCCGTCGTGCCGATGATCGTCCGTGGCGATGTGGATATCGCGGCGATCCCCGGGAACCTTGCGGCGGTCCTTTATCAGAGGACTGGAGGCAAGGTAGAGGCGATCGGGATAAACACGCTTGGCGTTCTCTATATCGTCGAGAACGGCAGTTCTGTCGCTTCCGTCGAGGATCTTGAAGGAAAGACGATATATTCAGCTGGCAAGGGCGCGACGCCTGAATATGCCCTGCAGCATGTCCTCAAGGCCTATGGCCTGGAGGTCGGCAAGGATGTCCGCATAGAGTGGAAGAGCGAACACGCCGAGTGCGTTGCGGCCCTAGCGGCGGACAGAGATGGAGTCGCGATGCTTCCGCAGCCATTTGCGACTACAGCGATGATGAAGAATAGCGGCATAAGGATCGCGCTGGATCTCAATGAGCTCTGGCAGGAGAAGACCGGGCACGTCCTCATAACAGGCGTGACGGTTGCCAGGAAGGACTTCATCGAGAGCGATGGGGCCGCGCTCGGGACATTCCTCGATTCCTATAAGGCCTCTGTTGATTATATCAATGAGAACGCCGCGGACGATGGCGCCGCGATAGTCGGGCACTATGGGATCGTGCCGGAGGCCGTGGCCAAGGCTGCTATACCATACTGCAATATCGTGCTCGTGACAGGGGATGAGATGAAGGCCTCGCTTTCCGGCTATCTTGATATCCTCTATGAGCAGAATCCTCAGAGCGTAGGCGGTGCTGTCCCTGGAGATGACTTCTACTATTCAAGATAGGGCAAGGCGCGCGGTAGCCATAGCATTCTGGCTCATCATATGGGAACTCGCTTCTCTCCTTATAGGGGAGGAGCTGTTCCTTCCATCCCCTGTGGCTGTCGTGATGCGCCTTTTCTCCATGATCGGGCTTCCTGGATTCTGGTCATCCATCCTCTTCACCCTTTCCAGGATAATATCGGGGTTCGTCCTTTCTGTGGCCGCGGCCCTTCTTCTCGCGGTCCTCTCGAACGCATCCCGTACGGCATCGTTTCTTATCGAGCCTATAGTGAAGGTCATCAGGGCGACTCCCGTGGCCTCGATCGTCATACTTGCGCTCGTCTGGATATCATCGCGCAATCTTTCCGTGATCATATCGTTCATGATGGTCTTCCCCATAGTCTACTCGAACGTGCTTGAAGGCATACGGAATACCGATGGAAAGCTTCTGGAGGCCGCCGATATCTACCGCGTGAGGAGGGTGAAGAGGATAAGGTATATCTACCTTCCCTCCGTCATCCCTTATTTCAGCGCATCGGTGAAGGCTGCCCTCGGGCTTGCCTGGAAGAGCGGGATCGCGGCGGAGGTCATATCGCTTCCTGACGGATCGATAGGGGAGAGGGTATATGAGGCCAAGATATACCTGTCCACTCCGGACCTCTTCGCCTGGACTCTTGTGATAATAGTCCTCGCATTCCTGTTCGAGCGTTTCTTCCTGCTTCTTACGGCAGCGCTTTCAAGGAGGATAGAGGGATGAGGATAGATATAAAGGAGAAGAGATTCCAGGATAAGGTCCTCTTCCGTGACGCCTCCTTCTCCTTCCCTGAAGGGAGGTGCAGCACGATCATAGCCCCCTCGGGAAGGGGGAAGACAACGCTCATGAGGATGCTCTGCGGCCTTGACCGTGATTTCATGGGATCGGTAGATGGGATGCCGCGTCGTCCTGTGGTGCTTTTCCAGGAGGATAGGCTCGCGGAAGGCATAAGCGTGCTTTCGAACCTGATGGCCGTGACCGATGATAGGGCAAGTGCGCTTTCAATGCTCTCCTCCGTTGGCCTGGAAGGGGAGGAGAGGAGCCTGGTCTCAACACTCTCCGGCGGCATGAAGCGCCGCGTCGCGATTGCCCGCGCGCTGCTTGTCGATTTCGATGCGCTGTTCCTGGATGAGCCTTTCTCAGGGCTTGATGAGGCGACGAAGCGAAAGATCGCCTCCTTGATACTGCGCGTTGCCGTCGGACGCACGATTATATTGATAACGCACTCGGAGGAGGATGCGGCCCTCCTTTCCTCCTCCTCTGCCGTGCGCCTCTAGCTTCTCCTGCTCTCGCTTGCCAGCTGCCCGCAGGCCCCTCCTATAGAGCCGCCTTTCTCCATGCGGAGCGTGTAGCTTACGCCAAGCCTCCTCAGGTCCCTGCAGAATCCTTCGATCTCTCGCTTTGACGGGGTCTTGAAATCAAGGCCCTCCACTGCATTCCAGGGTATGAGGTTGACGACAGTATCGAGGCCATGCGCGAACCTCGCCAGCGCCTCTGCGCTTTCCTCTCCTGTGTTTATGCCGGAAAGGAGGCAGTACTCCAGCGTCAGCCTCTTGTCGTTCCTGTGCTGGAAGCGGCGAAGCTCCGCCTTGAGCGTATCAAGCGGATAGGTGCGGTTGATGCGCATCAGCCTTGATCTCACATCATCCTCCGCGTCGACCAGGGAGACTGCAAGGCGCACCGGGATATTGAGCTCCGATAGCTTCCTGATCCCTGGCACGAAGCCGCATGTCGATATAGTCATCTTCCTGTATGAGATGTTGAATCCATCTTCCCTGTGAAGCTCCTCGATCGCGTCCATGGCGCTCGTGAAGTTCGATAGTGCCTCTCCCATGCCCATGAATACGATGTGGCTTATCCTCTCTCCGAGCTTCTGGAGATGCGCGAATTGCTCTACTATCTCACCGGCGGTGAGGTTCCTGACAAGCCCCATCGTGCCTGTCTTGCAGAACGCGCAGCCCATTGCGCATCCCACCTGGCTTGAGAGGCATGCCGTGTATCTTCCCTTGCCGTCGGATAGCCTCACGCACTCGATGACAGCGTCATCGCAGAGCTTTATCGCGAGCTTTACAGCAGAAGGAGCATCGCTTCTTGCTATCACGTGGGATGAGAATGTGGAGCGGAAGGCCCTATCCAGCCTTTCCCTCTCAGCTTTCGGCAGCGATGTCATCTCCGAGAATGACTCAGCCCCCTTGATAAGGAACTGCCTCACGATCCTGGCCTGGAAAGGCTTCTCCAGGCCAAGCATATCCATTAGATCCTCATTGCTTCTTGCGAATAGGCTTTCCATCAGAACATAGAGAATATAGCGATGATGACGCCAGTGATTCCTTCTCCTCCCAATAGTCCGGATGATACAAGGGACGCTGTCTCATCAGCCTTCCCCTTGTCCTTCATGGCTTTCTTGACAGCAGCCATTATAACAGCGCCCAGCGCCATCGCGGAAGATATATAGGTTGGAAGGTAGACGCCAAGCCCTATCGTCGCGGATGGTACGCGCAGGAGGAACAGCACGATGCCGATCGCAGCCCCGATGAAGAACGCCGCGGGGCTTTCAAGGCCCGTTGCCATCGCCGCGACTGCCGCGGCCTGCGGAGCCGGCAGCTCCGGGCTTCCGAATCCGCCCATCCCTTCCTTGAGCACTATGAGTGACAAGGCCGCGATGACCGCCCCTATGATGCCTCCGATGCCTTCCGCTATTATCTGATAGCGTGGCTCGGTGCCGATAAGGGATCCGCTCTTGAGGTCATTCATGACATCTCCCGTAAGGCCGCACGCGACCGCGACGACTCCCGCGATCGAGAACGCCGCCGCGAGGGAAGGGGAGAGCACCGCGGATATACCCAGGAGGACGAGTATGGCGAATATCTCCATGGGATTGACGCCTGTCTGCCCGGTAAGCATCCCCGATAGATATGTCGCGAGATACACCCCTACGATAAGGAGCAGGCACTCGGGAATCGTTATCTCCGTGAATACGGCAAGGAGGAGCATCGTCATCAGCGCAAGGACAAGCATTATGACAAGCGTCCTTCTCGGCATGGATCCAGCGCTCTTTGACTTCTTCTGCCTTATGAGCGTGACCACGGCCTTTATCGCGACGCCAAGCCCTGTGCCGATCATCAGCCCGATTCCGAGATTGCTTCTCACCGCATCGGCTTCAGCCATGGACTGGAAGAGGCCTGTGGCAAGCCCCAGCGGGGTGAGGACGAAGTAGCCGATGACACAGCCCAGGAACCATGTGAGCGACAGGACCGGTCCGATGATGGCCCCGATCCCAAGCGCCATAGGAGACACCCACACTGCAAGGGACGGGAAGAGGGCGCTTCCCTTGAAGAGGGTAAGCACCGCGGGGATCTTACCAAGCCCATCCCTTATGAGCGTGAATAGCGCGGAGGCTCCCAGCGATGTGAAGAGTATAGGTGCCCCTTTCCCTTCCTTTCCGGCTATCAGGGTCTTATAGGCCGCGGTGCCATTAGGATAAGGAAGATTCTCCTTCTCGATGAATGTCCTACGGAATATGACTGTGAAGAGAGTGCCCAGGACCGCGCCCGCGATCGCGATGGCCATTATCGAGATGAGGGGGATATCCGCGGAGCTGTCAAGCATCCATAGTCCCGGAAGAGTGAAGGCAAGCCCTCCTGATACCATCGCGCCCGCGCTCATGAGCGTGTGCGTGCAGTTTATCTCCTGAAGCGTCGATCCCTTTGCCTTGCCGAGGACTGCCATCGAGAGAACGGTCACGAATACCGTCGGCCAGGGCAGAGCCCCCATCCTCAGCGCGACATACATGCTTGATGCTGTTATAACGATGAGGCCGGCAATCCCGAGCGCCATGCCCCTGGCTGTTAATGGTGTATTGCTTTTCATGCCAACAGGTTTAAATGAAATGGGGGAAGGTGTCTAGCTGGGAAAATATGTATTTTCTCCCTATGCTGTTGCGATTAATGCGGAATGTGGATAAAGTCAGATAACTAGATTCTCTTTTGCTTAATGAGATTTGGAGGAAAACTTATGAAGAAGAAAGTACTTATCCTTCTTGTCGTTGCAGTGCTTGCTCTTGCTCCTGCAGCCGCTGCCCAGTACAAGGGCGCTTCTGAGGAAGGAACTTGGGGTGTTGGCCTTAATCTTGGAACGAATACTGGTGTTGCCATCAAGTACGGTTATGGAGATTTTGATATCTTTGGAAATGTTGGATTTGATTTTCTGAATCTTAAAACGGATCCATTCAGATTTAGCATTGGTGTTGATGTTGGCATTTCATATGAAGTATATGATGCTGATTTTGGCGGTGGCCATCATATGCCTATAACGGTTGGATTAATGTTCCCAATGGGCTTTATCATTACAGATGGATCTATGGATTTCAATCTTGGAGTATTGGCTCAGGCAGGGCTTGAGTATCAGATTCCGGATGTTCCAATTGCTTTCTACCTACGCCTTGGAGTAGGCCTTGATATGCTTTTCGGTTCAAGTGGACTGGAGCTTGGTCCTGGATTCTCTGGAGCTATTGGCGTCATGTACGTTTTCTAAGATTCTTAACGGATCAATGCATGGAAGCTGCCTGGCTACGCGCTGGGCAGCTTTTCCTTTCCGCGGTTTTTCTCAGAGATGTTCTGCTATGTACGTCAGCTCCCTGTCCTTGCTCGTATCTATGTTGATGCCGATGAGGTAGATATCCCTATCGGCATAGCCATCCCAGTATCTCCTGTCCCTGATCTGGGCCATGGCCTCCTCTGCGCTCTTGTCCCGCTTGAGCTCTATTATGAAGAGCTTCTGTCCGATGAATATCATGAGGTCAGCCCTTCCGATAGCGGTGCGCACCTCGCTTCGGATGTCTATGTCCGCTACCTTCCGCAATACCGTATAGATGAGCGCCTGATAGCTTTCCTCGCTTTTCATCATCCCGTAATGCGGCACCCTTATAAGATCCTGTATCTCCGCCATGAAGGAATGGAAGTCGCAAGAGGCGAGATAGCCTGCGATCCTGTCATCGAATCTCTCCGCTGCCGGCCCAAGGTAGAGGGTGGCTATCACATCGCATAGGATGCCTTCGACCTCGAAGTTCGGGATGCGGAGATATGCGTACTTTCCTTCTATCCGCTCTATTGTGAGATATCCTGCCATACAGAGGTATGCATATACGCTTTCGGCGGTGGCATCCTCACTGACAAGGTCATCTGCCATGAAGCTGTATATGGAGGAAAGCGGTATCTTCTTCACCTCGTCAGGGAGAAAGGAGAGCCTTGCGCGCCTTGCAGCCTCTACCACCGCTTTCGAAGCTGCGGTGCGTCCCCAGTACGGCTCGAATCCGTTCCCTGAGCTGAAGTACATGTTTATCGATATGGGGTTGTATACCTTCTCGCATCCGTCCGCGAACCTGTACCCGTCATACCACCTCCTGAGGCCGGAGAGCGTCTCCGCATCCAGGGCCTCCGAGAAGTACGACTCGAGCTCCTGCTGCGTATAGCCGAATGCCGTGGCGTATTCCTTGTCCATCGTGAGGTCCCTGAGGTTGTTGAGCTTGCTGAATATGGACTGGTTGGAGAAGCGGGTT
>CALXLT010000020.1 GCA_944389275.1 uncultured Spirochaetaceae bacterium
TATCCTCGATGTCCTTTGCGCTCTTGATGTCGAATTCATCAATGAGCTTCGAAATGAGAGCCTTCCTTTCAGGGCTCAGCTGTTTCTCTGGCTTCTTTGCCATAACAAAAACTCCTATGCCTTCTTCTCTTCCAGCATAGAAGCTTTTTCAAATGTCCTCAAATTTATTTACAGTCTCCTGGAGGCTGCTTTCCTGCAGGGGCTATCAGAAGGACGCTTCCTGGATAAGAGTGTCTCCAGAGACATTCCTTCCATCGAGCGATGCGATCTTCTTCTCCTCGAGGCTTGCTGTAGCCTTCTCTGTATCTGTCCTGCTGTAGAACGGAAGGATAGCGTAAAGCGTGCTGTCTTCCTCGAAGACCATGGTATCTTCCTCGAAGACCGCCTCCACGCTCTCTGCCGTGTTGCCATTGCCTTCCTTGACTGCCAGAAGCGAGAGATCATATGCCATCGCAACAGCATCCTCTGCCTCTCTGTTTAGGGCTTCGCGGAAGGAGAGGATCTCCTCTGGCTTGCCGACTTCCTTGACGACCTCGACAGGAACCTCGCGGATGACCTCTACCGGCACTTCCTTGATGACTTCCTTCTCGACGATCTTCTCAACCGGAACTTCCCTGATCACTTCCTTCTCGACGATCTTCTCGACAGGCACTTCCTTGATGATCTCTACAGGAACCTGTACCTCGCGGATGATCTCCACAGGTACCTCTACCTTCTTGATGACCTCGATTGGGACTTCCTTTATGACCTCTACAGGTACTTCCTTCTCTATGATCGTTGGCTCGGCCTGGCTTCTTGCCTCTCCGAATACTGAAGCATCGACACGGCCCCTTGCCATCGGGTCATCCTTTGGCTCCGTGTAGAGCGGGCTGTCATATGCATTAGGTGAAAGCTTGTCGATAGTGTCCTTGTATTCAGGCTCCCCGCGCTTGGCGACCATGACTCCGATCTGTATGAGGGCAAGACCTATGAGGACGGGGAAGACCTTCGTCATCACCGAGTAAATCTGCTCTTCCGTCACCTGATATGCCGGAACGATGAAGCTCAGGAACAGAAGCGTGAAGACAGCGAGCACGATCAGTGAGATGATGATGCTCGTCACTACGAGTTTAGCTGTATTAGAGGGCTTAGCCATGTTTCCTCCGGAGTATACCTATGGTACACTTTAGCGTATTATATCAGTGCAATATCATGTTTACAAGTTGATTGTTTTCCGAAGATGTTGCTTTTCATCGATTTAGGAGGGGTTTTTATGGCATGTCTTGTGATCAGCAAAAGCGATGAAGGCTGCGTGGGGAGGGTGGGAACGCTCCTGAAGGAAGGGAAGGCCGGCATCATCCCCTGCGACACGATCTATGGATTATCGGCTATCGCGGTGCCCGAATGCGGCGAAAGGCTCTATGAGATAAAGAGGAGGCCGCAGTCCAAGTCATTCATCACGCTCATGTCAAAGGAGGATGCCGCGTCCTCCTCTTTGGATATCCCCAGCGACATAATGGACAGATGGCCGGCGCCTCTTACCGCTATCGTGCGGGACAGGGAGAGCGGACTGACGCATGCCGTGCGTGTTCCTTCAGATAGCTTTATACAGGAGGTGCTGAGGATCTCCGGCCCTATATACTCCACCTCTGTGAACTTCTCCGGGGAGAAGAGTCTCCTGACATTCAGCGAGATATATCCGGTATTCTCCTCTCTCGTGGATTTCGCGGTGGATGACCCCTCGGTCGCTGGTGGCATAGCCTCAACGCTTATCGACGCGACGGTGAAGCCATACCGTGTCATAAGGCAGGGCGCCTACATCATCTGATGCGACGCGCCTCCATATAGTATCTCTTCTCATCCGCATGCCCGATCGAGAAGGTCTTCCTTGGGAATGCCCTGTCCGAGAGGATCGAGCTGAAGAACGTATCCTTTGGGATATCAGGGAGGATGAGGGCTATATTGCCGTTTCCTGCGAGAGAGAGAGTCTCCTCCATTCCATGGATGTAGTCCACAGTGCAGGCTTTCTGCTCCAGTAGGCTGTCTATGATCGACTGCACTGTCCAGGCCGCGAGCTCCTTCTCCGTGCCATGAAGGCGGACAAGGATATACTCCGACCCATCGTACAGCACGAATGAGCCCTTGCTCTCGTTTACCCTTTCATGTATCTCGCCCTTGCTGATCTTCTCTGCCGTGCTTCCCGGCGCGGCCTTCTCCAGCTCCTTCATGAAAGCGGGACGGTCGATTGAATAGAAGATCCTGTGTATCGGCTCGAACGCAAGGCCTTCGTCGAAGATGTTCTCGATCTCGACGAGCGCGTAGCGTGCAGGATGGCTCTCCCTTTCCTCTTCAGATAGCCCTTTCTTGATATCCTCCCAGAGGCTCTTTGCCGTGGCAAGGCTGTGGTTGCCGTCTCCCATCGCGAAGAGGAGGGGATTGTCAGGATCGAGGGACGACCTTATCCTGGATAGCGCGGAGAGCACCGCGGCCTTATCCTCGCCACTGCTCACTACATACCCTGTGATATGCCCGCCATTCATCATGAGCGGCGTGTCATAGGCCTTCTCGAGCTTGTCGCGCTTTGCCTTCAGCGGCTCTATCACGCTCCTCTCGCTGTCCGATATGAGCACCATGATATGCGGCACTTCAAGCGGCGCGTGGAGCCTTATCTCCTTCCTGGGCGGGATACGCGAGAGGATCGTGCCTTCCGTTGCCCTGATAAGGGACACTGAGTCGGGGCTGTAGTCGTATTCCTCAAGGTCAAGCTTTCCCACCATGCCGAAGCGCACTCCTGTCTCCGTGCGTCGCTCGACAAGGATGAAGGAATCGCCGTACTCGTCGAATATGCCATCCGCGAGATAGCGGTCCATGGTAGCGTTGATGGCCTTGATGCGCCCATCCTTGTCCTTGCTCTCCAGATAGATCTCCGGAAGCGTTATCCTCAGCGTCGAAGGCGCGTCTCCGACGATGCTCTCGACTTTGTTCCAGTAACCGGGATCGGCTGTGTACTGGTCACAGGCGACGACCGCCCATTTCTCAAGATCTATGCCTTTCTTCGGCAGAAGCACGTCTGCGGGGGAAAATCCTATATTCTTCATGCCGACATTATACACCGAAAACAGTATCCGCTGTAGAATCATGAGCATGAAACGTCTGATCATCATAGGAGGAAGGGCTCCAGAGGCCTTTTCCTTCGATGCATCCATATACAGCAGCGTGATCGCGGCTGACAGCGGGTATGACACGGCAAAGGCTCTTTCCATCCCTGTCAGCATGGTCGTGGGCGATCTTGATTCCACGGCCTTCCGCCCTGAGATCGAGGCGATGGGCTTCAAGGCCTGCTCCCACGACAAGGACTGGAGCGACACGGAGCTGGCGTTGCGGCAAGGTGAGGGGGCTTATGACCTCATAGGAGGAGGGGAAGGTCGCATAGACCATACTCTTTCCCTCTTCTCCACGTTCTCGAGGATGGGTTATCCGGATGTGTGGTATATGCGCTCTGATACCGTTGTCACCCTTTCCGGTCATGTGGATATCGAGGCGCCTCTTGGGACAGAGCTTTCGTTCTTCTCTCCTGAGGGACGCGCGCATGTCTCCTCATCCGGCCTTGTGTGGGAGCTTGATGGCTTTCCTCTGTCGTTCGTGTCAGTGTCGCTTTCGAACCGGATGAAGGGCAGCTCCCTTTCCCTTGATATAGACGGAATGGTGATGATGCGTCTCAGGCCTGAGGCTTTCCCGGAAGTGAGGATAGGAAGATGCTGAGGATAACCGTCGGAAAGGGAGGAGAGGATTACCTGCGCATCCAGGATGCGGTGAACGCCGTGCCTTATGATACCCCTGCCGAGATCGTGATATCCGGCGGTGTGTACCACGAGAAGATATTCTCGGATAAGGCCGATCTTTCGATACGTGGCTCCGGCGATGTGTATATCATCAATTCCGACAGCGCCCTTGAGACGATGGAAAAGGGAGAGAAGCGCGGGACGTTCAGGTCCTATACTGCGTTCTTCGGCGGCGGAAGGTTGCGCCTTTCCGGCATCACGATAGCAAACGGGGCCGGAAGCGGAAGGCTTGCAGGCCAGGCTGTCGCGCTGTATCTTGACGCGGCGCGTGCCGAGCTCGAGGATGTCACGATCCTGTCCCATCAGGACACGCTCTTCCTATCACCTCTTCCGGATCATGAGCGGGAGAAGGGAGGATTCTACGGGCCTCGCCACCTTTCCGAGAGACGGCGTACAGCTTCCGTGTTCCGCTCGTGCCGCATCTCCGGCTCAGTTGATTTCATATTCGGCGGCGGCGATGCCCTTTTCGAGGACTGTACGATAGAGAGCGTCGAGCCGGGGTTTGTCGCGGCACCATCGGGGAAGAAGGATTGGACAGGACTTGTATTCCTCCGTTCGTCATTCGTGTCAGGGGGAGCTCCTGATGGGAGCGTGTACCTGATGCGTCCATGGAGGCCGGAAGGGAAAGCCTATTTCATAGACTGCAGCTTCGGCAGCCATATAAGGAAGGAGGGAAAGTGCGCATGGGAAGGAGCGGCCAGGGATGACTCCGTGTTCCGCGTCCTCTCTTCCTCTGATGAGGAGGCGGTCCCCGTGCTCTCGTTCTTCCGCTCAGTGGCAGTTGATGATATATTATAGGGTATGCTGGCTTTCAGAAGGATACTTGCATTCTCATCGCGCGTTCATTCATACCTCTTGGCGCTGTATCTCTTCTTTGCCCTCTTGTTTGTCCTTTTCCTGTATTTCCCTGTAAGCGAGGTGCTCATAACATCGATCACAGGGTGCCAGATGGTGCTGGGATGGACGATCTTCCTTGAAGGATTCTGGATAATACTGGCATCGATATACCAGTTCTTCTATACGCATGTGGCCTTCGTTGCGCCTCTTGTGCTGACGGTGCTGCGCATGGCCGCGTATTTCTGCATATCGATAGTCATTGATATGCTCAATACCGTGATACTCCACGGATTCTCTTTCGGAGGCTGATATGGAAAGCATATACTGCATCAGGGGTGCGACGACCGTCGCATCGGATTTCCCGAACGATGTCGATGAGGCTGTCAGGGAGCTTATGGAGACGATCTACAGCGAGAACGGCATCTCAGATAGCGATATCGCGGCTGTCATCTTCTCCCAGACCCATGACATAAGGACACGCAATGCCGCGGCTGCCTGCAGGAAGGCTGGCTTCTGCGCGCGAACGCCTCTCTTCTGCATCCAGGAGGCAGATATCTCAGGCGGCCTTCCTCTCGCGATCCGCGCCCTTGTCATAATCAACCACCAGCGGCAGAAGGAGCCAAGGATGGCTTATCTTAGAGGAGCGTCATCGCTCCGCCCTGACTATAAAGAGGAGGAGAAGTGATGGAGAAGATCTCTAACGGGATCCTTGAGGTCCAGATATCAGAGACAGGCGCCGAGCTGAGAAGCATCAGGAAGGATGGAGCGGAGTATCTATGGCAGGGCGATGAGAAGCACTGGAAGAGGCATGCCCCTCTTCTCTTCCCGTTTGTCGGCAGGCTGACGGAGAAGAGATACGTGTATAAGGGAGAGAGCTATGAGATGACATCCCATGGCTTTGCGCCGACATCGGCATTCGCTGTGGCATCGAACAAGGGAGATGCGGTGACGTTCACGCTCTCCTCCGATGAGGAGACGAGGAGAATCTATCCTTTCGATTTCTCCCTTTCAGTCACATACAGCCTCTCAGGAAACATCCTCACGGAAAGCGTTGAGGTAAGGAACGCGGGGCGCGGCAAGATGCTCTACGGCATAGGCTTCCATCCAGGCTTCTGCCTCCCGATGGAGGATGGGCTTGATTTTGCCGATTACGAGATCGCATTCCCTGGGATGACAGATCCGGAATACCGCGTATTCGCTCCAGACCACCTCGAGGCTGGCTATAACGAAAGCTATAAGGGAATGACTGGCAAGGCCATCAAGCTCGATCATGAGCTCTTTGCAGATGACGCGATCGTGCTTCACGGCATGGGAGGGCGCGCAGTCCTTTCTTCCCCTAAGGGAAGCAGAAGCGTGGAGGTGCAGTACGATGCTCCATGGGTGGGACTCTGGCAGACCTATGCCCCTGATACGCCATTTCTCTGCATAGAGCCATGGTACACGCTCCCGGGGCGCACCGAGACGATCGTGGATATTTCCAAGCGCGATGACTTTATACATTTAGGAGAAGGTGAGAGCCGCACCCATTCGATCAGTATGATCATCGGCTGAGAACTGGAACTGTCTGACACTCTTTGAAACTGTTTGACACTATATGAAACTATGTTAAGCTGTATTTAGGAGCCGAAATGACAGAGACGGAGAATGTAGAGTTCAAGGAAAGCTGGAAGAGCGATCATCTGAAGTGGGTCTGCGGATTTGCCAATGCGGATGGGGGAAAGCTCTTCATCGGCCGTGATGATAATGGCTATGCTGTAGGGCTTCCTGGATACAGGAAGCTCATGGAAGATATTCCCAATACAATACTGAACATCCTTGGAATCGTCACATCTGTCTACCTTAGGGACGCTGATGGCAGGAAATATATCGAGATTGATGTCCCGAAGTCTATCCTTCCTGTAGACTGCAATGGCGTATATTACAGACGAATAGGGAATACCAACCAGATCCTACGTGGCAACAGCCTTACGGAGTTCCTTGCCCAGCGCTCTGGCATTACATGGGATTCAGTTCCTGTGGATTTGGCTATCGACAAGCTTGATCCTGACTGCTTCAGTCTTTTCAAGGAGGAAGCTTTCCGTTCTCACCGGATAGAGCGGTCTGATCTGTCTCTGCCGCCATACGATATACTGGAGAAGCTTGGCTTGATACATGATAGGCGGCTGAGAAAAGCCGCGGTCCTTCTTTTCCATAAATGTCCGGAAAGACTCATACCAGGAGCTTTCACGCGTATCGGCAGATTCAGAGGCGTTGCAGATCTTCTGTACCAGGATGAGATCCACGGCTCCCTTCTGTCCCAGGCAATGAAGATCGTTGATCTGATTTTCTCCAAGTATCTCATTGCCCCGGTCTCCTATGATGGGATGACCCGCGTTGAGCGGTATCCCTATCCTAAAGATGCTGTGCGGGAGGCTGTTTGCAATGCGCTTATCCACAACAACTGGAGCCGTGGCATACCTATCCAGATCAGGATAGAGGATGATGCTTTATATGTAAGCAATGATTGCATATTCCCATCAGGATGGACTGTCGAGACACTTTTTGAGCGCCATCGCTCAGTACAGCTGAATCCAAACATAGCACGCTGCTTCTTCTATGCCGGTTTTGTGGAGACCTGGGGGAGGGGCATACAACGCATATGCGAGTCCTGCCATGAGAACGGCAATCCTATGCCTGAATACAAGGTGCTTCCATCTGAGATCACTCTGAAGCTTTCCGCCGCTCAGGCAAATCCTGAAGGAAAGCGACCTTCAGCTGTATATGACCTTTCCGGGGACCCGGAGGAAGTGATTTGCTTCCTGAAGGAGAATCCTGGAGCGACATATGAGGAGATCGCGAAAGAACTGGGGGTATCGCGGTCCACGGCATACAGGCAGCTTGATTATCTCAGGAATACAGGCCGTCTGATACGCAACCCGCATTCATCAAAGCGCAAATGGACAGTTGTTGAGAGATGAGAAAGGGCCAGCTTCTGCTGACCCTCTCTGTCATCGGCTGTTTTCTCAGCAGCCCTTTACCGAGCATGACGCCTTCTCTGGAGGAAGAGCGATGATCCTCTCGATCTGAGGATTCTTCTTCAGGTTCTCCTTGAGGCCTCTTGCGCGTGCCTTGTTGACGTAGTCCGGGTTCTCGAACGTGTAGTGGAAGTTCGTGTGGATGTCATAGGTGCCGTTCATCAGCGCGTATGCATCCTCCGTGATCACGAGCTCCTCGTCAGTCGGGATGACGAAGATCTTCACTGGGCTCTCGTCCTTGGAGATGCAAGTCTCAGCGTTGCGGCAGTGCGAAAGATCGTTCTTCTCCTCGTCGAGCATGATTCCAAGGTTCTCGAGGCCTTCGCACGCGCCCTTCCTGATGTGCTCTCCCATCTCGCCGACGCCTGCCGTGAATACGATGGCATCAACGCGGCCGAGAAGAGCGGCATATGCTCCGATGTACTTCTTGATCCTGTGTGTCTCCATGTCAACGCCGAGCTGGGCAAGCTTGTCGCCGTTCTTGGCAGCCTCATGCACATCGCGTCTGTCGGACATGCCGCAGATGCCTACAAGGCCGGACTTCTTGTTAAGGTATGTATCCATCTCCTGAGCCGTGAGGCCTGTGTTGGAGGAGATGTAGGATACGATCGCCGGATCGATGTCGCCTGAGCGCGTGCCCATTACGAGGCCCTCAAGCGGGGTAAGTCCCATCGATGTCTCGATGCAGACGCCGTTCTTGACAGCGCAGGCTGACGCGCCGTTGCCGATGTGGAGGATGATGACGTTCGTGTCCTTGCTCTCCTTGCCGAGAAGAAGGGCTGCCCTCTTTGAGCAGTAGAGATGGCTTGTCCCGTGGAAGCCGTAGCGGCGGACGTTGTACTTCTTGTACCAGTCATATGGCACGGCGTACATGAATGCTTCCTCCGGCATCGTCTGATGGAATGCCGTGTCCATGACGATTGCGTTAGGAACGCCTGGCATGAGCTTTCTCGCGGCCTCGATGCCCATGATGTTCGCTGGCATGTGGAGCGGTCCGAGCGGGATGAGCGTCTTGAGCTGCTCGACGACCTCGTCAGTCACGAGCGTGGACTTCTTGAAGAGCTCGCCTCCATGGAGGACCCTGTGGCCTACCGCACCGATCTGGTCGAGGCTCTTGATGCATCCATAGGTAGGATCGACAAGCATCTTGAGGATAAGCTCTATAGCTTCCTTATGCGTAGGGGAGACGAAACGCTCGTGATACTCCTCCTTGCCGGCAGACTTCTGCTCAATAGTAGAGTATTCGAGTCCGATACGCTCAACAACTCCGACGCAAAGGACATCCTTCTCGTCCCAATCGTAGACCTGGTACTTGGCAGACGAGCTGCCGCAGTTAAGTGTCAGTATAACCATCAGCTATCTCCTGAGTTCAAACAATATACATAGGGATTTATATAGCAAGCAAAGGAAAAAGTACATACGGCAAATTGGCAAAAAAGCGGACTCAGGGCGTATAGTTAGTATGAGACTTGCATTCTTTCTTGCCGCCATGCTCATGCTCAGCCCCCTTCAGGGCGCCTGGGTGGACGCATCGCATGATACAAAGACCATCGGCACCGATGGGTTCTCGCTCTCGCTTCCTCACCCGCGCCTCTATCTGAAGGCCGGGCCATTAACTGTCGGGGAGATAGACAGAAGGGGGCTTCTGCGAACGTTATCGGAGCCGCACGGGGGTCATCATGGGCTTAGGCTGGAAGCTAGCCCGTTCCGCACCGATGGCAGGAGAAGCGGCGCCGTGCTCGAGGCCGGCCCTCTTTCTGTTGGGGTATCCCTTGGCGATAGGCCCCTTGTAGCGGCATCCCTTTCGTACGAGCATGCCTCTGCGGCTATGCTATATGCTCTTCCTGGCGCTTTCGATGAGAGCGTGATGGGGGACAGGAAGGACAGCGAGGGACAGGCCGTGCTGTACGGGGGAGCCTCTGGCCGCTGGTGGATATTCTCGTGCCTCGCGCTCTTCTCGTTCTCCCCGGATCTCGGGTTCGATGGATTCATCTCCGCCAGCGTGGGCTACGGCAGGTACTCTCTATCGTTTTCCGCCGGCAGCCTTCCCGTGCTTTACGATGATGAGACACGCTATATGTACAGCATAAGCGGGAGCATCGGCGAAGAGGGATTCCGGTCTGAGTTCTCGCTGAAGATAGGCAATAAGCCAGTGTTCTCAGATGAGTATCTTGCATATGAGGCTTATATAAGATCAAGGTTGGAATTATATGGAATCAGGGTGTATTCCTCGATGGAACACTCATTCTCAAAGAGAGGAAAGAGCTCTAAGAGCGACAGGATCACCATCGAGGCCTATGGCTTCAAGCTCGGCTATGACAGCGATTATGGCCTTGTCGCGGTATATGACAGCGGCATCGTGGAGTTCGGCTATGATGAAGGCCGCCTTTACGCGGCTATAGAGACAGATTTACTTGGAGAGCGCTCCCGGATGCGCATACGCCTCTCCTCCGATAGCTCGATAGATGTCTCTATAGCGTTAGATCTCTGAATGAGCCTATGAGGGTAAGGGAGCGCTCGAGCTTGACCCCGAGCTTCCTCTCCACCTTGCGCTCTGCCATTAGCATCGCCGTGTAGATCTCATCGGAGGTGCACCCTTGGTAGGTGAATATGGAGTTGGGCTGGTACTCCGAGAACTCGGCGCGGAGGCCTGTCGGGCCAGGCACGCCGGCCTTGCGGAGAAGCTCCTCCGCCTTCATTCCCTCCGGGTTGCGGAAAATCTCTCCTGAGAAGCGCCTGCATGGGGGGATGAACATGCTCTCTACGAACGCCTCCTTCCGCATCCTAGCCTCCGCTGTCCTTATTGAAGGTATGAGGCTGAGGGCCACGGATGTGACGATGCCTGTCCTTCCGATGACGGATGACTGCTCGCGAAACGCGTCCAGGTAGTGGGGATAGCGGTGCATATGCCCATCAGGGGTGAGCACGTCAGAATAGAGGAACAGGTCGGATATCGCACGGCCATTGGCGTTGGCGTTCACGGCTATCGCGCCGGCTATGGTTCCGGGGATGCCCGCGATCTCCTCAAGTCCCGAGAGACGGTGCTCGATGGCGATGTTGATGATGTTGTCCAGCATCTCCCCGGGAGAGGCCACGAGCATATCCCCCTTTATGGATATGCCCTTCATGCAGCGCGTTGAGAGCACGATGCCTTCGACTCCCTCATCCGAGACGAGGATATGCGTGCCGCCGCCTATGATGGTAAGGGGGAGGGAGCGCCTGTACGCCAGCTCCAGCACGCTTCTTGCCTCCTCTGTGTCCCTTGGCTCCGCGTAGTACTCGGCCTTCCCCCCTGTCTCGAGGGAGGAGCGGTGCCTCATATCGTATCCTTCGGTGACGATGAACTCTGCCTGATGGCTCCTTGTTGCTCTCACGTTATCTATCATACAGCAAAGGGGATGTTGAGGAACATCTATCCTTGTTGGTATTATACTCATTGCGGAGGCATAGCATGAAGCTTTATAACACAATGTCGAGAAGCATCGAGGAGTTCGTTCCGATTGAGAATGGAAAGGTCTCGATGTACTGCTGCGGCCCGACCGTCTATAACTATGCGCATATCGGAAACCTGAGGACTTATATATTCGAGGATCTCCTGCACCGCACGCTCCAGCGCGCCGGATACAGCGTCACGCACGTGATGAACATCACCGATGTCGGACATCTGACAGGCGATGGGGACGATGGCGAGGACAAGATGGAGAAGAGCGCCAGGGAGACGGGGCGCAGCGTCTGGGACATAGCGAAGTTCTATACAGACGCGTTCTTCTCTGATGAGAAGGACCTCAATATAATCAGGCCCGGCATCGTGTGCCGCGCGACAGACCATATCCAGGACATGATCGCGCTCATAAAGCGCCTGGAGGAAGGCGGGCATACATATACCTCCGGCGGCAATGTCTACTTCTCGATCGACTCGATCGATGACTACGGCAAGCTCGCGCGCCTTAACCTTGATGACCTCAAGAGCGGCGCGAGGATCGTCGTCGATTCCAATAAGAAGAATCCCAAGGACTTCGTGCTCTGGTTCACGAACTCGAAGTTCAAGGACCAGGCGATGATGTGGGATTCCCCATGGGGCAGGGGATACCCTGGCTGGCATATCGAGTGCTCGGCGATGTCCATGAAGTATCTTGGCGAGCATTTCGATATCCACTGCGGTGGCATAGACGCCATCCCTGTCCACCACACGAATGAGATAGCCCAGTCCGAGGCCGCCACGGGACACACGTGGGTAAACTACTGGTGCCATGGCGAGTTCCTCCTCAACGACAGCGGCAAGATGAGCAAGTCCTCTGGCGAGTTCTTGACGCTCTCTGTCCTCAAGGACAAGGGCTATGACGCGCTCGATTACCGCTATTTCTGCCTTACCGGACACTATAGGAGCCAGCTCAAGTTCTCCTATGAGGCCCTGGACCACGCGCGCTCGGCGCGCCGCAGCCTTGTCGACAAGGTCAGCGAGCTCAAGAGGGAGGCTGCTGCGCCATCCGCGGCTCCTGGAGAGAAGGCTAAAGGATACATGGACGCGTTTGACAGCGCCATGGAGAATGATTTATCCTCCCCGCAGGCGCTTTCACAGCTCTGGCTCATGCTCAAGGAGGATATCCCGGCAGCAGATAAGCTTGCCGCTATCTACCACATGGACACGATCCTTGGCCTTAGGCTTGACGAGGTGGAGGCGGCCGGGTCCGAGAGGATCGGCGGAGAGGATGAAGAGAGGCTTCTCGAGGAGAGGACCGCGGCCAAGAAGGCCAAGGACTACAAGAGGGCTGACGAGATCCGTGCCGAGCTTCTTGAGAGGGGATTCATCGTACGCGATACCCCCGCTGGGCCGATTCTTGAAAGAAGGGTGTAACCTTCTTGCGTCTGGATTGTTGATAGTATGGAGATAAAGAGCACAGATCGCGATGATTTCCGATTGGTGTACGATGCGAACTACCACCTTCTTGTCCAGGTGATAATGCACATCGTATATAACCTTGAGGTTGCAGAGGATCTGACACAGGAAGCGTTCGAGAGGTTCTATGTGAAGAACATGACCTTCCCGAGCGAGGATGATGCCAAGTACTGGCTGCTCCGCGTAGCGAAGAACCTTGCCCTCAATCACGTGAGGCGCAACAAGCGCGAAGGGGAGATGGTCGAGAAGGTGAAGCACATGCCCCATGCCGCCCAGGATGACAGGGACGGAGAGCGTGAGGCGATAGATGCTGAGAACCGCAGGGAGGTGAGGGCCGCTATCGAGGCCCTGCCCGAGAACCTGAGGATGGTCATACAGCTCAGGGAGTTCTCAGGTCTGGACTATAAGTCCATAGCCAGGGTGCTTGGCATCTCGGAGACAAATGTGAAGGTGAGGGTCTTCAGGGCTCGCAAGAAGCTCGAGGAGGCTCTCGGTTCGGAGGAAAGAGATGTGTATTGATGCTCAGATGCTTTCAGCGTATCTGGACGGTGAGCTGAAGGAACCATATAGGACGCAGGTCGAGGAGCACCTCGAGCACTGTCCCGCGTGCCGCAACCACATAGCGGACATGAAGGCTGTCGGGGACAGGATGAGGGAGAGCGACTACAAGGCGGAAGTCCTCAATCGCCGCAAGGATGATATCTTCCAGATGCTTGACAGGAAGTACTTCCAGGACGGCAAGAAGGTAAGCTTCATTCGTCGCCGCTTCGAGATCTCTATGCCGTCGCTCGTCACCGCAGCTGCCGCTGTAGTGTTCATATTCGTCGGAGGCTTCATGTTCTTCGGCTCCTCTTCCGAGCAGACTGCGGATATCCTCCCGGCGTTTGCCGTGCAGGCCGACAGCTCGAATATAAGGTATGTCTCGGACGAGGCGACGCTTGACAACTTCACCCTTGAGGAGATACTCCGCTATCTCGATGACAAGGGCTACAATGTAGATATATCGCTCAAGGGACTCCAGCCGCTGGAAACCGTAAAGGCTGAGTAGCAGAGCATAAGCTTTATAGAGAGAGGATCTGGCTGGGTAACCCCCAGCCTTTTTTCGAACAAAACACAAAACAGGCCAATTAGTTACACACAAACTTTCCAAGCTGTCTAACTCATGTTTATACAATCAATTACCAGCTTCTCTCGATATTTCATCAAACTCTGATATTCCTTCAAAAACCTCTTGACAAATATGTACAGGGGGGGGGTAGCCTATATGCATCAAAGATTGAATTCGGAGGATTTTGGAATATGAAGAAATTCATTATCGCTATGCTCTGCGTAGCCGTTCTTTTTGGCTTTGCATCATGTGACAACAGCTCAAATTCACCAGCTGATGATCAGACATCTACAGGTGTATCAGACTATGTGATTTCAAAGCTTGCAAAAGACACGCCCACAGACATCAATACAGCTCTTGATTCAACAAGTGGTGTATTTGTTGCATCTAAGCTTACTGTAACCGATGGAAAGCTTGCAGATGGTTATGCTCTTGGAGATGGATACAAGACTCTCTCTTATACTAAGACAGAGGAAGCCGAGGGACAGAAGCCTGAGACAGGGTACACGATTACTCTTAAGGGATATGCCTCCACATCATCAAATACCACAACCGTTACTCTCCAGGAGTATGAGTATAAGTTCACTGAGGCTGATTTCGGTGCGGATGGAAACTATGTGACTGTTTCTGGTACTGTTTCTGGTTATCTGACTGGTACGATGACTGTTACGACAACAGGCAGCGGTGAAACCCTTAAGCTTGCAAGTGTAACAGTTGCTGATGCTAAGGCTATCATCCCAAATGATGCTTCTAATGTATCAATCACATATGCCGGAGAGTCGGTTTCTGCTGCTGATTTCGTCGCATATGCTAATGGTACTGATGCCGCAACAGGTGATGCAATCGAAACTTATGCCGCTTGGAGAGAAGCAGCTCTTACAACAGCTCGCGGTGAGATTGAGAAGGTTGTAAAGACACTTCTTGGTGTTGGTGTTACTGACGGAACAAAGCTTGTTGCTTCCTTTGCTGATGGCAAGTTCACTGATGGTGCAAACGTTCCTTCTGGTTCTTATGATGCAGCATCAAAGACAGCTACGATTACATGGACAAATGGTACAGATGGCAAGGCAACTGTCGTTGCAACAGATGCAAAAACAGCGACATACTCTATCTATCTTATGCCTGGACAGTCAATGACTCTTGCTATCAAGGGTGAGCTTACTGGTACAACTCTTGCAGCTGCTTCTTATACTCTTTCGGGAGACTTCAATGTATATGCAAAGTATGCAGAGGATAATGCTGCTGGAACAGAGGCCTATAGTAAGTTTGCTGCAATCAAGGTCACTGAGATTGCTGGTGAGATCTCTGGAAATGTAACAGTTGAAGCTGGAACTAACAAGGTAACAGCAATTGCATCTACAGCTGCTTTCGAGGCTCCGACCGCTGGTGTTGCATCTGCTTCTATGGAAGTTGGCCCAGCTTTCGATGCTGATGGTACATACACAGCAGAGACAGTTGAGAAGACCTTTACTGCAACTGTATAACGCTCCAAAAAGGGATACAAACGGGCTCTAGGCAACTAGGGCCCATCTCGTAGGGAGGCATGATATGGAGGAGAGATCATCCATAGCAAGGCCGAGGATCCCTAGCGAGAAGAAGCAGGAGTGCCTGGAGCTGTTCGAGCAGGGCTACGGCTATAAGAGTACTGCAACGATAACAGGTCTCAACGCTTATACCGTCAGGGATTACAGGCGGAAATATGCATCAGGGGATACCTCCTGGGCATACAGGGGGAGCGAGATGCTTCCTCAGATGAAATAGGGAAGAAGAGAGTATCTCTTCCGGAATATTTTATGCTTTTGGACTCAGCAGCAATGCTGGGTCCTTAATGTTTAGATTCCTATATTAGAACAATGATTCTGTAAGCAATATTTTGTTTTGTAAGAAGATATACACTTTGAATATCTTCTTTTAACAATCGGCATAACCTTTGAGGTGTTATTCCACGATGTCAGAGAGCTTGAGCTCGAATGGTTCGAGGAGACTAAGAAGTGTAGAGGTCTGCAGTCTTTTCTCTTCGAACTTAAGAAGATGCCGTATAGATGCCCTTCTTTCCTGAGGAAATGATGCTATGAAGCTTTTCATGTCTGCAAATCCTGCTTTGCTTATAAGCCTCTTCAATAGCGCTGATTTGGAATTATCTGCAGCATGGCAATCATGGGATGGCAGAAGCTCAAGCTTTCCATGCTCCATTGTCACTATGAGATCCTTAAGGGGCATCTTCCAGAGGGCCGCAATGTTATCAAGGGTATCGATGAAGGGATTGAAGACGTGCCAGTCAGCCATGAGGTCAAAGTATGAGGATGAAAGCCCGGACTTCTTTCCCGTTAGAAGGAGCATTATCCAAGTGAGGACAAGTATGGAGGATGGAATGCCTTCGTAAGAGTAGCCCTCAATAGCGTAAGGTGTTTTTACCGGTTTCCGTTCGGATCTTCTCTCAAGCTCATCCAGGAAGTCCGCGATATCATAATCAGGTGGAAGCTTTGAGCTGATATACGCAAGAGTGACATCTGCATCGCTATTGAGGGAAGTGTAGTAATTGGCTGCCGATGTACCATATGACTTCGCAACTTCATAGAGGGTAAGGCAGCCATTCACATCCTCCAGTATGGCAGAGACTGTTGCCCTGTTGATCTGTATCTCATATAGGGGAGAGTCATCTGTACAGCCATAGAAGCCTTCTTTCCTTATGCACCTTATCAAGGAGCCGACCGTCGGGATACGAAGAGCATTCGCTATTCTCTTGAGCTTCGTTATAGGATAATTCCCGAAGGCTTCGCACACGGATTTAGTAGCAGTGAATCTTGCTTCATAGCTTGTCATATCAAACCTCTTTATTTTTGAAAACGCCTACAAGTCTACAGCCGTTTGTGTATGAAATGAAACGGAAAAGTATTTGCTAGAGCACAGTCATGCTAAAGCAATTCCAAATGCTTTGACCATCCCTGTTTTCTCTCTGAGCCTGAGAAAAAACATAATGGAGGACAAAAAGTGAATAAACTCACCAAGCTTACGGCAATGCTTCTCCTCCTGACAGCATTGGCATCTTGCGACCTATGTACATTGTTCGGCCTGGATTACAATCCAAACCCAGACAGCACTACAACAGAACAACCTGCAGAGGAGGAAACAAAGGAACCAGGCTACTTCTACACATCAGGCAATAATGAGGATTACCTAACAATAGATGCGGTAGAGATAATTCCTGGAGAAGATAAGATAACTGCATTATCTGAGACAGGAGAAGAAGCTGTAATAGAGCTGAAGGACAGCAAGTACCGTTTAGGCAGGGCAACAATAACGGTGACAATAGAACAAAGCAAAACCATAACGCTTACAAGATCTGATAAGGATCCATTGATATACACATACAGCGACAACTAACAAAGCAAGGCCCATCGATACACGGTGGGCCTTAAACAACAATCATACAAAAAGGTTACACAAAAATCCAAGCAAAATACTAAGTTCCATAAATACAACAAGATAACAATCAATAACCAAACATCAAAAAGTTGAGAAAACTGCAAAAAGCACTTGACAAAAACGTACTGGGGGTGGGTAGCCTAATGGTACAAAGTTTCATTTCGGAGGATTGAAAGAATGAAAAAGTTTTTGATTGCATTGCTGTCCCTTGCTGTGCTTTTCAGCTTCGCAGCTTGCGACAATAACCAGACTACTTCTGGTGAAGGAGCAATTGCGACCATTACCGCAAGGCAGAATGAGGTATACGTAGAAGGGGAGATTGCAGATCCTGCAGATTTTACCTTTACGGGCTACACTGTAAATAACACACCAGTGAGCATTGATTCAGCAGATGTTACATTTGTGAATCCAAGTGCTTTGGCTGCTGGCAATGGAAATAATTACAGTGTTATCTATAATGGTGTTGTTTTTAATAATGCTATTGCTGTTACTGCTGAGGATGTCACTGGTATTTCTGTAAATACGGATGACTCAGAGGCCGTTTATTATGCTGTCCTTGATTCTTCTACTTATGCTGGTACAGGCATTCCTACTGCTAGGACTGTCGACAAGACAGGAATCGTAGTTACAGCTAAGTATAACGACGGAGAGAAGGTCGTAGATAATTCTGTTGTTTCTTTCACAAATAGCACATGGACTAAGGGCAAGCAGACAGTAACTGTCACATTTGCAACACAGACTGCTTCGTACGAGATTAATGTTCTTGAGAACACGGTAGAGAGCGTAAGTCTTGAGAAGACAGCTGATTACACTGTTTACAAGACTTCCACTGTTTCTGATACGACTGGTGATGCTTTCAAGATTCAGTATGCTGATGCTACTACAGGTGTCCTCGATAATAATGCTTCTGGTATTTATATGCAGGCAAAGTATATTGGAGGGGAGGTTGTTGTAGTTCCAGAGACACTTGTTAAATACCTTGATACTTCTGCAAATACATATACAATCACTGCTGCAACTAGCATTACATTCCCAAAGACTGCAAATGACACATCTTTCACTGTCACTGCATCTTATAATGGTGCTGATACTCCTATGGAGTTTGAGAGAGAAGGTTATCCACAGACGATTGCTCTTGCTGATGATTCAATTGTTGGAGTAGAGTGGTCTCTTCCTGCTGAGATAGCTGATGGTAATTATAATAGTACAACAGCACCTACAGGACTCTCTGTTACTGTTAAGACAGCAAGCGGTTCTGCTTATTATAAGTCTTCAGTTGCTGTTACTGTAAGTTATAACGGTGCCGCAGATGAAGGTGATACTGACTATTTCGTGATTGAACCACTTGAAATCCCAGCAACTCAGGTTGGAAACCTTGTTGAAATTACTGCTTCTGCATACATCAATGGTGCGGAGGAGCCTTATACAACTTCTTTCACGCCAAGAGTTGAATGATTGTTTCCCTAAAGGATACAAAGGGGCTCTAGATAACTAGGGCCCATCTCGAAAGGGGAGGCTGAAGATGGAGGAGAGATCCAATATCGGAAGGTCCAGGATCCCCAACGAGAAGAAGCTTGAATGCCTGGAGCTCTTCGAGAAGGGCAACGGGTACAAGAG
>CALXLT010000021.1 GCA_944389275.1 uncultured Spirochaetaceae bacterium
AGAACGCACATCGTGAAGGTGCTAAGGTTCTTATGAGCAGATGGGGTGGCGCTATCAAGATGAAGAGCGTCTTCGAGAACGGCAAGCTCCGCCATGTGGCATACTGCGAGAAGACCGGCAACACCGCAAGGAAGCCAAAGGACCTCATGTAAGACACTTCATGGAGTGCAAGGCCTGTGCTGAGAGCATGGGTCTTATTTTTTTCGCCGAATTTTTATGGAATTTACATGAATTATCCTAGCTATGTCCGATCTTTCTGCTACAATCCATAATGAGGTTAAATTATGAGAAACATTGCAAAGATTACCTTAACCCTTATACTTTCCGCTCTTCTCGTGCTTTCCCTTGCCTCCTGCCAGAGCAGTGACGGCAGCGGACAGGCAGCCCAGATCGTGGCCGTTCAGCCGCAGGGCCAGGAGAGCGTTCAGGACGTTCCTCCAGCACCAGCACCGGCAGCCCCTGCAGAGAAGCCAGAGGCCCCGGCACCTGCTCCTGCGGAGATCCCTGTCGAGATGGCTGTTGAGTACAGAGGATATGAGCTTGCTATCGAGAGCTATGATGGCTATACCGACGTGACCTATCCTGCGGGTATCGTCACCGATGATGATATCGCATCATTCATGGCAGCGGAGAGCGCCAAGTACGGCGATTCCGTTTCCGGCGTCACATACTCCGTTTCCGGCAACACGCTCACGCTTGGTTATCCTGAGGGAGTAGGAGCGGCTGACAGGCGCGCTCTCTGCGCGGCTTTCATAACCGATGTCATCGACACGGTCAACGCTCTCTATTCGTCTGCAACCGCAGATTCCGTGAAGGTTACTCACAGCTATGATGGGTATTCGCTCTCGATCACGATAGAGGATGGAGAGGCGTTGCTTGAGTACCCTGATTTCCTCACCAGCGCTGAGGTCGAGGGATTCTTCGGAGCTGTCAACCTTGAGTATGGCGATACGCTCGGCGGCGTATTCTATGAGATCGTAGGACCTGGTCAGGTATCGCTGACATATCCTGAGAGCGTGGGATTCGCGGAGGCCAATGGCTTCGTGGCGATCCTCGTGACGACTCTTATCGCGTACGCAGGACTCTGATCCATCATCCGCGCTATATGGAGGGCCCGTGAAAAGGGCCCTTTCATAATTCTTGGAAGTATTTCAATTTTCTTTCTCCTTTCTCTATGGTATAGTCTTAAGCAGATTTGCATTAGATAGTCCAAGGAGGAAAATCGTGAATCGCTTTTCGAAGACTATAACTTTGGTGCTGGCTGCCGCGATGGTCTTTTCCGGCTCATCGCTCTTCGCTGGTGCCGATCCCGTAGAGAGAACATTTCAGTACTCAGAAAGCACGATCACAGCATCAGCATATGATGGCTACGCGCTCATAGGATATCCTGGCTCGGTTACGGAGGCAGATGTGGAGGCTTTCCTCGCATATGAGACAGCCCAGTATCCTTCTGATGCGGCTGTTGTGTCATACTCCTTCCCTGAGGAGGGTGTCCTTCGCCTGGATTATCCGGAAGGGCTATCTGATTCAGAGAGAGCGGTTTTCCTTGATATCTTCCTCTCTGATATCAACAAGTTCGCGCCAGCTCCGGCACCTTCCGTGTATTCCTTCGATCTTGATGGAAGCGAGATAACGATCACCGTCAGCGATGGCTTTGCGGATATAAGCTACCCGGCATACATCACCGAAGCTGATGTCGAAGCCTTCTTCGCATATGAGGTCGCAACACGCGGCGCTGAGCTTGATGGCATCATATATAGCTTCCCCTCATCTGGAACAGCAAGGCTTTCATACCCAGCGTCTGTCTCAAAGGAGACGGCGGAGGCTTATGCTCCTGTGCTTGCTGAGGATGCCGCGGCATATGTCTCATCCCTTTCCGCAGAGACTGTGGAGGAGGCTCCAGCTCCTTCCGTGTATGCCTTTGACTTCAATGGCAGCGATATAGTGATCACAGTCACGGATGGCCTGGCCGCTATCAGCTACCCGGAGTACATCACGGAGAGAGAGGTCGAGGGCTTCTTCGCATATGAGGTCGCAACACGCGGCGCGGAGCTTGATGGCATAGTATACAGCTTCCCGTCATCCGGTACCGTTGAGCTTGCATATCCAGAGACTGTCTCAAGGGAGACAGCCGAGGCTTACGCTCCTGTCCTTGCAGAGGACCTTCAGGCTTATGTCGATTCTCTTCTTGCAGAGGCAGAGGAGGCTTATGTAGTATCCGAGCCTGTCGTAGAGGCAGAGGAGGCTGTGGTTGAGGAAGAGCCTGTCGCTCCTGCCTCTGATTACCCATATGGCGTGCAGCCTATCGTGAAGAACACGCAGGGGGACAGCGAGTTCGATCTCTTCATCGTCCATACCAACGATGTCCATGGCAGGATCGTCGAGGGAGAGGATGGAAGCGCAGGATACTCCAAGCTCAGCTCTCTTATGGACATGGCCCGCGCTATTACCGACAATATCCTTCTTCTTGATGCCGGTGATACGTTCCATGGAACGAACCTTGCAAATATGTTCGAAGGACAGAGTGTCGCTGAGATCATGGATCTCGTAGGCTATGACGCAATGGTTCCTGGCAACCATGACTTCAACTATGGCGCTGATAGGCTTGAGGAGATCGCGGCATGGGCTGAGGACAATGCCTCATACCGCATCCTTGCCGCCAATGTCACCGATGAGGATGGATACAACGTATTCCAGATTTATCAGGTATATGACTTCAATGGATTCAAGGTCTGTGTCCTTGGCCTCACCACTCCTGATACCAAGACGAAGTCCCATCCGAAGAACACGGAAGGCCTTGATTTCATCTCCGATGAGGTCGTGGAGAGCGCTCAGTATGTGATCGACCTCGCCAATGAGCTCTTTGACTATGTCATCGTGCTTGGACACCTTGGAGTTGTGCCAGATGGCGAGAGCGGCATAACGTCGACATATGTCTGCGAGAACCTCGATGGAATCGATCTCTTCGTCGATGGCCATAGCCACACCGTCATGGATGGCGGCGAGATGGTAAACGGCACGCTCATCGTCTCAACGGGCCAGTACATGAACAATGTCGGCGTCGTGCAGATCCACGTGAAGGATGGGGAAGGGGAGATAACCGATGCCTTCCTCGTGCCTGCTGAGGATATAATGAATCCTGCGGATAGCGAGTTCTTCGCGTCGCTTGGAGTCAAGGAGATCCCATCGGATCCAGAGGTTGATCAGTACATCGCAGAGAAGACAGAGGAGCTCAACGCTGTTCTCGATACGGTTATCGCCAACATCCCGATGGATCTCAATGGAGAGAGGGCTTACGTGAGGACAAGGAAGACCAACCTCGCGAAGCTCATCACAGATGCCATGACAGCTGAGTCCGGCGCGGACTTCACGATCATGAACGGCGGAGGAATCAGGGCTTCCATCGCAGCTGGCCCTGTCACTCTTGGGGATATCAACAACGTGCTTCCGTTCACGAATACGATTACCGTATGCGAGATCTCCCCGGCTGATGTCTACGCGGCCCTTGAGCATGGCTACTCGATGCTTCCAGAGCAGAATGGCGCGTTCAGCCAGACTGACCTCAAGGTCGTGTACAGCGCTAAGGCTCCGGCTGGAGAGAGGATTAAGAGGGTATACCTCGGCGATCAGCTTCTCGATCCGGCGGACACAACAACGATGTACAAGGTCGCTACGAATGACTTCATGGCAGCAGGCGGTGATGGATACACCATGTTCGGCCGTGTCCTTACCGAAGGCTCTATGCTCAATGAGGTATTTATCAGCTATCTTGAGGATGTATATCCAATCAACTGATTAGTTAGATCAGACAGTACAGGGCGGAGCAATCCGCCCTGTTCCTTTCTCTGCAAGTTTTGGAAAATAGAAAAGCCCTCATCCATCACTGGATAAGGGCCTTCAGCTCCCCCGGAGGGATTTGAACCCCCGACAGGGTGGTTAACAGCCACCTGCTCTACCGACTGAGCTACAGGAGAATGCGTTCTTTCGAACAAGAGAGATATTAAGGAATTTGCATATCAGTGTCAATAAGCCTTATAAAATTTCCGTAATTTCGTACAATCAGGTTATGAGAGCCATTCTTTTCATCTGGCAGCTGCCACAGAACATCTTAGGTTTCATCCTCTCAAGAGGCTGTGAGAAAGCCGTATCTGGCGGGGTTGCCTATTACAGATGGAAAGGGCCAGGAAGCATAAGCCTTGGAGACTTCATCATAGTCTCATCTCCATCAGTCCTTCCTCATGAGCTAGGGCATAGAAAGCAGAGCATGATGCTTGGGCCTCTGTATCTGCTGGTAATCGGCTTGCCATCTCTTATATGGTGCATCCTCCATACCTACACAAGCTTGAACCGCCTTGATTACTATTCATTCTATACAGAGGCTTGGGCGGAGCATAATGCCTGCAAAACCTGTAACAAACAAAAAGGTTACAGATAATCCATCCAAAACTGTGAGATAAATCATAATTCCAATAAATACAAACATATAGCTTCGACACTATCTCCAATAACTTTTTTCAAAAAATTGCAAAAAGCTCTTGACAAATATGTACTGGGGGGGGGTAGCCTATGTGTACAATTGAAATCGGAGGATTTAGGAAATTATGAAAAAAATCATGATTCTTTTGTTGGCACTTGCTGTACTTTTTGGCTTTGCAGCATGTGACAATAGCACACCGGCTGATACTGATGATACCGAGCAGGGGGGTGCTGGACTCTCAACACAGGATATTTCTGATGTAATGGATGAAGTCCTGGGAAACCTCAATGGTGGAATTGATGCATCAATCAAGGCATTCCTTGGCGTAGCAGCTACTAATGAGGAGCTTATGCCACCAGCTAGAGCAGGATATACTGTGACAGTTGATGCAGAGACCTATGGTATTACAATCAGCAAGACAGTTAATCCGGCTACTCCAAATGGAACATACCCAGCTCAGGTTGTAACTCTTGCTGTTAAGGGTGTTGAGACGGGTAACCGTGAGGACAATAAAGATACTGGCAGCCACCCAATTGTTCTTGATTCCTTCACATATACCTTTGAGACATATACCACTACTGTGAACAATGAGGTACAGAAGGTTACTGGTGTAATCCCAGGTTATTTTGCAAAAAGCAACACTGCAACTGTAACTGTAGATCCTGTCAAGGGAATAACATCCTACAAGCTTGATACAAATAATGCTCTTGATATTGTTCTGTTCCAGGATGAGAAGGGTACAGGCGCAAGTCTTTCAGTTGAAGGTATTGGAACTGCTGCATCTGGCGAGATTTATGATGCTGTTGCAAGTGACGCTCAGAACGCTTCGACATATGGTAAAGTTTTGTCCGATGCAAAATCTGATGCTCGTGATCATCTGAAAGCATATGCAGATCAGCTTGTTGCAGATGCTACCACGACAGATCTGATATCTACCCTTAATGGTTGGTTCTCTGGTCATGATGGCGGTGAATACAAGTATACTTACGATCCAGCAAATGGCGGCACTCTTTCTGTACAGTATAAGAGGACTGGAAATACTGCAATTGCTCTTTCCGCAAAAGATTCTCCAGCTGCTGTAACTGATTTGCAGATTGCACTTTCTACTGATGACTATATAAATGTCACATTCACAGATCCTGACACAACGGCAACTGTTTCAACTACTACATTTACTCCAAAGGCATACACGATTGAAGGTGTCCTTACTGCACAGAATTATAATACTTCTGGTTCAGCTTTCGCAGATGATTCTGCTATTGAAGATGCCAAGATTACTGTTAACCTCTCTGGTGATGTAAAGGGTGTTGCTGTCACTGTCGATAATACGGCTAAGACTGCATCTGCAATTACTGGAACTAGTCAGGAATTTGGTAGGAATGTTGATAGTACTGTTGTTGCAAATGTTCTTCTCGGACCAGCTCTTGGTGAAGCAAAGGCTGATTCGACTATGAAATATTCTGTCGACCTTGCTCCTGTTGAGGTTACATATACAGCCACAACAACTACGAACGTCCTTTAATTAATCCCCATACGGGATACAAATTGGGCTCTAGTTTACTAGGGCCCATCTCGAAAGGGGAGGCTGAAGATGGAGGAGAGATCCAATATCGGAAGGTCCAGGATCCCCAACGAGAAGAAGCTTGAATGCCTGGAGCTCTTCGAGAAGGGCAACGGGTACAAGAG
>CALXLT010000022.1 GCA_944389275.1 uncultured Spirochaetaceae bacterium
CAAGGTTAAACAGAGGCCTCAGACCCTCTCGGGCGGGGAAAAGAGGAAGTGCGCCATTGCCGGGATTCTTGCGATGGAGCCCGAAGTGATTCTTCTGGATGAACCTTTTGCCAATCTGGACTATCCATCCACGCTTTCAGTGATCCGTGCTCTGAATACGCTGCACGGGAAGGGTTATACGATCCTCGTAGTCTCACATGAGGTGGAGAAGTTCCTGTTCCATGCAGATACCCTTTTCATATTGGAAGAGGGAAGGATGAAGGAGAAGGGCAGGGCGGATGAAATCTATTTTAAGCTTCCATCCTACGATATCTATCTTCCAAAAAATGCATCATTTGAGGAGCTCTCATGGCTCAGGTGATGATTTTCCACTACAGGGTGTCAGATAATCTTCTTACCCGCTTGAACCCGAATACCAAGCTTGTCGCTCTTCTGTCATATTCCATTGTGATATCATCATGTGGACCACTTGAAACCATTTTACTCTCCTTGGTTCCAATCTCCATTGCATTAGGAATAAGGCTGCCGTTTCGGGAGTATATCAAAGAGAGTCTGTTCTTCATCCTCCTGTCTGTGTTGATGGCGATAACATCTTTTCTCTCTCAAAGAGATATTCTCCATGCATTCTCTTATGCCCTGTCATTTCTCTCCATGGTGCTCTCTTCCATGCTTCTTACCGATACGACAATGCCGGATGACCTTGCAAGATCGATAGGAGGAGCACTTTCAAAACTCATTGGAAGATATGCGTACATATTCTCTACGCTGGTGGAAATCACGCTTTCCATGATTCCTATCATCATAGATAGCACAGCAGGTATTTTTGATGCCCGCAGAGCCCGCGGCGCATCATTCTTCTCCCATCCGTTGAAGACTGTTTCAGAATTATCCATCTCAATCCTTTCTTCTCTTCTTGATAAGGCGGAAATCTATATCGACGCGCTCTACAGCCGTGGCTATGATGCTTCACAAATCAGAGACAGGGCAGGGTACAGGGCAGTCGATTTTATAATAATGGCAGTAAGCGTTATTTTCTTATCTCTCAAAATGATATTTGAACATATGAGGTGACTGTATGGAAAGAAACCAGATTACAAAGCTTGTCCTGATCTCACTATTTGCTGCTCTCATAGCAGCAGGGGCATTCATAAAGATTCCCCTGATTCCCGCACCTATGACGCTGCAGACACTTTTTGCTCTCTTAGCTGCATCGTGTCTTCCACCAATGATGGCCCTCTCAAGTGTCGTCGTATATCTTTTCCTTGGCTTAATAGGGCTACCGATTTTCACGACAGGTGGCGGCCTTGCGGCAATGCTGGGTCCTACCGGAGGCTATCTGATTGGAATGATTCCGGCAGTCCTCATCGGTGCCGTCATTATGAATGCCTTCCAAGCAAAACCACGTCTGGCTGCAGCCCTCTCTTCAATAGCGGCAACTGTGATAGTATATCTTATAGGGCTTCCATGGCTCGGGGTGAAGATGGAGCTTTCATTTGTCGCAGCACTTACTGCAGGACTTCTTCCATTTTTACTCGGGGATACGATAAAAATCATAGTAGCAATTGTTGTCACACCTGCGATAAGGCCCCGGATAAGCGGACTTTTGAGACAGTGATTCCTTGAAAAGGGAGTTGTATATACTCTAGCGGAAACCACTCAGAGTGCAGAAACTTGTATGCTGAAGCCTGTTTTTGAGCTTTGAATGAATAAACTTGTAGCTTTCATGTTGTTCATCGGATTGAACATGATGCTCATTACGCCTACCATTTCCCAATATATTTTTCATGCAGAAAGAGGAATTCGTCATATGTGGAAAGGGCTCTGTTTCCACATGGTTTAAGGTTCCTCGTAAAAAGAGCCCGATGGATGCTTCCATTGCTTCCGTACGCGGAAGACCCGTGACAGGTAGGCGCGTACAACTGGTTGGGATTGCTCCCGTATGGGGCTTTCCATCCTTTGATCATACTCACTGCAGTATAGCAGTTTGATAAAGCGAGGTATGCATGAACGGAATTGCGATAATAATCATCGCACTTGTCGCACTTATTGCAGGTTATGTCTGTTATGGCAGATGGCTTGCAAAGAAGTGGGGTGTCGATAACAGCAGGAAGACTCCGGCTGTTGAGATCAATGATGGTGTGGACTACGTTCCAACAAAGAAGCAGGTTGTATTCGGACATCAGTTCGCATCCATTGCCGGAGCCGGCCCGATAAACGGACCTATCCAGGCGGCTGTCTTCGGTTGGGTTCCTGTTCTCCTATGGTGTCTTATCGGAGGGATTTTTATTGGTGCTGTCCAGGATTTCTCTTCGATGTTCGCATCTGTGAGGAACAAGGGTCGTTCCATCGGCATCATCATCGAGAACTATGTCGGAAAGACAGGAAAGAGGCTTTTCCTCCTTTTCGTCTATTTCTTCTCAATCCTTGTCGTCGCGGCATTCTCAGATATCGTAGCAAAGAGTTTTGGAGTGTCCGAGGCCTTTTCGGAAGCTGTCAACTATTCCAACTCCCAGGTCGCATGTACATCAACTCTGTTTATTTTCGTTGCTGTTGCTTTCGGATTCTTCATCAAGTATAAGCAGCCGGGAACAGCTTTAAACACAGCACTTTCAATCATACTTCTCATCGTATGTGTCGCTTTGGGATGTCTTCTTCCTTTCTCCCTGGGTGTGAACACTTGGATGATTCTCGTATTCATCTATATCCTTATTGCATCTGTAACACCGGTATGGGCTCTCTTGCAGCCTAGGGACTACCTCAACAGCTATCTTCTCATTGCAATGATTGCCGCTGCTGTAGTAGGAATCTTTGCATCCAACCCTCCGATGGATCTTCCTGCATTCTCGGGATTCATGACATCTGCAGGTTCCCTCTTCCCGATTCTTTTCGTAACAGTCGCATGTGGAGCTGTTTCAGGTTTCCATTCACTTGTATCTTCCGAGACTGCTTCCAAGCAGGTCGAGAAGGAGTCCGACATGCTTCCCATCTCATATGGTGCAATGCTTGTGGAATCCCTTCTTGGAGTAATTGCACTGGTTGCTGTAGGCGCTGTCTCTGCAGGTGGAGTCATCCCAAGCGGTACGCCCCAGATGATCTTCTCCCAGGCTGTATCAGGATTTCTGACAGTTCTTCATATCCCTGCAGACATCTCATATACACTCATCTCCCTTGCGGTCTCTGCATTCGCACTTACTTCCCTCGATTCAGTTGCAAGAGTTGGAAGGCTTTCATTCCAGGAGCTCTTCCTGGATAAGGAGGATGATGAGAAGAACCTCCCTTCCTGGAAGAAGGTTCTTACAAACAGATGGGTAGCTACAATCATAGTTCTCATCCCTTCTTATGTGCTTGCACAGGTTGGATATGCTGAAATCTGGGCGCTCTTCGGTTCTGCAAACCAGCTTCTTTCCGTACTTGCCCTTGCTGCTGTTGCCGTATACCTCAAGAAGGCGAAGAAGGACAACAAGATGATGTTTGTGCCGATGTTCTTCATGCTTGCAGCAACTCTTGTCGCTCTTATCCAGTTGATTATGAACAACATTGTCAATTTCGGTACAAGCGCAACAGTTTCTGCACTCGGACAGGCGATGCAGATAATCCTTGGCATCCTTCTTGTGGCCCTTGCCGTGATAGTCGTAATCTCTTGCTGCAAGAAGCTTTTCGGCAAGGATGAAGAGAGGGCGGACGCTTAATCAATTAAATGTAAATCTTGATTCGTTTTATTCATGATGAAATCCAGCTTGTTTTGTGCAGGCTGGATTTTTCTTTGCACTAAAAATTAAACAAACTGAAGGTTTTCTGTTTTTAAAGGATAAAAAGACTTTATTTCCCGATTGAAACATAACAGAGAGATGGTTATCATTAGCCCTGTTTCCAAGGTTTGATATGCATAGCACTGTTATTGATATGACAAAGGAGCCGTTCTGGCGAAATATCATAAGATTTACAATTCCACTTGTCCTGATGTCGATGCTCCAGATTCTTTTCATGGCATGTGACGACATGTTCATACTTGGGCTTTTTGTCGGAAGTCAGGCACTTGCTGCAGTTGGAGCGACCACATACATTGTCAATCTTTTCATAAATGGTTTTGCCGGTCTTGCAGTAGGCGTGAATGTTGTCTCTTCCCAGGCAATCGGGGCTAAGAACAGTGAAGTCGTAAGGAAGGCTGTGCATACGGCAATCTCCTCAAGTCTTATTTTAGGAATTGTGGTTGTTGCAATAGGTGAGTTTTTCGCTCGCATTTCGCTTGAGGCGCTCAACACCCCCATAGATATAATAGATCAGTCGACGCTCTATTTGAGGATATATTTCTTCAGTGCTCCATTTAATCTTATCTTCAATTTTGCATCTGCGATCATGAGGGCGAAAGGGGACTCGAGACATCCATTTCTATATCTTACGCTATCAGGAGTTGTCGACATAGTATTATGCACATCTTTTGTCCTCCTATTCGACCTTGGTGTGGCAGGAGTTGCTATCGGAACCCTTTTAAGCCAAGTCTTTGCAGCCATTCTTTCCGTTTCATATCTTTTAAGATGCGATGATGATACCCGTCTTATACTTAAGGATTTGAAAATCGATTTGAAAATATTCAAACGCATACTTGTTATTGGAGTGCCTACGGCATTGAACAACATGGCGTTCTCTTTTTCGAATATGCAGATCCAGAGTGCAATCAACATATTCGGTTCTGCTGCGGTGGCAGGATGTTCTGTATCCACAACTATGGAGAATTTCATTTATGCCGCTACAAACTCCATAATGCAGGCTGTCATCAGTTTCACAGGACAGAATGTCGGAGCAGGGAAGCTTGATAATGTGCCGAAGATAGTACACCTTTCTCTTATCTATACATTTTCAACCGGTACTGTCCTAGGTGCTTTAGTGTACTTGTCCGGCTATCCTCTTCTTCCTTTCTTCATCGACTCCGATGCGATAGGCTATGCAATGTCAAGGAACCTGGTTGCCATGCTTCCTTATGGGCTATGTGGTGTGATGGAGGTCTATGCCGGTGTGCAGAGAGGACTTGGAAAAGGGCTGGCCCCTACGATAATCACACTCCTTGGAGTCTGCATCTTCCGCGTAATCTGGGTCTATACCGCTTTTAGAGCTGTAATGACGATAGAAATGCTCTTTTTAAGCTATCCAATCTCCTGGTCTGCTACAGCTGCTGCGCATTATATTTGTTATAAACGCTCTCTGAAAACAATGGAGAGAAGGGCGATAAGGTAAGTCAGCATATCCTTTGGCTTAACATTGTTTGTTGACAAGTGAAAGAATTGGATACATTATTTTACCTATGAATAGCTATTATTGTGCAGAGTGTAGCCACTATGAATGCAGTAAGAAAGAAAAGGGGACTCTTCCCAAGCCTTGTCCAATGAGGGATGAAGATCTCATGTCTTCCTCTTTCAAGGAATATGAGAAAGATGAGAACAAGGAGTTCTATGTCTCTTCAAGTGAGATGGAGGCGCTTGGTTATTGCCAATGGACAAGACTTAGGGAGATTATGGAGTTTGCCAAAAGAATGGACTACCATAGGCTTGGTCTTGCTTTCTGCAGAGGCCTGAGGAACGAGGCCCGCATAACCTCCAGGATCCTCAGGGAAAACGGGTTTGATGTCATAAGCGTAATATGCAAGACAGGCGGCATCGATAAGGATGCCATAGGTATCGCCCATAAGGTCCATCCGTGTGAGTATGAGCCGATGTGCAATCCAATAGCTCAGGCTAGGTTCCTTGAGAAGGCGGAAACTGAGTTCAATATTGTTCTTGGCCTTTGTGTAGGGCATGACAGTATGTTCTTCAAATACAGCCATACTCTTGCAACCGTTCTAGCTGTAAAGGATAGGGTGACAGGGCATAACCCGCTTGCGGCAATATATAACAGTGAAGGATATTTCAAAGATAGATTGAAGGTGGAAGATGGAAAAGCTTGAAAGTAGGACAACCAAGGAATCGATAGCATCCCAGCTAAGGACTCTGATTTTCTCCGGAGAGCTTGAAGATGGTGAGGAGATTACGCAGAACGAGGTTGCTGAGAGCCTGGAGCTATCCAGGATGCCGGTGCGTGAAGCGTTCCTTCTTTTGACGGAAGAAGGTCTTCTTACGAGACTTGCGAATCGTCATATCGCTGTAAACGGGATGACCTTTCCCCGCGCCGCAGCGTATTTTAAACAGCTTATTGCTTCTGACTGCATTGCAATTGACTACATGAAGAGCTTTGAAAATATATCAGATGAGATTCTTTGGCATAGAAATCTTCTCTCTGCAAGCTCTGATGCTTTGATATCATCAATCTGCACAGCAGCTCTCAGAGGATACACCGAGTATTTTTTCTCTAAGGAACATGATGAGAAGAGACTATCCATTTTAACAGGAATAGGAGAGTCCCTTATCTCTGGGGACATGGAAGGTGCGAAAAAGAGTTTGAAAGGGGAGTACCTTGATATGATAATCTCCCAGTTGGAGGTGGAATTTGCTTAAAAGTCTTAGACCCATCGAGATGCTTCCTGCAAGAGAGCGTGTTGCATCAGCCCTTAGAAAAGCCATTATGAGCCAGTATTTTAGAAAAGGGGAGGAGCTTAGCATAGACAAGGTCGCCGCAATGCTCGGGGTATCTGCAACTCCCGTGAGGGAAGCCTATCAAATACTTTCTTCAGAAGGACTTATAAAGCTTAGACCAAATAAAGGGGCAATCGTCATCGGGATGAACGAGAAATGGGTTCATGACCATTTCGGAGTGCGTGCCGTCCTTGAGGCGGAAGCCGCACGCCTTACTGCAATAAGGGCGACAGACATATCAAGTCTTGAACAGATAGTTACAAAATCCGGAAATCTTATTGAAGATGGGGATTACTCCTCATATGCCGATTTGAATCAGGCGTTTCATCTTGCAATATGGAATCTATGCGGCAATGAGAAACTGAAATCAATGGTATCAAACCTATGGAACGGACTTTCCCTCGGTGCGAGAGTGACCGTTGAGGATTATGCAAGGATATCAATAACAGAGCATATCGAGATCTTTCATAGGATAGAAGAGAAGGATGGGGATGGTGCTTATAGACTCATGTATAAGCATATAATCAGAAGTATGGAGAGCATGCTTACTCATCTTTCAGAAGAAGAGAGCGGAAATTAAATTTTTACTTGACAACCTGGAATAATGGTATATTATCGTAAATAAATGGATACAATATCAAAAATCAGATATTGAATTTAAGGAGGGATATATGAGTTCTGCTGTTATCACACTTTTCTTTCTGGTTTTTGCAGTAGTGATGTTCGTATGGGAAAAGCTTCCGCTTGCCCTGACCAGCATGATTGTATGTATTGGTCTTGTGCTTACAGGAGTACTTGAGCCTGCTGCTGCTTTCTCTGGATTCGTGGACACGAACGTAATTCTGTTTGTCGCTATGTTCATCGTTGGAGGTGCCTTTTTTGAGACAGGCATGGCCGACAGGGTAGGTGGTCTTGTGACAAGGTTTGCAAAGACTGAGAGACAGACCATCGTAGCCGTAATGCTTGTCACCGGTCTTATGAGCGGTTTCCTTTCAAACACAGGGACTGCTGCTGTATTGATTCCTGTCGTAATTGGAATCGCATCAAAGTCAGGATATTCGAGGTCGAGACTTCTTCTTCCTCTTGTATTCGCCGCAGCCATGGGAGGTAATCTTTCTCTTATCGGAGCACCTGGAAACATGATTGCACAGAGTGCCCTTCAGGATGTAGGACTTAAGTTCGGATTCTTTGAATATGCTTTTACCGGTCTTCCACTCCTGATTTGTGGTATCGTATATTTCGCTCTTTTCGGATACAAGCTCCTGCCAGATGCATCGAAGTGTGTTCCAACCGACACGATTTTCGATGAGAAACCCCAGGCAAAGGATGTCCCTGAATGGAAGCAGCGGGCGAGTCTTATAATCCTTGTCCTCACAGTTCTTGCCATGATATTCGAGGATTTCATCGGCATCCCCCTCTATGTTTCAGGATGTATCGGGGCTATTCTCCTTGTCCTTACAGGAGTCATGACTGAGAAGCAGGCATACAAGAGCATCGACATGCAGACAATCTTCCTCTTCGGCGGTACTCTTGCCCTTGCAGAGGCTCTTGAGACAAGTGGTGCCGGTGCGATGGTCGCTGATGCCGTCATAGGGCTCTGTGGATCCAATCCTTCCCCGTTCATACTTACATTCGTTATCTTCATGATTGCCTGTATCCTTACAAACTTCATGAGTAATACGGCAACAACAGCTCTCCTTGTTCCTATTGCACTAAGCATTGCTACAGAGCTTGGAGCCGATCCGAAGGCAGTTCTCATGGCAACGGTGATCGGAGGAAGCTGTGCATATGCAACACCTATAGGAATGCCTGCAAACACAATGGTAATCGGTGCAGGTGGATACCGCTTCATGGATTACGTCAAGGCGGGTCTTCCTCTGATTGTGATTGCTATAGTAGTGAATATGATTCTTCTTCCTATCTTCTTCCCATTCTTCCCGGGTTGATTGAATATAAGTGAGGTTAAATATGGAAAACAAAACAGAAAGAGAAAAGATGACTCATCTTATGGCATCATTCATCTCATATGTCTCGAAGAAACTTCCTGATGATGTAGAGAATAAGCTCGCAGAGCTCAGGAAGATCGAGACAGGTGATCTGGCGAGCACCATCTATGACACAATGGCTAAGAACCAGAGTCTTGCATGGGATCTGAACCGTCCATGCTGTCAGGATACAGGTGTCCTGCAGTTCTGGGTCAAGTGCGGCACAAGATTCCCTCTTATAGATGAATTGGAGAGCCTTCTGAAGGATGCTGTTGTAGAATCTACGTTCTCAATGCCTCTCAGGCATAACAGTGTCGAGACTTTCGATGAGTATAATACTGGACGCAATGTCGGAAAGGGTACTCCGACCGTTTTCTGGGATATAGTTCCGAATTCCGACAAGGTCGAAATCTACACCTATATGGCTGGTGGTGGATGCACTCTCCCAGGAAAGGCTGGAGTCCTGATGCCGGGAATGGGTTATGAAGGGGTTACGAAGTTCGTTCTTGATGTAATGACGAGCTATGGGCTTAACGCATGTCCTCCACTTCTTGTCGGAGTAGGAGTTGCTACAAGCGTGGAGACTGCTGCTCTCCTTTCCAAGAAGGCTCTTATGAGGCCTATCGGAAGCCATAACAGCAATGAGCGTGCCGCAGCTATGGAGAAACTTCTTGAAGATGGTATCAACTCGATCGGCCTTGGCCCTCAGGGTATGGGTGGAAAGATGTCCGTGATGGGTGTCAATATCGAAAATACAGCACGTCATCCTTCTACAATAGGAGTCGCTGTAAATGTCGGTTGTTGGTCACATCGCCGTGGTCATATCATTTTCGATAAGAATCTCAACTATGAGATTACCACACATTCAGGAGTTACATTATGAGCGAGAAGAAAATATTAACAACACCAATCAAAGATGAAGATCTGAAGGATATCCATGTCGGGGATATCATATATCTTACAGGACATATCGTCACCTGTCGTGATGTAGCTCACCGCCGACTCATTGAAGAGAAGATGCCTCTTCCTGTAGATATCAGGGGCGGAGCTATATTGCATGCCGGTCCAATCATCAAACCACTTGAAAACGATAAGTTCCAGATGGTTTCAGTCGGTCCGACCACAAGCATGAGGATGGAAAAGTTCGAATATGAGTTCATCAAGGAAACAGGGGTGAAACTCGTTGTCGGAAAAGGTGGAATGGGTGAGGGAACGCAGAGAGGATGCAAGGAGTTCAAGGCTCTCCATTGTGTATTCCCTGCAGGATGTGCAGTACTTGCCGCAACAGAGGTTGAGGAAATAGAGGATGCGCAGTGGAGGGATCTCGGAATGCCGGAAACCCTATGGGTATGCCGTGTAAAGGAGTTCGGTCCTCTTATCGTATCAATCGACACCGATGGACGCAATATGTTCGAAGAGAAGAAGATTGAGTACAACAAGAGGAAGGATGAGGCATATAAAGAGATCTGCAAGCATGTGAAATTCATCAAGTAAAATGGTTTGATGTAGGGATTCATAATTGTTTGACTGTTTCCAGGGGGCTTTATGCAAAATGCCCCCTGGTCTTTGCTTTCATGTAATCAAGCCAGACCTGTTGTTTTCAAGATATAGTCATACCCCAGGTCAAGCCCTGTCCTGTAGTTCGATATCCTCATGTACTCCTCTCGTGTATGCTGTCCGTGCATTTCCACAATTCCGATGCATATGGCGGGAATACCCAGTGAAAGAGGGATGTTGGCATCCGTACTGGAGGCCCGTCTCTCTGTACTGAGGCCATAGTCCCTCATAAGGTTTTCGGCGATATCTTCCATCCATGATATATCCACATCAGACCCGCATGGCCTTATACCGATGCAGTCATAGTTGATTGAGACATCATTTTCCGAAGAGAATGAGTTGATTATGCTTTCAAATGATGAGTGCATTTTCTCAAGAGCGGCTTTGCTTGTCGACCTGAATTCATATGTGCACTCCGCATATTCTGCGATAGTATTGACGCTTGTCCCTCCCGAGATTGTTCCTACGTTGTATGTCGTCCTTCCCTCTAGGGAAACATCCTGCTCATAGAACTTTGCTATGATCTCAGATATAGCTGCAATTGCATTCCTGTTTCCGAAATCCTTGAATGAGTGCCCACCTTTTGTCTTGACCTTGATCAGATATCTTTCACTGCCGACAGCCGTATCTACAATACCTTTTCCAAGACACTCATCAAAGGTTGTAAAACTCCTTATCCTACCTCTATATGTATCGAAAAGCTTTCTTGTTCCTTTCAGGTTTCCAAGCCCTTCTTCTGCCGCATTGCAGACAAACAGTACGCCTCTTTCTGTTTTCGGCTTTTCTTTAAAGAAATGGACGGCATACATCAATAGAGCTACGAATGATGCAGTATCGTCACCGCATCCGGGGGAGTGTATGAAATCCCCTTTCTCCCTAAAAGGAAGAGGGGATGTGTCTGGAAATACTACATCTGTATGAGCTGCGAAGACATCCAGTTCATTGTCCCCAGTGTCGTTATACGGGATGATGACATTCTTCGCTTCATCTTCAAATGCAGATGCTATACCCTCTGCTCTGAGAAAACTTAAAATGAAGTCGACTCTTTCATCCTCGTTCAAGGAAGGGGCTGGAATAGGACAGACAGCTCTGAGCAAGGACAAGGCCTTCTCGAAATATAGAGATGAAAATAGTTTTTTACCAAACATTGTTTTTCCTGGTGATTTTGTTTTCAGTGGAACAAATCTGCAAGGGCCTTTGAATATTCAAGCCATTTCGCATAGCCCTGTTCATAAGTTCTCCTGTTTTTCAAATCCGGGCTTACAGCTTTTCCACTATCATATTCCACATGTTCCCTTACAACATCTTCGATACATCCTCCCTCTTTGCACCATAGTGCATGAAGAGCAGATCCAAATGCTGCAGATTCAGCTATCCTGGGAACATTTACAGGGCAGAGTGTCATATCTGAGACGATTTTCCTCCAAAGCCTGCTTTTCGAGCCCCCTCCTGTGAGTATCAGTTCTTTCACATCGATTCCGTTTTCTTTGAAGGCATCGATTCCGAGCAGGAACTCATAGCTCACTCCCTCCATTGCGGCACGCATGATGTTCTCTTTTTTCACATTGGATTGTCTCATTCCAAAGAGGACGCCTTCTCCGTGAGGATAATCAGGAACCCTTTCTCCATTGAAGAATGGAAGCATCATCATACCATCCGACCCAGGTTTTGCGTCTGATGCGATGGCGTCTATATCTTTCACTTCAACTTTGAACAGCTTTCGTATCGTTTCCGTCGCTACAGTGCAGTTCATTGTGCACAGCAGAGGAAGATATGTGCCCGTAGAGGAGCAGAAGGAGGCAAGGCGGTGTCCTTCGTCATAGAAAGCCTTTGATGAGGATGCAAAGAGGGTGCCGGATGTTCCTAGGCTCATCGTCAGGATCCCGTCTGAGACGCTTCCCGTTCCTATCGCACTCATCATGTTATCCCCACCTCCTGATGAGACAAGGCATGAAGTGGCAAGTCCTAGCTCTTCTGCGGTGCTTTTCCTGATGTTCCCGATGATTGCCGGTTCTTGGGAGATCTTCGGCATCTTATAGATTAGATCAGGTGCAATCAGAGATAATGTCTCCTCATCCCAGTCAGAAGAGAAAACATTCATCAATCCCGTTCCTGATGCATCCCCTCTTTCCATGGTTATCTCTCCGGTAAGATACCAGTTCAGATAGTCATGAGGAAGGAGTACACAGTCCATCTCATCATAGATTCCCCTGTGCCTCTTATAGAGCCAGAGGATCTTGCTTGCCGTATAGCCTGGAAGGATCGGGTTCCCGAGTTTCTTTGCCAAAGCCTCCCTTCCTCCTGCTTTTTCTTCAAGTTCCATGCATTCAGTGGCAGTTGAGGTATCACACCAGAGTTTTACATTATGCAGCACTCCTTTCCTCTTTGAGAAAGGGACGAATCCGTGCTGCTGTCCTGAGACTGCGATGGTTTCAATTCTCTCCCTTATCTCCCTGGGGATGCAGGAGAAACACTTTCTCAAGGCTTCAATCCACCATGAAGCCTTCTGCTCCCTTACTCCTCCCTCTTCTTCAATGAGGGGAAGAGGGGAGGATGTCAGGGCTATGATTTCATGCTTGTCTGAATCATAGACCAGTACTTTTATGCTTTGTGTACCTGCATCTATTCCTGCTGCTATCATGGAAGCCTCTCTTTAGAACGGACACTCGCCCTTATAGAGCATGCCTTTCGGCTGGTTGAATGATATGTCTGTGATTCCGAAATATGAGAGGACTGCGAAAAGGGGCTTACCTATATGAGAGAATGCAACCGCTCCATGGTGCGGGTAATGCTTTCCAATCAGGACGTGGCGGTAGAACCTTCCCATCTCAGGGATTGCAAAGACTCCGATCCCCCCAAATGACTTTGTAGGAACAGGGAGAACCTCTCCATGGCAGATATATGCCTGGATGGATGTGTCCGCATTTGAATGGATGCGGAAGAATGTGATTTCTCCGGCTTTGATATCCCCCTCGAGGGTCCCCCTTGTGAAGTCGGGTGTGTTTCCGTTTTCAAGAAGCCTGTTCTGTATCATCTGGTACTTCACCGCCCCTTCACTCAGGCAGCAGAGTGGGGTGTTGCCGCAATGGAATCCCATGAATGTATCCTGTAGGGTATAGTCATATCTCCCCTTGATGCTATTTTCGAACATGTCCCGTGGAACTGTGTTGTTGATATCGAGAAGCGTTACAGGCTCCCCTGAGATGCATGTTCCGATATATTCGGAGAATGCACCGTAGATATCCACCTCACATGCAACAGGAATGCCTCGTGATGCCAGACGGCTGTTCACATAGCATGGCTCGAATCCGAATTGCTCAGGGAATGCAGGCCAGCATTTGTCTGCAAATACGACATAATCCCTTGCCCCTTTGTGGCTCTCCGCCCAGTCCAGGAGTGTGAGCTCGAACTGAGCCATCCTTTCAAGCAGGTCCGGATAGCTGTTTCCCTTTCCAAGCTCCTTCTCCATATCGGAGACGACATCCTTTATCCTCTTGTCATTCTTATGCTGATGATAGGATACAAGAAGATCCAGCTCGCTGTTCTCTTCAATCTCAACTCCTAAGTCATATAGTGCCTTGATAGGTGCGTTGCATGCGAAGAAATCCTGAGGACGAGGACCGAATGTGATTATTTTAAGCCCTTTGATTCCAAGGATTCCCCTTGCAACAGGGATGAAATCCTTTATCATGATGGCACATTCCCTGGCATCTCCGACGGGGTAGGCTGGGATGTATGCTTTTATTTTCCTCAAATTAAGATTGTATGAGCAGTTGAGCATTCCGCAGTATGCATCACCCCTGCCGTTCAAGAGGTTGTCTCCTCGTTCCTCTGCTGCGGCAATGAACATGACAGGACCGTCAAAGTGCTGAGCTATGATTGTCTCAGGAGTCTCAGGTCCGAAATTGCCTAAGAAGACGACAAGGGCATTACAACCTGCATTCTTGATTTCCTCAACAGCTTTAAGTGCATCCTTCTCCGTCTCGACCACAGTAGGTGCTTCATAGATTGATATACCGATATTCCCGCATTCCTCTGCTATCTTCTTTCTTCTATTTTCTGAAATGGAGATGACGAAACAGTCCCTGCTTACTGCAATCATTCCAAGTTTCACTTCTGGTATGTTACTGAACATATTTCCTCCCTGATTGAACAAACTAATACATCTAACATGCTACCTGAGAGGAAGGTAAAGTCAAGAAAATAATTCTTACGTCTTATGGAAAATCCTACAAATAGCAGCTAGGCAATGATGTATCGTTAATATACATATGAGATTTAATTAAAGATTACAACAGTGACCGTACCACCTAAGCAAGCTTAGGGGCTTCCCCGGGTGCATCCCGGTTCTTTTTCCTCGTTCACGGAAACCATGCTTCTTATGCAGGTGCAAACCCTGCTTTCGTCCACAGAGGGTTTCTCCGGAGGCTTCACTTCGCCAGCGTCCCTGGCTAGGGCCTTCAGGCCAAAGGATCCAAGATTGAGCGCCGCATTGCGGTCCCGATCATGTTTGGTGTGGCACACCGGGCACTCCCACTCCCTGTCACGGAGCGTGAGGCCGTCGTTATGCCAGCCGCATGCGGAGCAGATCCTCGATGATGCATAGAACCTGTCCGCTATGACGAGCGCCTTCCCGTACCAGAGGCACTTGTATTCGATCTGCCTCCGGATCTCGTGAAATGACGCATCCTGTATATGCTTTGATAGTTTATCGTTCCTCATCATTCCGGATACGTTCAGACCCTCGGCTACTATCGCATCCGCTTGGCTGTCGCAGACGATGCGTTTCGTCATCTTATGTATCGCATCATTCCTGATGTCCGCTATCTTCTCATACAGGGAAGACACCTCTCTTTTAAGCTTCATCCAGTTGTCCGAACCTTTCTTTTTCTTCGAAAGCATACGCTGAAGATGCTTCAGCTTCTTCTCATACTGCTTAAGTGTCCTCGGGTTCTCATAATCGCTGCCATCCGAGCATACTGCGAGCCTGTCAAGATTGAGGTCGACTCCAACCACCTTAGGATTGTCAGGGACGGAAGGAACAGGAGCATCGGTTGCATCATCGAAGAGGCATGAGGCGTATGCTGTTCCAGAAGGATTGACCGTGACGGTGATGTTCTTGGGCTTTCCGATTGGAGTGCGGTGTATCACCGCATTGACCCAGCCGACTCCTTGGACATAGATCCTGTTTCCTTCCGTATCGACCTTTCCTCTCTGAGGTATCCTGAAGCTCTTCTTCGAGCGGCGCCTGGACTTGTACTTCGGGTAAGAAGCATCCTTCCTGAAGAACGCTTTGAATGCGGCGGAGAGGTCGGCAGAAACACACTGCAATGTCTGAGCAGGCGCATCGGAAAGCCACGGGTATGCTTTCTTGAGAGTATGGCATATGAAGTTGTTCAAATCGAAGGATGTATGGCTTTCTCCTCTTCTCTTATAAGACTTTGAGCAGTATTCCAGAAGGCGGTTATAGGTGAAGCGGCAGCAACCGATGATACGGATCATCTGCTGCATTTCCCCGTCTGTCGGATAAAGCCTGAAACGGTACGCCTTCTGCATATGCATATTATACCACAGGAGCAGAGCTTCATATAGTTTACTATATGAAAAATCGCTGAACCGCATTCAGCCCCTATGCGTGCATAGGAGTTATCTGCGGTAGTTTTATATCCACACCGTTTCGAAAGCCAGCCTTTTCAAGTACATCCAACAGCATCCTGTACTGGCCATGGATGTCACCGATCATAAGTCTTCGTTGTCTCATATCAATATATATAGTCCCGATGCCTTCATCCTTATCCATGGCTATAATTGACTTGAACACGATTATCAGGTAAAGTGCCTGTTGGTCGCTTTGACCGGATGGCTTTATTCCATCCAGATAATAGATTTAGGGTATAACGCAATGATCACAGCTTCTAATATCTCGCTCTCATATGGAACACAGGTGCTGTTCAAGGAAGTGAATATCAAGTTCACCCCGGGCAACTGCTATGGAATCATCGGCGCGAACGGTGCCGGCAAGTCTACTTTCCTCAAGATACTCTCAGGTGAGCTTGAGCCTGATACGGGTGAGGTCATCGTGACTCCAGGCGAGAGGATGGCTGTGCTCAGGCAGGATCACTTCGCGTTCAATGACTACAGGGTCATCGACACTGTCGTAATGGGCCATCAGAAGCTCTATGACGTGATGCAGCAGCGCGATGAGATCTATGCCAAGGCTGATTTCTCCGAGGAGGATGGCATAAAGGCCGCGGAGCTCGAGGGAGAGTTCGCGGAGCTCGGAGGCTGGGAGGCTGAGGCGAATGCCGGACAGATGCTCGATGGCCTGGGAATTCCCCAGGATATGCACGAGAAGAAGATGGCGGAGATCGAGGATAACCTCAAGGTCCGTGTCCTCCTTGCCCAGGCTCTCTTCGGCAATCCTGATATCCTCCTGCTAGACGAGCCTACAAACCACCTTGACCTGGAGTCCATCCACTGGCTCGAGGATTATCTGGAGGATTTCAACAACACCGTTATCGTCGTCTCGCACGACAGGCACTTCCTGAATACCGTCTGCACGCATATCTGCGACATCGACTACGGCAAGATCCAGCTTTATGTCGGAAACTACGATTTCTGGTATATGTCCTCGCAGCTTGCCGCAAAGCAGCTGAAGGATGAGAAGAAGAGAAGGGAGGAGAAGATCGCAGAGCTCAAGGAGTTCATCCAGCGCTTCTCATCCAATGTCGCCAAGGCCAAGCAGGCCACGAGCCGCAAGAAGCTTATAGACAAGCTCACGATCGATGATATCAAGCCATCATCGCGCCGCTTCCCGTATGTGGCGTTCAAGCCTAACAGGGAGATCGGAAAGAACGTGCTTGAGATAAAGAACCTTTCCAAGACGATCGAGGGAGAGAAGATCCTAGATAACCTCTCCCTTACCATCAATCCAGGGGACAAGGTCGCGTTCGTCGGTCCTAACCACTATGCCAAGACCGTGCTCTTCCAGATCATCGCTGGAGAGATGGAGCCGGATGAGGGCTCGTACACATGGGGCGTGACCACATCGCTCTCGTACTTCCCGAAGGACAACACAGGGATGTTCAAGGACAATGAGTCCATCGCTGATTACCTGCAGCAGTTCTCCACGGAGGATGATGACACGTACGTGCGTTCGTTCCTCGGCCGCATGCTCTTCACTGGCGATGAGGCGCTCAAGCCATGCAACGTGCTCTCAGGAGGAGAGAGGGTAAGGGTAGTGCTTGCCAAGATGATGCTCCAGGGTGCGAATTGCATGATCTTCGATGAGCCGACATCACACCTCGACCTTGAGTCAATCCAGGCCCTTAACAACGGCATCATCGACTTCAAGGGTGTCGTGCTCTTCAACTCCCATGACCATCAGTTCGTCGACTCCATTGCCAACAGGATCATCGAGTTCACTCCTGACGGGGTCATCGACAAGCTTATGAGCTTCGAGGACTACATCAACGATGAGTCCATCAACGCGCAGAGGGCCAAGGCATATAAGAACACGAAGCAGGTGGTGCTGATCTGATGCTTGTAGCTGCGGATATAGGGAATACGAATATAGTGATGGCCATCTTCGATGGTGGCCAGTTCATCCAGTCCTTCAGGGTCTATACCGATGCGAGGAAGACAAGCGATGAGTACTTCGTGGTCTTCAACGCGCTCTTCCGCGAGAGCGGGATAAAGCCCCAGAGCATCGACCGCGCGATAATCTCGTCGGTCGTGCCTAATCTCACGAGATCGGTTGAGAAGAACCTGCAGAGGCTTTTCCATATCAATCCGCTGATCGTGTCGCACGATGTGAGGACCGGGCTTGTGAGGGACTCCATCCCGCCAGAGCTCGGCTCCGATATCCTCTGCAATCTTGCCTATGCCCATCATGTGAAGGCGGATAGCGCTGTCATGGTCGTTGATTTCGGCACGGCTCTGACACTCTCTGCCGTGGATAGGCGCGGCAATGTGCTTGGCTGCTCCATCGCTCCAGGCCTTGTCACTGCCGTCAATGCCCTCTTCGGCAATACCGCGCAGCTTCCCCAGGTTGAGCTCAAGGTTACGGATAGGGCCATGGGCAGGGATTCGCAGCAGTCCATCCGCGGAGGCATAATGCTTGGCTACGCGGGCCTTGTCGAGTCGCTTATAGCGCACACGGAGAATGAGATAGGAGAGAGACTTTACGTAATCGCCACAGGGGGGCTCTCGCAGACGATCTCGGAGCTGATCCCGCGCCTCGATGCCGTCGATTCCCTCCATACGCTCAAGGGACTGAAGCTGGTTTCCGACCTGAACGCCTGATCAGTCCTCCCTGATGAATCCATCTTCCATTATCACAGTCTCGCCGCCGTCCTTTGCGATGGCGGTTATCGTTGTCGTATCGGAGCCTATCGGGAGGGTCAGCGTGAGAAGGGAGTCATTTGCCTTCCTCCTCGCTTCGTCTGACGCAAGGCTTTCAGGCCTTGGCCCGCCGATTGTCAGCGCCGCTCCTCTCATCCTGTCCCATTCAGGCTGCGCCATGATATCCATGGAAGCGGCTGTCGTCCCTTCCTCCGCAAGCACGAGCTCAGAGATCCTTCCAGCATTCTCTTCCTGGGCCAGGAAGAGCGAGAAGACGCGCCCTGACTCCTCATCGGATGTGAAATCGGTGATGCGTCCCTTCTCGACGCGGCAGGAAAGGCTTCTGATGACGTGTCCGAAGACCATTATCGGATGGGTGATCGTGAGGTATCCCTCAGCGGATGAGGGATCGATCGCGCGGAAGATATCCGAGGCGTAGACGGTCGGGACGAAGCGGCGCCCTGACCTGAGCGTTGATACGGAAGAGGCGAAGCGGGAGCCCGGGAGGAAGGAGAACGATATATCCGTCCCTTCCTCATCCTCTATGCGGCATCCGCTGTATTCCCCTTCATTGAGCCTGTCGCGCTCATATATGATGATATCCTCCATCTCCTTCCTTTCCTCGAGGTATGTATCCTCAGAGAGTGAGAGAAGGTCGGAAAGCAGTATGGAAGCTTCCCGTATGCCTCCATCCTCATCAAGCATCCTTCCCCATTCCTCTGACGGCACAGGCGCTGTCACGAATGGGATTGACGGCTCAGGGTTATCAAGAGGCTCGGAAAGATGCCTGAACGCCTGAAGCTCGGGAGGAGTGAGGATCTTTCCGTCCTCGACCTCTCCGAATGCCCTGTAGACCGGAAGATACAGCAGGGCGGTAGGACGCTGGCTTATCGGGTATTCGCTCTCAGCTTCCTCTGTCTCCGTCACCTTACCGTTCTCGATGTTCTGTATATAGCTGCCGTTTCCAGTGATATCCCTCGCGATCCTTGCTATGGAATGGGCGATCTCGGAGTTCTCCTCCTCTGTATTGATCGACAGCACATCGCCCTTTTCAAGCTTCAGTGCGCTCTTGACTATAAGTTCGGCATAACGCTCAAGAAGAATATCCATAGCTGAGAGTATATGCATTAGAAGGGGCAATGGAAAGGAAGCTCACGCGCTTTTCATTTGACAACAGAAGCATCTGTTCCATCATATTATCTATGACGGATAAGGACGCGTTTGATTTCATAGTCATCGGCGGTGGCGTGGTAGGCAGCGCCATAGCCCGGGAGCTCGCTAGATATGATGCCAGGATCGCTGTCATCGAGAAGAATCCTGATGTGGTCGATGAGACGAGCGGAAGGAACTCCGGAGTGATCCATGGAGGCTTTGCCTATGATACAGGCTCGCTGAAGGCAAGGTTCTGCGTGGAAGGCAACAGGATGATGGATAGCCTGGCATCGGAGCTTTCAGTCCCATTCAGGCGGACAGGCAAGGTCCTCGTGGGCAACACTGAAGAGGACAGGAAGAGCCTTGAGCGCACGATGGAGCAGGGAGCGGCTAACGGCGCATCCGGACTGAGGATGATAGACGGCAGGGAGCTTCACGAGATCGTTCCCGCGGTCCTTGGCTCTTTCGCGCTCCTCTCATCATCCTCCGGGATAATCGACCCATTTCTCCTGACGATACATCTTGCGGAGAATGCCGCGGCCAATGGTGTCCACTATTATCTCAGCCATAAGGTCATGTCGATCAGGAAAGAGAAGGATGGGCACATAGTCGATACGGATAAAGGCTCCTTCCGTACCCGCTGGGTGATAAACTCAGCAGGCCTTGGCGCTAAGGATGTAAGCGAGATGCTTGGCTTCTCCTCGTACCGCGTGATAGGAAGCAAGGGCAACTACCTTGTCCTTGATAAGACGATGGGCGCTCTTCTTCCGCTTCCTGTATATCCTGTTCCGAGCAACACGTACATGGGCATCCATGTCACTCCGACGATAGACGGCAATGTGACGGTTGGGCCTGACGCCTCGCCGACGATGGATTTCTCTTATTACGGGGTGCCTCAGGAGAAGATAGAGCTATTGGAGAACAGCGCGGGCGATCTCTGGCCCCACATACACAGGAAGAACCTGATCAGGACATTCTCTGGCATCCTCCCGAAGCTTGTCGACGAAAATGGCGCCATCCAGGATTTCCGTATCGAGATAGACGATAGGATAGATTCCCGTGCCGTGAATCTCATCGGGATAGAATCCCCTGGCCTCACATCATGCGTTCCGATAGCGCGCCACGTCGTATCTCTGATCGCGGAAAGGGAGACGCTCCGGGATTCCTCCTCGTTCAATCCCTGCCATCCCCGTCCGATCAGGTTCAGCGAGCTTTCTGAAGAGGAGAAGGATGATCTAATAAGGAAGGACCTGGCATGGGGCCGCATCGTCTGCTCCTGCGAGATGGTAAGCGAGAGGGAGATCCTTGACGCGATTGCCAACCCGCTTGGGGTGAGGACCATGACAGGGATAAAGTACAGGACAAGGTCCATGATGGGGCTATGCCAGTCAGGATTCTGCCAGATGCGCATAGAGCAGCTTCTGGAGCGGTCAGGACTTGATGCGGATGAGGTTGAGTATATGTACCCCGGATCATGGGTGGTAAAAGGGAAGGTGAGGGCATGATGGAAAGGGATGCGGTCATAATAGGAGGTGGTCCTGCAGGCCTCGCGGCTGCCGTGGCGCTTCACGGGAAGGGAATCAGAAGCATCATCCTGCTTGAGCGCGAGGCATCCCTTGGAGGGATTCTCAGGCAGTGCATACATGATGGCTTCGGCATAGACCGCTTCAAAGAGAGCCTCACGGGGCCTGAGTACGCATCAAGGCTCATACATGAGGCTGAGGAAAGGGGCATAGAATACAGGACATCCACCACTGTGCTCTCGATATCTTCGGAAAGGGTGGTGACAGCCGCTGGTGCTGATGGGATGCTTCATATCCACGCAAAGGCCGTGATCCTCGCTGTCGGATGCCGTGAGCGTGACAGGGGAGCCATCGCCATACCAGGAGAGCGCCCTGCGGGGGTGTTCACCGCGGGGACTGCGCAGGCTTATATCAACCTGTACAACAGGCTTCCATGCCATGAGGCAGTCATCCTCGGCAGCGGCGATATCGGTCTGATAATGGCCCGCCGCCTCACGCTTGAGGGCGTGAAGGTGCATGGGGTCTTCGAGATCCAGGATCATCCCAATGGGCTTGAGCGTAACACCATACAGTGCCTGGACGATTATTCGATACCGCTCTATCTCCGCCATACCATCACGGATATCCATGGATCCGGCAGGGTAGAGGGGGTTACGGTTTCAAAAGTCGATGATCGCCTTGTTCCTATCAAGGGAACCGAAAGGGAGTATCGCTGCGATTCCGTGATCCTCTCCGTCGGCCTTGTCCCTGATAACGCCCTTGCGCTTCCTCTCGGCCTTGATGTTGACGGGAGGACGAGAGGGGTATCTGTCGATGAGAACCTGATGACATCTATTCCCGGGATATTCTCCGCGGGCAACTGCCTTCACGTCCATGACCTTGCAGATGACGCCGCGCTCGAGGCTGAGCGCCTGGCCTCTTCCGCCGCGCGCTGGATAAATGGAGATCTCCTCGATTCCTGCGCGATTCCCGTCATTCCCGGCTGCGGGATAGCAAGCATAGTGCCGATGAGGATATCAGGGAAAAGCGATGTCTTCTTCACGATGCGGCCATCTTGTGCTCTGCGGAACGCGGTACTCCGCGTCACAGCAGGGGGAAGGACAGTATGGAAGAAGAGAATCTCGAGGGCGCTTCCTCAGAACATGCTCTCAGCAGAAGTCCCGAAGGAAAGTCTTTCCTCTGTATCTGGCCCATTGGAGGTGACACTATCATGAAGAGAAGCTATACATGCGTAATATGCCCGAACAGCTGTTTCCTGGATGTGGAGATCAGGGAAGGGAATGTCATATCAGTCTCAGGCAACCAGTGCGGAAGGGGCAGGGAATGGGTGATTGGGGAAGTCACAGATCCCAGGCGCAATTTCGCCACGTCGGTAAAGGTCCGGGGAGGGGAGATGGAAACCGTGAGCGTGCGTCTTTCGTCCCCGATTCCCCGCGCCATGATATTCCCCGTCATGGCGGAGATAAGGAAGGCTGAAGCCAAGGCCCCGGTGCATATCGGGGATGTGATCATCAGCAATGTCCTTTCCCTAGGATGTGATGTCATAGCGACTCGTGACGTGGCTGCTGTGGGGATGTGAATCAGCTTCAAGGCCTGGAGCCTTGCTGTTGGGACTGTCCCTGCGTCTCTGCCTCCTCAGCTCTGTCCCTTATCTCCTTCTCCCTTTCTTCATCGCTTGTCCTTGCCATCGCGAAGGCGATCAGTATGATGCCTACGAGATTCAGCGTGAAGCGCAGCAGCGTGAATCTTGCCCCTAGCTGGGTGATCTCAAAGAGCATCATGGGGATCTTCGCCACCGACCATGTTCCGAGGAAGAGGAAAACATTGAAAAGAGACGCGCCTTTCCGTAGGAAGAGGGCTGCAAGCGGGAATGCCGCGTAGAGCGGGCCCGCGGAGAATGCGCCGAGAAGGAAGGAAAAGCATGCACCTAGGAATCCTGATCCCTTGCCTAGGTATTTCATCATCGTTTCCTTGCTTATCCACACATCCATCAGCCCCATCAGGATGAATATAGGCGGGATTATCGAGAGCATCTCGATAAGGCTATCGAAGGATGATGACACAGCAAGGCTGCCTTTTTCTGACATCGCAAGGCAGAGCACGATATCAAGCAATATGAAGGACAGGAAGAATCGGTAGCGTGTCAGGAATGCCTTCATATCAAGTCTCCGAGGATCATGGATGAAACCAGCGCTGCCGCCAGTGACAGCATGTTGCGTTTCAGGGCTGTGGCTTTCCCGAAGTATCTTGCCTCAAGCGGCATGGTTGCCACGCCTACCATCATCAGCGTTGATATGAACAAGGCTATCTGCGCGTATCCCGCCCCCGCTGAAAGCAGCGCCGCTGCAAGAGGAAAGGCTACGAAGCCCGGAATCAGAGTGATGCTGCCGACTGCAGCTGCGATGAGCATTCCGAGGATGCCTGAATCCGATCCGAGAAGCCTTGAGATCATCTCCTCGTCAAGGAACGTGAGGATAAGGCCGATTATCATCAGGACAGTCAGGATGGACGGCAATATGCTTTCAAATGATTTCCAGGCCTTTCTGAGAGCTGCTGCCGTCTTCTTCCTGTCCTTGATGAAGGAGAAGAGCAGGAACGCCGCCGCGAGAGCGTAGAGAATATACGTGAACACCTTTTTCCTCCTGAAAGCGATCTGAGGCTGCGTAAAGAATATGCTAGCACAATGCTGAAGAAGCCTTAATGCAATCTGCTGAGGAAAATCAGAAATCATATTGACAAGGAAATGACAAAAGAGCTATCTTCTTCCTGTTGATTTTGCGACTGTGGTATAATGGCTATTACCTCAGCCTTCCAAGCTGAAGATGCGGGTTCGATTCCCGTCGGTCGCTTCCTTGATAGCCTCGTTCAGAGATGGATGAGGTTTTATATTTTCTCTGTATACTTTAAATATTTTTCTTATATAAAAATCATTAGATTGTTATTTTAATCATATCATAACGATATCAATACAGGAAGAAGCGCTATCATAGGGGGTGGTCATGCGAGGAGTCCTGAGTGAGAAAAATGATGCATTGTTTTTTAGGCAGTGCATCAATAATCCAAGACGGACGTCCCAATAGCGTGTGCGTTTAATCCTGGGGAAGATTACGCTATTTTAGAAAATCTGCCTTTAATCAACTAATACTATCGTGCATGGATAGCAATCCGTCAAGGAATTTCTCAGCACATTGTCTGAAATTGCTTTTTTTTCCGGAAAAAAAGATGGTACCGCCAGAGAGCAGTACCATCCTTTGTGAATTATATCACGATCAGCCTACGAAGTCGTCCAGCTTCTTGAGCCTTCTGCCATCGTATTCCCTCAGCTGGTTCGTCAGGGACTCAGGATCATCATATCTCTTCTCGCGTCTCTCGTTGAAGATCGAGTAGAGCACAGGGGAGAGAAGGAGCGTAAGGAACGCGCCTGTCAGGATTCCTCCCGTGAATGTCAGCGCTATAGGCTGGAGCATCTCCGCGCCTTCTCCCGGGAAGAACGCCATCGGGATGAGGCCGAGGATCGTCGTGAGCGTCGTCATCAGGATAGGCCTCAGACGCCCATATGCTGCCTGGAGGCATGCCTGACGCACCGGCACACGCTGCTTTACCAGCCTGTTGATGCAGTCGATGAGGACGATACCGTTGTTGACGACAACTCCTATAAGGGCGACGATGCCGACGATCGAGAAGAGCGAGAACGACTGTCCATACATGAGATGAATGCCGATTACGCCAATCATCAGGAGCGGGATCGTAGCGAAGATGATGAACGGGTCGATCAGCGACTCGAACTGCGCAGCCATTACAGCGTAGACGAGGAAGAGCGCGAGGACGACGATCATGATGAGCGTTCCCATATAGCCCGCGAAATCACTCATCGAGCCGCTCTGCACGATCTCGATTCCCTCAGGAAGGATCAGATACTCATCAAGCGCCTTGTTCACCTCGTTCTGCACGACCGATGCCGAGTAGCCTGGCAGGAGGTCCGCCGTGACATGGTTGACCCTGACCCTGTTCTCCCTTGTGATCGATACAGGGGATGTCGTGCGCTCGAACGACGCGATCGTGTCAAGGCGGATCATTCCAGCGTTGGACGGGATCAGAAGCTGTCCCAGCTGATCTACAGTGGAAAGGGTCTCGGGATCGATCTCCACCACGACATCGTAGGTTTCCGTGCTGTTGAACGTGGAGATCGTCGATGCCGTCGAGCCTGAGATAGCTGTCTGCATGATCGTCATGACAGTCTGAGGCGTTATGCCATAGTCTGATGCGAGGTCCTTATCGATGACGACGCTTACCTTCGGTGAGCCGTTATCAGCATCGCTGTCTATGTTCGTGGCGCCAGGCACATGCTCGTGCATTATCGCAACGATCTGGTCTGCCGTGTATTTCGCTGCATCCATATCCTCGCTGTGGATCTCCACGTCTATCGCGCTTGAGCCGCCGACAGCGGAGGACTCGAAGATCCAGTCCGCATTCGGGTCATCGTCCATGAATGGCCTGATCAGGTCCTGAACCTCTGTCGCGCTGACTGTCTGCTCCGTGATGTCAGGCAGCTTGATCGTTATGCTTCCCGAGTTCTCCGCAGTCGTGAGCATTCCTGTTCCGATATAAAGCTGGATGCTCTCATAGGAGTCCTCCGGAAGCACTGATACAACATTCTCGTACATATCCATCACGTATTCGCGTGTGACGTCTATGCTTGTTCCCATCTCAAGCTCAACGTTGAGCGTGACCTCGTCATCGGTTGTCTGCTGCGGCATGAGATCGAAGCCGAGGAGCGGGAAGAGCTTGAGGCAGAATGCCAGAAGCAGCACCAGGAGCATGATGAGGAGGAAGCGGTGCCTCATGCAGTAGGCGAGGACACGCACATATCCTCTCTTCATCGAGCCCTCAAAGGCAGCCATCGCGTCATCGATTCTCTTCATCCACTTTATCCTCAGCGGCTTCTGCGTCCTTGTGTTGATGCGCATTATCGAGCCGCAGAGGGCAGGAACGAGCGTGACTGCGACAAAGAGCGAGCAGGCAAGCGAGAGGCAGACGGTGATGACGATATCCTGGAACATGATGCCAAGGAACTCAAGATCGTTCTTGAATATGATGACAGGCAGGAATACGCAAATCGTCGTGAGCGTTGAGGCCATGATCGCGTTGAACATGTTCTTGCTTCCGAGGATCGCGGCGACCGCGCTCTTCTCGCCAAGCTGGCGGTAGGAGTAGGTGTTCTCGAGGATGACGATCGACGCGTCGACTATCATTCCGATGCCGAGGATGAGTCCCGACATGCTCATCGCGTTGATCGTGACGCCGAATATCGACATGAGCATCATGGTTATGAGCACGCAGATCGGCATCGAGAGCGAGATGATGATCGTGGTTTTTATCCCGCGGAGGAAGATCCAGATTATGAGAGCCGCGAGTATGACGCCCTGATATAGGGAGTTGAACGCCTCGCTCATCGTGCTCTGGACCATCTCCGTTGAATCCCTGAGAAGCTCGAGGGACACTCCCTCAGGAAGCTCCGCCCTTATCGTATCAAGCTGGGCAAGGACCTCAGCCGCGACTGTGGTTGCATTGCTGTCGGAGTCGTTGGTTATGCTCATCGTGACGATCCTGTCGGTGCCGAGGTACGACTCGCTTCTGGAAGTGTCATCATTGCCGCGCACGACAGTCGCCACGTCATTCACCTTTATCGGGGTCCCGTCGATCTTCGTTATGACGGTGTTCCCGATATCCGAGAAGCTGACGTATCTTGAATCTGCCGCGATCTGAAGATTCATGCCGTTCTCGGTGATCTCTCCGCCTGTCGCCTGCACGTTGTCCGAGGCGATTGCCGAGATGATCTGCGTGAGCGTAAGGCCATACGCCTCAAGCCTGTTCGGATCGACGTCGATGTGGTACTCGATATCGCTTCCGCCCCTTACCGATACCTGGCCAACGCCGGCCATCCTCTCAATAAGTGGAGAGATGGTGTTCTCGCCAAGCATCTTCAGCTCATCAAGCGACATCACGTCGCTTGTAAGCGAGAGCGTGAGGGCGGAGGAGGCGCCCATCGAGTCAAGGCGGAAGTACTGCGGTGTCTCAGTCCATGTAGGCAGAAGACGTGAAAGGATCGTGATTATCGAGTTAAGGTCACGCTCGGAATCATCGAGATCGGTGCCATAGTCATATTGAAGGACCGCTATGCAGCTTCCGTCGCTGGATATCGTGGTTATATCGCTCAGGTTCTCAAGCGAGCTGAAGTACTCCTCAAGCTCCTTGGCAACCTGCTGCTCGATCTCCTCAGGGCCGGCATCGTTGCAGTCAACGAATACAGTTATGACCGGGAGATCTATATCAGGATAGAGAGCGATCTCCATCCTTGGAAGGAAGACAAGCGCGATGACAACGATCAGGAGATAGATCATCGTCATCAGCACTGGCCGTCTAACCGATAGTTCTGATAATGTCATCGCTCACTCCTTATCAAAGCACGTTGACGCTGCTGCCGTCAGAGACGGTTCCCGCTGTTATGACGATGTCCCCGGCCTCAAGCCCGCTGGTGATGACAGTGCGCGTGTCATTGCTGCTGCCTGTCGTTACAGGGGTCCTCACGGCCTTGCCGTTCTGGACTGTGTAGACGATGCTTCCATCGAGGACCTCGGTGATGGCATTGGACGGAACCGTTATGACGTCATCCTGCTCCTCTGTCACGAGGTCAAGCGTGACGAACATGCCTTCCTTGAGCTTATCCGCCCCGCTTGTTATCTCGAGCTCGATAGCTGATGTGCGGTTGAGCGTGCTGACGGAAGGGGCGATGAACGAAAGCCTTGCGTTGAATGTCTCGCCTGGATACGCGACGCTCGTGAAGTAGGCATCCATGCCGATAGCCGCGGTTCCCGTATAGCGCTCAGGAAGCGCCGCCTCGATATGAAGCGTCTTGTCTCCTGATACCGTTGCCACTGCCGTTGTTGTGCCTACTGTCTCGCCGACAGAGACGGGGATGGATGTGATCATGCCGTCAACAGGGCTTGTCACAGGGCTTTCCTTGTAGTTCATGCCCGGGCGGGATGGATCGATGTACGCGATCACCTGGTCCTTCGTGACGATATCGCCGCGCTTGACGAGGATCGATGCGACTGTTCCTGTGGCATCCGGAAGAGCCGCTACGTCGGAGTTATCGCTTCCGATCTCTCCATTAAGGCGCGTTAGGCGCTGGAAGAGCCCTGGCTCGGCTGTCTCGACATTGACGTTTATCGAGGTCGAGGCACTTGTCTCCTGCACGGCTCCTCCCGTTCCAGCGTTAACCGTGCCGAGTATCACATACAGGGCGAGCACCACGCAGATCAGCAGAAGCACGAGCGTCGTGATCTTGTCGAACCTGGACGATGATGGCGTCCTTCTTGCAAGCTTCTCGAATGATATCTTTGAATCCTCGACCTGTTCGGTCAGGTCCTTCTTGTTGTTATCGTCCATTAGATATTCTCCCCGCCAGCGGCGTATTCTGTGTAAAGGTCATTGATTCCTATGCCCAGCGTAGACGCAAGGGTATAGCAGGACTGGAGATGCCCAAGCTCCGCGTTGAGGAGGTTTATCTCGGCAGAGAGGGCGGCGTTGCGCGCGGATGCCAGGTCATCGGCTGTCATGAGTCCGGCGTCGTAGGATTCCTTGGCAAGCTCATATGACTTCTCAGCGGTGCCGAGTGCGTCCTCAAGCATCGATATGTTGCTCTGGTACTGGTTTATCGTGATCACGCTTTCCCTGATCGTCTCAAGAAGCGTGTCCTTGGCGCTCTGCAGCGAGAGCGAGTAGATCCTGACGCTGTCCTCAGCGTCCTTTATGGCCATTGATGCAGAGGATCCCGGAAGCATCGAGCTGATCGGAAGCGTGAGAGCCACGGTTCCTGTAAGCTGATGCGCGCTGTTGGAATACGGGTTGAACGGGCTGTCCTTGTATTTCTGGTAGCCGCTTCCGCTGTATGAGTATCCCACCGATGCCGTAAGGACCGGGACATATGTGCTGAGCTTTGCCGTGTCGACGCTGTTTTCAGCGATGCTGAGGCTGCTTCTTGCCATCTTCACCGAGATAGCGTTCTCGCCATACTGGGCGAAGAGATCCTCAGGAGAAGGCAGGGAGAGCAGGGTAAGGCCCGGGAACGGGGCGACCGAGAAATCACCATCGATGCCTGTCATGTCTGAGAAGGCGGAGATCATGATCTCCCTCGCGTCCTCGAGGTTCCTGACCTGGAGCTCCGCGTTCTTCAGCGAGAGCTCAAGCTGCAGCAGCGATAGCTCATCTATGAGGCCTGAGTCATACATGTCGGAGGCGTTGGCGTACTGGGCTTTCGCGTCCTCGTATGAGATCCTCGCGCTCTCTATCGCCGCGTCCTGCGCCGCGATCTTCCAGTATGCCGCGGTTATCGCATCGGAAAGCGTGTTCCAAGTGTTCTCGTATGAGAGCCTTGCGCTTTCCTTCTCGAGCCTGCGGGTTTCGCCGTCATTTATCATGTTGCCTGTGAAGGAGAACTGCGCGTTGAGCGATGCGTTCACGCTCAGCCCGAGGAATGCCGGTTCAGTGAGATCCGTGCCTATTCCGGTAAAGCCAAGGGCCACGGGATTCGTGCCCGGGAAGGCGCCGCCTGTGGTGACGCTTGCCGTTGCTGAGATATCCGGCATGAATGTCGTCATCACGGCATCAGCGTTGCGAAGCGCCATCGATAGCGATATCCTCGCGCTTTCAAGGCTTATGCTGTTCTCTTCTGCGGCTTCTATGGCCTCATCGAGCGTCACCGTAGGCGGCGTTGAGGCAAAAGCCAGGGGAGCAGACACGATCAAGAGAATCAGTGCCGCCATTATATTCTTCAATCTCTGTTTCATAGCCATTATAAAGGAATACCGTTTGTGACGGTGAAAGTCCATTGACCTTATGTGTATTCCGTGTGTTTTTGCCCCTATAGCCCAAAATCGGGAAATAATGTACCGTAGAGGCACGGAGGGTTCCTTATATGGGAGAGCGTGGAGAGGTCTTCGCGACCAAGCTTACAAGAAACGACAGGACTTATTTCTTCAACGTCAAGGAGAATATCTACGGTGATCTTTTCCTTAACATCGTCGAGTCAAGGCCGACGGACACCGAGGGCCGCTTCCTCAGGCAGTCTGTCATCGTTTACCAGGAGGACCTTGGTGAGTTCATCAAGGAGTTCCAGAAGTCCCTTGACTTCATCAGGCAGCATGGCACGAGGCGTGAGCCTCAGGCGCCGCGCGCGAGAAGGGAGGAGAGGACTGAGGGCTAGAACAGCTCCCTTTCCTTTTCCCCGCCTACGTGGAAGCTCATCCTCTCTATAGGGGATGGGCCATTTTCTTCTATGGCCTTCACATGCGCTTTCGTGGGATAGCCCTTGTGCCTGTCATATCCATAGGCGGGCCACTTCCTCGCCGCAAGCTCCATCAGCCTGTCGCGCTCACATTTGGCGAGTATCGAGGCGGCCATGATCTCCGGGACCTTGCTGTCGCCCTTCACGATCGCAGAGCATGGGATATCCACATCAGGCTTCCTGTTGCCGTCGACAAGGAGGATATCGGGCTGCATTATCTTCCTGACCTTCTCATACGCCTTCCTCATCGCGAGCATCGACGCGTTGAGTATGTTGATCCTGTCTATATCCTTATGGCTGACGGATGCGACGGCCCATATGGCCTTCTCCTTTATGATCCTCTCCGCTTCCTTTCTCTTCCTTTCGCTCAGCTTCTTGCTGTCGTCCAGGATATCAAGCGGAAAGCCTTCGGGGAGGATGACCGCGGCCGCCACCACAGGGCCTGCCAGCGGGCCTCTTCCCGCCTCATCGCTTCCGCACGCTATGCTTTTGATGCCCTCATTGCCGAACAAGCTCGCTTCCATTGTCTTCAACCTCCCTAGATGCTATAATTCCCAAGATTTTCTTTCAAGGAGTTGGCTTTGTTCCTAAAATCCCTAGACCTCTTCGGCTTCAAGAGCTTCCCAGACAAGACCCATATAGACTTCGCTGATGGCATAACGTCGCTTCTCGGCCCGAATGGCTGCGGCAAGTCCAATATAGTCGATGCCGTCAAGTGGGTCCTTGGCGAGCAGAGCATGAAGACGATTAGGGCGGGAAAGAAGGAAGATGTCATATTCAACGGCACCGATACCCGGAAGCCGATGAGCTTCGCGGAGGTGACGCTTGTCATAGACAACAGCGAGCACAGGCTGCCGACTGAGGTCGAGGAGATAGAGATCAGGCGCCGCGTCTTCCGCTCCGGCGACAGCGAGTATTATCTGAATAAGAACAGATGCCTCCTTAAGAACATCGCCGAGCTTTTCTATGACACGGGAGTCGGCAAGAGCGCATACTCCATCCTCGAGCAGGGAAAGATCGACCAGATCCTCTCGAACAAGCCTGAGGACAGGCGCTACGTATTCGAGGAAGCTGCGGGGATATCGAGATTCAAGAAGCAGTGCACCGAGGCGCAGAACAAGATCGAGAGGACCGATGAGAACATACGCGATATAGAGATACAGGCGCGCGAGGCGGAGCGCGTGTGCAACCGCACCCGCACTCAGGCAGAGAGGGCCCGGAAGGCCAAGGGCCTCAACGACAGGCTTTTCCAGCTTGATGTCGAGTTCAATATCGGGCAGCTTCGCAACTATCAGAACGTGAACGACAAGAGGATGCAGATGCTCCAGGAGGGGACTGCCCTTGTCGAGAAGTATAAGAAGGACAGCGAAGACCTTGACGCTGAGATAAACGCGATGCAGGAGGAGATGAGGGCCCAGGAGGAGACCGTGCATCGCCTCATGGTCGAGATCACGACGATCGAGGGTAAGATCTCAGGCAATTCCCAGACTTCTGATATCCTCACCTCAAGTTACCTTGAGAACAACAGGCAGGCCCAGGAATTCGATGACAAGGCCGCCGCGATAAGAAGCCAGCTCGATAGGGACAAGGGAGAGCTTGACGAGTATATAGACTCCCTTTCGGATAAGAGGGAGCAGTTCGAGGAGAGCGAGAAGCACCTGCAGCGTCTCAAGGCGATGCTCGATGAGAGCAATGGCAAGGTCACATCGCTCCAGGAGGAGATATCCTCCCTTGAAAGCCGCAACGAGGAGCTGGACAACGAGCTTCTCTCCCTTTCGACGGAGCTCAAGGATGTCATCGAGAGCCTCATCGCGGAGGTCGATGAGAACACCGGATCAGAGTACTCGAAGGAAAGGACCGACAGGGCCAGGAGCGAGTTCCTCAGGAAAGGAGAGGAGGCGAGGAAGCTCATAGGCGAGAAGATAAGCTATCTCTCTTCACTCAAGCCGGACATCCCCGTCTCCCGCGATATAACCGTGAAGGATTTCCAGCACGTAAGCGATGCTGTCGAGACCCTCATATCGCTGTTCCAGGAGTATGTGGCGTCCATTCCCCCTGTTGTCGATACCCTTCTTTCCCCTGAGGGCCTTGTAGGCAGGAAGAAGGACATAGAGAAGAGGGAGACCAAGGCCAGGGAGGAGCTTGCCGCGAACAGGTACATGATCGCCGCCAAGCGAGAGGAAGTGCAGGCGACCCAGGCCGGGATAGCCACGCTGCAGTCAACGATAGAGGCCGCGAACCTGAGCTATTACGAGCTCAAGTCCTCGCTTGATGCCTCGAACGCCATCATAGAGGGCAGGAAGAGGGCTATTGAGGAAAAGGCCATCAATCTCGAGGAGTACGCCATCCAGGCCGAGAACTACAGGCGCAGGATGGATGAGATCCAGGAGGAGCTCCGGGCCAAGGACGAGGAGAAGAAGGCGCTTTCGGATGAGCTTGCCGCCAAGAGGGCCGAGCATGCCGAGGCCAACAGGGGAAGGGGCGAGCGCGGCGAGGGGCTTTCCCGGAAAAGGACGGAGAGGGAGAACATAATCCGGCTCATGACGCAGACACAGCAGGACCTTGCGAACCTACGCGGACAGGTCGAGTCAAGCGGCTCGTTCACAGAGACGATCATGAGCAGCTTCTTCACCAAGCACGGACGCAACCTCGGCGAGTTCTTCAAGGATTATGAAGACAAGGAGATCCCTGACGAGAAGCTCATACAGAACGAGATGCAGGAGATCCAGAAGGAGCTTTCCGGCTATGGCAACATAAACTGGATGGCCGAGCAGGAGTATGAGGAGGCGCAGGAGCAGTATAAGTTCTACGCCAAGCATCTCGAGGACCTGGAGAAGGCCAAGGCCGACCTTGTCGAGGTCCTGAATGAGATACAGTCCCGCTCTGAGGAGCTCTTCACAAAGACATACAAGGAGATAAGCCAGAACTTCCAGGCCATGTTCCGCCGCCTCTTCGGAGGAGGCAAGGCTGAGATAACCCTTGAGGATCCGGAGAATGTCCTCACATGCGGCATCGATATACTCGCGCAGCCGCCAGGGAAGAAGCCCCAGTACCTCAATCTGCTTTCAGGCGGAGAGAGGGCCATGACCGCAGTCGCCCTCCTTTTCGCGACTTATCAGGTGAAGCCATCGCCGTTCTGTATACTCGATGAGCTCGACGCGCCGCTTGATGACAGGAACATCGGCTTCTTCCTTGATGTCCTCCAGGACTTCTCGCAGACCAGCCAGTTCATAATCATCACCCATAATCCCCATACGGTCATGGGCTCCAAGACCCTTCTCGGCGTCACTCAGTATGAGGCGGGAGTATCGACGACGGTATCCTACAAGCTTGCCAACATCAAGGGCCAGCCTGTCATCATGGACGAGAACGAGAAGGCTGTCTCGTTCAACAGCGATGGCACTCGGAAGTAGTCTCCTGTTCCTGATTATTGACAAGTCGAAACTTTTTGATGTATAAGTTCCATCGTTGCCTTGGCAGCGCATGGAAGGAAGATGTTTGACAGTATAACGACGAAATTCAGCGGTATCATGAGGACTCTCTCCGGCAAGGGGAAGATCTCAGAGAAGAACGTACGCGATGCGGTAGAGGAAATCAAGGAAGCTCTCCTTGATGCGGATGTCAATCTCCGCGTCGTCCGCCGTTTCGTCAACTCGACCCTCGATGAGGCCCTGGGAGAGAAGGTCCTCAAGGCCGTCAATCCCGGACAGCAGTTCACGAAGATCGTCTATGACAAGATGGTCCAGCTTCTTGGAGGGGATGAGTCCGCGAAGCTCAGCCTGAAGGGAAAGGACACGACATCGGTCATCCTCCTTATGGGCCTTCAGGGCTCCGGAAAGACCACTGCGGCGCATAAGCTTGCCCATCTCCTGAAGAAGGATGGACGCTCGGTGATGCTTGTAGCCGCTGACCTCGTGCGCCCCGCAGCCATAACGCAGCTCCAGGTGCTTGGGGAGAAGGCTGGCGTTCCTGTCTTCACGATTCCAGGCGAGAAGGATCCTGTGAAGGTCGCCGAGGCCGCGATATCAAGGGCAAGGCATGACCTTATAGACACCGTCATCATCGATACCTCCGGCCGCATGCACCTTGACCAGGCCCTTATGGAGGAGATTCAGAGGGTAGCGAAGGCATCCAGACCTGATGAGACGCTCTTTGTCGCTGACGCGATGACAGGACAGAGCGCTGTTGATATCGCGAAGGAGTTCGAGGAGAAGGTCGGGATATCCGGCGTGATCCTCACCAAGTTCGATTCAGATACCAGAGGCGGTGCGGCCCTTTCGCTCCGCGCCGTCGTAGGCAAGCCTATCAAGTTCATCGGAACAGGCGAGAAGATGGAGGATCTAGAGGTCTTCCATCCTGACCGCATCGCTTCCCGCATACTCGGCATGGGTGATGTCGTATCCCTTGTCGAGAAGGCCCAGGAGCAGTTCGATCAGGAAGAAGCCGAGAAGCTGCAGAAGAAGATGGAGAAGAACACCTTCGACCTGCAGGATTACCTTGACCAGCTTGAGAAGATGGACAGCATGGGCTCCATAGACAAGCTTATAGACATGATCCCTGGCATGAGCGGGAAGATCAGCGAGGACGATATAGATCTCTCGGAGATGAAGAGGGAGAAGGCCATCATCAAGAGCATGACCCGCTTCGAGAGGGAGAACTATAGGATCATCGGGCCTTCAAGGCGCAAGAGGATCGCCAATGGATCCGGGACATCGGTTGCGGATGTCAACAGGCTCCTGAAGAAGTTCGAGAAGACCAAGCTGATGATGAAGAAGGTCATGACAAACAAGAAAATGCAGTCAAGTATGCTGAAGATGTTCGGTATGCAAGGCTAAAGGATAAGGAGAAAATCATGAGCACAGCAATGAGACTGAAGCGCTTCGGCACGAAGAAGAGACCTTACTACAGGATCGTCGTACAGGACAGCAGGGTAGCGACATGCTCCAAGACGATCGATGAGGTCGGAACATATCGCCCGATCGAGGAGAAGGATCAGATCATCCTCAACGAGGAGAAGGTCAAGAGCTGGATCAAGAAGGGTGTCACGGTTTCCCCGACCGTAAAGGACATACTCAATTCACAGGGCATTACTCTGAGCCGCACTCAGGACTGACGTCCGGAGGCTCTCATGGAGAAGGAACTGGTAGAGTTTTTGGTCAAGAGCCTTGTTGACAAGCCTGAGGAAGTGAACGTGAATGTCGTCGAGGGAGAGAAATCGACCGTGATCGAGCTTCGCGTTGCAGAGAGCGATATCGGCAAGGTGATAGGCAAGCAGGGGCGTATAGCTAAGGCGATACGCACTATACTGAGCGCAAGCGCCACGAAGGACGGCAAGCGTGCCGTGCTGGAGATTCTCGACTGATGGACTCCCTTCTCTCCGCCGCTACAGTCGGCTCGACCCATGGCCTCAAAGGCTATCTGAAGGTCTATTCGCTATCCGGCGAATATGATCATCTATGCGCCCTCGACGAATGCATCCTCCGCCTCAAGGATGGAGGGGAGCGCACCGTCAGGGTTGAGGAGGCGAGGTTCTCAGGTTCTCTTTTCCTGATGAAGTTCGTTTCCTACGATACGCCTGAGAAGGCAAGGAGCCTTACTGGATCGACGATCCTCATACGCCGCGACCAGGCTTCCCCGCTAGAGGAGGGAGAGCTTTACGTGGCTGACCTGTATGGCCTCGAGGTTATATCCGAGGGACGCAGGGCTGGGGTTGTCGAAAGCACATCGGAGGGCGCACAGGCGCTCTACCTTCACGTCAGGACGGAGAACGGCATCCGCCTTGTCCCGTATCTTCCCGTATATATCGGGAAGGTCGATGCGGAGAACGGCACGATCGAGGTCCTCATGCCGGAGCTTCTTGCATGAGGATCACGGTCCTTACGCTCTTTCCCGGCATGGTCGAGCCTTTCTTCAGCTCCTCGATAATGAAGAGGGCCGTTGAGAAGGGAATAATCGAGTACAGCATCGTGGATATCCGCGACTTTGCCGAGGGAGTGCACAGGAAGGCCGATGACATACCATATGGCGGAGGCGCCGGAATGGTGATGATGGCCGCTCCTGTGGCTGCAGCGATAAAGGCGGCAGGGGCTGAGGGTAGGCGCATAGTCTTCCCGACCCCTTCTGGCCGTATCCTCACGCAGCGTTACGCGGAGGAGCTTTCCAGGGAGGATGAGCTCTGCTTCATCTGCGGCCACTACGAAGGGCTTGATCAGAGGATCATAGACGAGTACGTGACCGATGAGATATCCATAGGGGACTATGTCCTGTCCTCCGGAGAGAGCGCCGCGGTTGTCATAATCGACGCGCTTTACCGGCTTGTGGATGGAGTCATAGCCGAGGAAAGCCTTGAGGATGAGAGTTTTTCCTCAGGGCTCCTGGAATACCCTCAGTACACGCGTCCTGAGAGGTATTGCATGAAATCTGTGCCTAGTGTATTATTATCCGGTCATCACCGCCATATTACCGAATGGCGATGCATGAAAAGGCTGGAAAAAACGATGCTCAACCGGCCAGATCTGCTCTCTGATGCCTCTCTCAGCATCGAGGAGCGAAGAACTTTATTGAAGATACTGAATAATGATAAGGGGACTTGTCAGAGATGGACATTATCAGAGCTATAGAAGCTAAGCAGATCAAGGAGAATGCCGAGAATTTCAGCGTTGGCGATACCGTCCGTGTTTCCTTCAAGATCGTTGAGGGCGCTACGGAAAGGATCCAGGTATTCGAGGGCATTGTAATCGCGAAGAACAACACAGGCATCAGAAGGACTTTCGTTGTCAGGAAGATCAGCTATGGTGTTGGCGTCGAGAGAATCTTCCCTCTCCACTCTCCTCGCATCGAGAAGATCGAGGTCGTCCGCCGTGGCCGCGTCAGGAGGGCAAAGCTTTATTACCTCCGCTCACGCGTCGGCAAGGCCGCGAAGGTGCCAGAGCTTATCATCAAGAAGAATGCGTAAGCAGACAGAAGGCTTCACATTGCGTGAAGCCTTTTTTCTTTTCCAAGCCTCTGATAATATATCGTTGTCATGAAGAGAACAGGTAGGAAGCAGAGAGGACAGGAGAGAGGCAAGCAGAGGCGCAGGAAGGAAGCTATATCGGGCTTCTCCACGCTCAATCAGGTCGCTGGCGTCTCACGTCCCAAGCCCCATCATTCATCGCTCCCTGTAGAGGAGCCGAAGAGCATCGTAGAGCCTCATCCCGTATGCCAGTACTGCGGGACGGAGATCGACACGATCGCCTCGTCGCTGTCCACGCCCGAAGGCGGATACGCTCACTTTGATTGCGTGCTTTCCTATCTGAGGGAAGGCGAGCATCTCGGTGAAGGCGAGATGATCTCATATATAGGAGCCGGCGCGTTCGGAGTCATCGGCAAGGATGAGGAGGGGCGCCCGGTAATCATCCGCCGCATACAGTATGAGAGCATTGAGCGCTACAAGGGCATGAAGGAATACGTGTCGGGGCTCAAGCGATGAGAAGGGCGATGTTTCCAGGATCATTCGATCCTCCTACGATGGGCCATATAAACATAATCGAGCGCGCCGCGGCTCTTTTTGATGAGCTATATGTGGTTGTCGCCGACAATATCTCGAAGAAATGCATGTTCACCGCGGAGGAGCGCAAGGCGATGATCGAGGAGTCGCTCCCGGATGTGAGGAATATGCGCGTGATGATATACCAGGGGCTTACCGTTGACTTCGCCGCCGAGCATGATATCTCGGTGATAATCCGCGGCGTCAGGGCCATGGCTGATTTCGCATATGAGTTCGAGCTCGCCATGACCAACAAGATGCTCAACCCGCGCGTTGACGTGCTTTTCATCCCCACCGATCCCAAGTACTTCATAATCCGCTCATCCCAGATCAAGGAGATGGCGCGCTTCGGCGCTGATTTCTCTCCTATGGTACCAGAGCCGGTGCAGAGGCGCATGAAGGAAAAGATGAAGGATATCTCGTTGCAGTAAAGGAAAATAGTACATAATGTGCAAAAATTTCGGCAAAGTGTATTGACTCTTATCCGACTTTACTGTTAAATATCAGCGTTCAATGGAGAGGTTCCCGAGCGGTCAAAGGGGGCAGACTGTAAATCTGTTGGCTTAGCCTTCGAAGGTCCGAATCCTTCTCTCTCCACTCAGCCATATACATTTTCGTATATGGCTTATTTTTTTGATGCGATAACGCGTCGTGGGCCTTCGGTGCATATATCTCATTGAATTCCTTAGTGGTATGGTATGATTGAAGCGTTTTTCCTTTCACGAGGGAGTGGACATGAGAAAAGCGTCATTGCTGCTGCTTGCCATTCTCCTGCCGCTCAGCCTGTACGCGTCATCGGGCTTGAATGTCGGCATAGAAGGCGGCTACACGATGGGATTCTACGACCAGCGAGGCGGAGAGCGGCCTTTCCGGGAATTCTCAATGGGACATGCGTTCGAGCTGGCCATTCCTGTGGAATACCGGGTCAACGGCTGGTTCAGCGTCGCCTCGGGATTGAGGTATATAGGCAAGCCGTACAATATGGCGGAGGACACCACTGCAGCGGGCGGATTCGATTTCTACAGCTCCCGCAATGTAAGCCATTTCCTGGAGGTGCCGGTCTCTGCGAGGTTCTCGCTCGGAAACGGCACGATGCGCGGCTTTCTGGGCGCTGGCGCGTGCATAGGCGTCAGGTTCCTCTCGACAGAGAGCGGCAGGCTGAATTCCCAGGGATTTTTGACGACAGCAGGCACGGATCCTGGCTTCTGGGGAGCTTCAGAGCTCAATCCGTCAAGCGATAACCTATTCGACGCCGGGCTTCTTGCAGAGGCCGGGTTCGGCTGCAGGCTCGGCGGCGGCGAGCTTATCATAAGCGCTAGGTACCAGTATTCATTCACATCGCTTGACAGGGAATACCAGAAGGGCCTGGTATACAGGTACATCGACACGCTGAGCGTAACAGCAGGCTACAGCTTCAGCATCGGAGGCGGAAAATGATCAGGAAAGCATTTCTTATAGCCTTCGCGGCGCTGCTGCTTCTCTCGGGTTGCCGCCCTGGGATCACGATGAGAGACGGGAATCCTGAGATCACCACATGGGCAGGGTTCTTCTCCTCATGGTGGTCGGGGATGAACGCGAACTACGTTTTCTGGGATCTCGACTCGCCCGGGAACGAGTGGGACACAGTATATGAAGAGACGCTCCCGAAGATGGAGAGGTATGGGGTTATCGGGAGCTCCGCAGCATCCGACAAGGCGGCCATAAGGGATCTCTACGATATCGTGAAGACCCTCAAGGACGGGCATTATGTGCTCACGATAAGCAACGGCAAGGGGATTACGGGAAACTTCCGCCCGGTTTACTGCCGGGTGATGCGTAATGCCGGCATGACCGATGACGAGATCTTCGAGGCGCAGCTCACTCCATCCCCGGAGACATACTCGAGGCTCATCGAGGAGAGTGATTTCCATTCTGAGAATACCGCGGCGATAATGGAGCGCGTATTCGGCATCGCGGGAGCCTCTGGAACAGCAGGCCTCAGCCGTGGGTTCGGGCCGGCGGAGGGCGGCCCTGCACACTATTTCAGCAGAGCCGGATACGTCAAGACGCCTTCTGGCCTGATGATAGGCGAGGAGAGCGTGGGTGATTTCTCGTTATTCGTCGGCATGACGGATGATGATATCCTCTATCTCGGCTTCTCAGGCTTCTCTCTTTCGGCGTTCGTGGATGATGCCACGCAGAACGGAGATGATGCTGACGCGTGGTCGCTGAGGGTCTATGACCTTGTAAAGGAGTATGCATCCATCATACTGGACTATGAGAACGGGAAGGCGGATCTTGGTGGCATCATCATCGACCTCAGGGGAAACGGCGGCGGCGATCCCATGGATTTCTCCCTTTTGTGGAGCCCTCTGCTTCCCGAGGATCTCACTGTTGCCCGCATAAGGATCAAGACGAGCGACAACAGGCTCAGCTATTCGCTGTGGCATGATATGGAGATAGAAGGCAGGAGCGCCAATGGTTCAGGCAAGGCCCTGAAGCTGCCTATCGCCGTCCTTGTGAATCCCCGCTCGGTCTCATGCAGTGAGATCAGCACGATGGCGTTCATGGCGATGAGGGATACATACGGCGCTGACGTGAGGATCATAGGTGGCACCACCGCAGGGGGCAATGGCCCGCTTGCCGCGAATGAGATCCTGAACGCCGGCACTTTCCAGGTCGGGGAGAGCAGGACAAGATGCGCGGGGATTGAGCTGCGATATATCGATGGCAGGAGCTTTGAGGGAATCGGGATCGCCCCGGATATCCCCGTCAGCTTCAATTATGGATCGTTCATGAGCGGTACCGACGCAAGGCTCCGCGTAGCCTTCGATTCCATAAGAAGCAGGATGTATTGAGCTCTTTCCTCTTAGCATATAGAATTCCCGAGTACCGAAATGGAGGTATATGGCTGGTAGATGCGATCTGAATCCCTCTCTCAGCTCCAAGCCTCCTCAGGGAGGCTTTTCATATGTCCGGATGCTTCTACGAAAATGGCCTTAGGTTCGAATGCCAGCGCTGCCTGTACTGCTGCTCCGCAGAGCCGGGCTATGTCTATCTTTCCCGTGAGGATATAATCAGCGGCGCCAACGCGACGGCGCTTTCCCCTCGTGATTTCATCTCCGTTTACTGCCGCGTGATTGATTTCGGCACGTTCTCCATGGTCTCTCTGAAGGAGAAGGAGAACTACGACTGCATCTTCCTCACCAAGGATGGTTGCTCGATATACCAGTCGCGTCCGCTGCAGTGCAGGACGTATCCGTTCTGGCCCAGCGTGATAGAGAGCAGGGAGAGCTGGGAAAGAGAAGGACGCTCATGCCCGGGGATCGGCAAGGGGAAGGCCCTCCCGCGCGAGGAGATAGAGAGAAGGGCATCTCTCAGGACCGAGCCGTATATGATACTTAAGGGAAAGGATATCTGGCAGGAGTGACTATCTTTCCTTTCATTGCTATATTCTATACTGGAGTCTTGTTTTGCCAGTTTATTCGGACAGTACGATAAATGCTATCAAGGCACGCCTTACGATGAGCGAGGTCGTGCAATGGTTCATCCCTGTTGTCACCAGGAGCGGGAGGCATTGGGCCAAGTGCCCGTTCCATGGAGGCGGAAACGAGAAGACGCCGTCCTTCGCGATCAATGACAAGGATGGCTTCTACCATTGCTTCGCGTGCCAGGAATCCGGCGACATGTTCACATTTGTCGAGAAGATGGAGCATCTGAGCTTCTTGGAGGCGGTGGAGTTCCTTGCCTCGAAAGCCGGCGTGGAGCTGGTGAGCGAGAAGGGCCGCGCCCAGGGAAGGGAAAAGGGGGAGACCGAGGCGCTTCTTGACCTTAACCAGCGCCTTCAGGGCACGTTCCATCACATCCTCCTGAAGACGGACATGGGAAGGAAGGCCCTGGATTATCTCAGGCGGAGGAGGATATCCGACGAGATGATAGAGCGCTTCTCCCTTGGCTATGCCCCTGCAGATACCTCTTGGCTCCATAGGTTCCTCTCGTCCAAGGGATACTCCGATGAGATCCTCCGCAAGTCCGGCCTGTTCTCGCAGAACCATTTCCCGTACCCGCTTTTCGCGGATAGGCTGATGTTTCCCGTACGTAACAGGCAGGGCAAGACCATAGCGTTCTCTGGCCGAGATCTTTCGGGCAGGGAGAACTCACCTAAGTACGTCAATTCGCCCGAGACCCCAGTCTATTCAAAGCGCCATAACTGCTTCGGGCTCTATGAGGCTCTCGATACGCTCAAGAAGGGGGGCGTGCCGGCGATCCTTGTCGAGGGGAACTTCGATGTCGTTTCGATGCATCAGGCGGGACTCTCTTCAGCCATCGCTCCGCTTGGCACGGCCTTCACCGAGGAGCAGGCGGATCTCCTTTCCCGCTATACCGACCGCATAGATCTGCTGTTCGACAGCGATGGGGCCGGGGAGAAGGCGACTGTCAAGGCGCTCTCGATAATACATGCCAAGGGCCTTGAGTGCTATGTGCATAGGCTCTCAAGGGGCAAGGATGCGTCGGAGATAATCGAGAACGAGGGCGAAAAAGCTCTCAATGAGGACTTCAATGCGTGCGATAGTGCATTTGACTATCTTGTAAACAATACGGCAAAAAGCTATGATATCAGAACGCCTAGGGGAAAGTCCGGCTTTGTACGGGCGATCTCTCCGTTTCTGATGAGCACGGGATCTAATGTCGAGAGGGAGTCGTACATACTCTCCTTGAGCACTTATCTTTCCGTCCCGGAGGAGACGATACGGGAAGATATGGTGAACTCTTCGGAAAGAAGGGCTCCAAGGGAGGAGGATGCAGCAGGTCCTGGCGAGGGACCGGTGAGGAGATTCAGCAGCGCCGCTGCCAGCATTGATCTCTATGCGATGCTTTTCCTTGCAAGCCACAGGGATCTCTTCCGGCAGTACCGCACCCGGATCAGCTTCGGCGATCTCAGGGACCGTGAGGCGCAGATGATCTACATGGCACTTGAGAATGCCATGAGGAATGAGATATCAAGCAATGAGCTTTTCCTTTCGCTCATAAGCGATGAGAGGGTAAGAAACGATGTGGCCACTTCCTTCGTGCTCGATGAGTACAGATCCGGGAAGATAAGCGCCCTGGATGAAGCAGTAGACAGGATAGCCCTCAGAGGATTGGAAGAGCAGCGCAGGGTGCTTTCCACCCAGCTCAGGTCCTTCTCGGACTCTTTGGATGGGGAGCAGATCACCGAAACGCTTGAACGCAAGACAGAACTCGACAGACAGATAGCTGATCTTAAGGCTGTGCTGTATGGACGCACGGCTAGAGAGGATGAGGATTGATGGCAGAACAGGATCTTAGGAACACTTCATTCTATAAGGAGCTTTTGCAGACAGCAAAGGAACAGGGCGTCATTACGCTTCTTGATATCGTGGCAGAGATGAAGAAGCATAAGGATGCCCCTTCCGATCTGGACAAGGTCATCGACCTGCTTAAGGAGGATGGCGTCCAGTATACCGAGTCTGAGGACTCCGAGCCGGATTTCATGGACGAGCCGAGCGAGGAGGATCTCGAGGCATTCGATGACGATGGCTTCTCAGATGATGCGGATGTCGATGATGAGGACGAGGAGCCTACCGATGACGATCTGAAGGACATCGAGGACGAAGAGGACGAGGAAGACGAAGAGGAAGGAGAGCGGAAGAAGCGTTCCTCCGATGATGACGAGGATGAGGAAGACGAAGAGGACGAGGATGAGGAAGAGGAGAACATCAACGAGTGGAAGGGCACCGATGATGACACCGAGTCTTCCGCTGAGCGCTTCATAGATATCTCATCATTCTCAGAGAGCGCATCGGACCATAAGGGCCACTCATCCCAGACCAGGTTCGACGCAAGCCAGGATGATCCGATAAGGCTCTATCTCAAGGAGATCGGAAACGAGAATCTCCTTACCGGCGAACAGGAGGTTGAGCTTGCCATGCAGATGGAGAAGGGCGCGCAGATCGTCCTTTCAGTGATCAGGGAGAGCGGCATACTCATCTCCTTCTTCTCATCGGTCATCGAGAAGATGAACTCCAAGATCGAGGAGGACACGGAGGAGACGCTCTCGACAGAGGAGCTCAAGGAATTCCTCTCCGTGCAGAAGAGATACAATACATACTACAGGGAAGCCCTTGGCAAGGACACTCCGCGCGAGATAAAGGAGTACAACGAGTTCAAGAGCCGCACCCTTCTTGCCGGCGATACGCCGGAGGCAGACAAGGAGCTTCTGAAGCTCCGTGAGAACCTTTTGGATAAGCTTGGTGGCTATCCTGATGAGGCCTCTCCTCTTTATGAGGGCAAGAAGCGCTCTGACTTCCCGTCACGTGAGGACTGGATCGAGTACTGCAGGGAGAAGAGCAGGGAGGACCGCATCCGCAAGGTCGAGGAGAAGCTTGACGAGATCCGCAAGGAAGAGGCGCAGCTGAACGCGAAGATCGCGGAGGGCGTCACGCAGAAGGACAGGCAGTTCAGGGAAGAGCATCCTGACATGAAGGAAGCCGACCTTGAGAAGGAGATACAGAAGATCCACAGGAAGGTCCGCGAGGACAACGCCGCGACCGGTGCCGAGCTTGGAAAGCGCTATGCTGATTTCAAGAAGGAGCTGGAGTCCCTCTCTTCAGGTGAATACCTGCCAGTAAGCGACTGGGTGACTCCTATCGAGCTCCAGCAGGAGGAGATTGATGACCTCACGGATATCTTCATCTCCGCGCGCGACAAGATAATCAGGTGCAATGAGCGCAAGAAGATCTCGGAGGAGCATCTGAAGGTCTCCTCGACAAGGGAGCTCAGGCAGCTTGGCCGCGATCTGGCGACCCCGAGCAAGGCGCCGGCTATAGAGGAAGCCCTTGGCATGTCCAGCGACCAGATCAAGGAGGAGATCAAGGATCTCCAGCTTACTGAGAAGGAGCTCAGGACGATCGAGACCGACTTCGAGTGCGATTCCTCCGTGGTCATCCAGAACGTGAAGAACATCCAGTTCGGGCAGCGCATCCTCAAGAGCGCGAAGGACAGGCTCATAAAGGCCAATCTCCGCCTTGTCGTGTCGATTGCCAAGAAATACACGAACAGGGGACTCCAGTTCTTCGATCTCGTGCAGGAAGGCAACATAGGGCTGATCAAGGCCGTCGAGAAGTTCGAGTATGAGAAGGGATTCAAGTTCTCGACATACGCGACATGGTGGATCAGGCAGGCGATCACGAGATCCATATCCGACCAGGCTAGGACGATCAGGGTCCCTGTCCACATGATCGAGCAGATCAACAAGGTCGTCAGGGAGTCTAGGGTCCTCATGCAGTCCCTTGGCCGCGAGCCGACTGACAAGGAGGTCGCAGAGCATCTCGGGTGGCCTGAGGCGAAGGTCAAGAACGTCAAGTCCGTTGCCCGCGAGCCTATCTCGCTCGAGACCCCTGTGGGAGAGGAGGAGGATAGCGTCCTTTCCGATTTCATCGAGGACAAGGATGCTGAGAACCCTGCCAACCAGACGGCTTTCGTGCTACTGCAGGACAAGATCCGCGAGCTTCTCTCCACGCTGCCGCAGAGGGAGCAGGAAGTGCTCAGGATGAGGTTCGGCCTTGATGATGGCTACGCGCTCACCCTTGAGGAGGTAGGTCTCTACTTCGATGTCACGAGGGAGCGTATCAGGCAGATCGAGGCGAAGGCTCTCAGGAGGCTCAGGCATCCTAAGAGAAGCCGCCAGCTTAAGGATTGGAACTAGGTAGATTACATTTCGATAATCCGCTATCATCAGCGGTTAGTGAGGAGATGAGTAGAGTATGGCAGAGAATGACAAGCTTGAGTGCCTGAAGGAACTTCAGGAAGCTCTCAGGGTTAAGTTTGAGCTTGAGCAGCAGGTTGAGATGATGCCTGTAAACCTCAGGAAGGAGGAGGCAAATCTCAAGGAGGCTAACGAGAAGTATCTCGAGCTTACCGAAAAGTTCAACTCCGTCACCGAAGAGGTGAAGTCACTCTCAATCAGATACGAGGATGCCTTCCAGACGAGGACAGGCTACGAGAAGCAGATGGAGTTCCTCAATACCCAGAGGGAATACGAGGCTCTGTCAAAGCAGCTTGACGAGGCTAAGGTGCAGGAGCAGACGCTTCTTAAGCAGCGCGGATCCAAGAACGCCGAGCTTGACAAGCTCAGCGCCGAGCTCGATGAGCAGGAGAAGGTATGCGATGAGGTGAAGGCACGTGTCGAGGCGGAGAGGGAGAAGGTCAATTCCCTTCTTGATGATGCCAATAAGCGCCTCGAGGAGATGAATGCCAGATGCGAGGAGATAAAAGGCACATCCATTTCCGATGAACTCTATAACAAGTTCGCCAATATTGTGCGCAAGAAGAAGGGCGAGGGCATTGTCCCTGTCCATGGCCAGGTATGCACTGGCTGTGACCGCGTGCTGCCGATGCAGTTCGTGATCGACCTGCGTCTTAAGCAGGAGAGGAACGAGATCGAGTATTGCCCATACTGCTCAAGGATCATCTGGTACGAGAAGCTTGATGACGAGCTCGAGAAGAGCTATATCTTCGAGCAGCTTGAGCCTACCAAGAGCGATGGCAAGGGTGTTGTCCAGGAGGATGCATCCAAGACCGAGGGCGACAGCTACGACGAGTCGATGGGCGAGGGCTTCGAGGATTTCTGATGCAATCTTCCAGGTCTTGGAGGTAATCGCTGGAAACAGAGGAAAGTCCGGGCTCCACAGGACGATGGTGCTGGCTAACGGCCAGGAGCAGCAATGCTACAGATAGTGCAGCAGAGAGTAGACCGCCTCGAAAGAGGTAAGGGTGAAACGGCGGTGTAAGAGACCACCGCCTGCCCAGTGATGGGCAGGGCATGGTAAACCTCACCAGGAGCAAGGCCAAGTATGCAGTCGGCTGGTCCGGCCATGGCTGCGGGTAGGCTGCTTGAGCGTACGGGCAACCGTGCGCCTAGATAGATGATTACCTAAACAGAACCCGGCTTATCCGAGGCCTGGATTTTGTATATATAATTCAAAGAGGCATAGGGAATCTGGTTTCCTTATGCCTTGTTTTGTTACCTATAGTGTTACCTATCCGTTACTTAGAACCCGAAAAAACGATGTGGGGAGACATTGAAAAGCTTTCCAAGCTCTCGTGCAGTGTTGCGGCTGATGGGACGCTTATTGTTCTCCATGAGCGATATTGCCTGCTTGCTTGTTCCAAGCTTCTCTGCTAGTTCAGGCTGTGTCATTTTCAGCAGTTTCCTATAGAAGCGGAGATTGCCGCCCGGAGTCTGCCTTGCCTTTACTTCCTTATAGAAATCCATTTCAGTAGGATCAAGAAGCTCGTCTCCATCATCATTCATAATGGAGATATTCTCCTTGCTGTATTTGCTTTCTACATAGTCAAGAATATCTTTTGGAACACGACCTTCAATCCTGAACCCATCAGTATGGGGCTGATTCACGACTACCAACATAATACACCTCTATGACATATTCTCCATTCTGACATTCCCAGCAAGCTACCCAATGATAGCTCAAATGGCAATGGTATTTCCCTTTGCCGAGCTTACTGAAATTTCTGTAATTCGGCTGAATAGGCCCTTTTTCCCTGAGATCATCAATGAGATTGACCAGCACTTCTTTATCAGCATCAGATAATTTCCTGATTGCTTCCCGGCTTTTGGCTGTCAATTTCACTATATATCTCATGATTGAATATTATCAAATATTGATAACTCTGTAAAGCGTCATAAAGTCTTTAAAGGATGCGGAGCTATATGTTCGAAGTGTTGATTAATTAATATCATGCCAATATGGAAGAGGTGCTTGGAAGTATTTTCCTGTACCTTTTGCCATTCTATGGCATTATCAAATGAAGCTGTATCCTTTACGATATTCCCATGAAGCGGCTGTTTACTGTGCTCTTGCTTATCAGCATCGTGATTTTTTCCGTGTCAGCTTCGTCATGGCGCATAGGAGGCGAGGCTGGCTATGCCCTGAACTTCATGGATACCGTCACGATATGGCCGCGCACCGAATACAGGCCAGGGCATGGCGCTGAAGCCGCGTTCATCGCTGAATATTGTTTCGATAACGGCCTTTCCCTCTCGACAGGTCTTCGGTATATAGCGAAAAGCTTTACTTATCATCATGAGAACTCAGGCCAGGTCGTGAACGATTATATGGAGATGGACCATTTCCTTGAGTTACCGCTTGTGCTTCGCTATTCCTTTAGACTCGGCGATGTGAGCCTGTTCCTCGGTGGCGGCGGTTACATTGGCGTATGGTTTCTGTCCCAGTGCTTCGGCACCAACAGAAGCGCTGCGACCGATGATAGCGGTTCACTCATCTATGACAGCCATGGAGACATCATTCCATTCGGCAGCAATGACAGCCTCTTCGCCGCGGGCCTGATCGCTGAGACCGGTGTTTCCTGGAATCCCCTTGATGATATCCGGCTGGACTTTGCCATCCGCTATGAGCGCAGCCTGACAAGCCTTGTGAAGCCTGTGCAGGAGAATACGGCTCATCGATACAATGATACGCTCCTGTTCTCTGTCGGATGCATGGTCGCGGTTGGAGGTGGGAAATGAGACAGATATCCAGCGCCATCCTGATCATCTTTGTTCTCCTTGCAGCCTCGTGCCGGCCTCAGGCGGAGATATCTACAGAGGAAGCGTTTATCGAGACATGGGGCGATATTTTCACTAGCTTCTGGGACAAGATGAATACCCAGTACGTATTCTGGGATCTGGATTCACCTGGAGGCGAATGGGACGATGTCTATTTTGAGTATCTTCCGAAGTTCAGCTCGCTCAAGGGCCTGATAGGGGAGAGCGAGGAGGAGACCGATACCGCTCTCAGATACTTCTATGATATCCTCAGTGATCTCAGCGATTGCCACTATAGCCTCAGCATAAATGACGGCGGCAAGGCCCCTGTCCTCACATTCTCAAAGTATCACCAGAATCTCCTGAGCTTATCAGGGCGCAGCGATGAGGATATCTTCAGCATATTCAGGTCAGGATCCCTTCCGGAGATCAGTGACCTCAGGAAGACGATAGGGACTGTCCTTTCCGATTCCTTCGGCGTCTCAATTGATACAGCAGCTCCTTTCTTCTCTGGCGAGGTATCCCCGTCATCCTATCTTTCCTTGTGCCATGTCTTCGCCTTGCCTGAAGCCAACGCATACTATGTCCTTGGAAAGACCGAGGATGAGATCCTTTATATAGGCCTTTCAGATTTCAACATGGCCTTATTCCGATCAGGGATCTCCGGAGAGGAGGTCCGGAAGGGGATCGAGGATTTCATCAGTATATGGCGAGGGTTTATACAAGACTATCTCGCTGGAGAGGGAGCTGAGATAAAAGGCCTTGTCGTGGATCTCCGGGGAAATACCGGGGGATATAACTCGGATATCCCTCTTCTATGGAACTGCCTCATAGCCGAGGACGTGCATATCTGCGATTACCGCAGCAAGGATGGCATGAACCGCACTGACTATGGTCCTTGGGTGAAGTATATCGTTCAGCATGACGAGAACACCAAGCGCAATTTCGATATGCCTATAGCGGTTCTGGCCAACAAGGCGACAATCTCCAATGGAGAGATCTTTGCGATGTTCTTCAAGGCCTTGGGCGATTACTATGGATTCTGCACCGCATCCTTCGGGGAGGCGACAGCAGGAGGCTTAGGGACAGCCAACAGCAGCCCGGATGGGAATATTTACGAATTCTTCGATCCTTATGTCTTCAATGCCGGTCAGTTCAATATAGGGTCTGCGGTATGCCAGACGCAGAGCATGCATGCCAGATACCGCAATGGCGAGATCTACGAGAACATAGGAATATCCCCTGATTATCCCGTCGCGGAGGACGGAGCAGGGGATGCCGTGCTTTCAAATGCTCTATCATGGATAAGGAAGGATAGCCAGCCTTGATGGCTGCCAGCCATCATTTCTCTTCCTTCTTGGCCTCTTCCCAGAGCTCATTCATCTCATCGACGTGTTCCTTGTCGATAGGGATCCCTCTCTTTGTTGCCATGTCAAAGAGGAGCTGGAAGCGTGCCTTGACCTTCTCATTGCACCTATGGAGCGCGACATTCGGCCTGATCTTCATAAAGCGGCAGAGGTTGACTACTGAGAAGAGAAGATCGCCAAGCTCCATCTCGATGTGGTCATCATCGCCCTCGGCAATCGCCTGATTCACCTCCTCAAGCTCCTCCTCGACCTTTACAAGGACGCCGGAAACATCAGGCCAGTCAAAGCCGACCTTCTTAAGCTTCTTCTGTATCTCATAGCTTTCCTCAAGAGGAGGGAGGGAAGAGGGAATATGAGAGAAAAATGACTCAGCCTTGTCTTTATGTCCCTCGACATTCTCCTTTACGCTGTTCCAGAGCGACAGGACCTCCGAGGCATTCTCCGCGTGCTCATTGCCGAAAACATGCGGATGACGGCGTATGAGCTTGTCACAGACCTCATTCACAGCTTCCTCCGGCTTGAAATCCTTGCTTTCCTCGTGGATGCAGAGATTCATGAAGACGTTTATCATCACATCTCCGATTTCCTCGCGCTCCGCCTGTATATCCTTATTTATGACGCCATCAAGGTATTCATAGCTTTCATCGATAAGTGAGATCGTTGCGCTCTTGTTTGTCTGTATCCTGTCCCATGGGCATCCACCCGGGGCACGGAGTATGGAAATGATCGTATAAAGCCTGTCAATGCTTTCCGTGAAGTTAGGAGCATGATTGAAGTAATTGCTGTACATGCTCTGAATATATCATCAATGGTAGAGGCATTCCATATATCCAGGCCATTCTCAAAGTTTTTATGCATAGAATCAGAATTCACTGGATAGAGCGATCAGCAGCTTCCTAAAAGGCAAATATCGGCTTATTTCGCGTTTTCGTTCGAAGATACAGAATACAAAACATGAGAGTAGGATGGACCAAATAAAAACTAATAATATGATTAATCATATTCTATATATTCGAATTATGAATCAAATAAAATGTTTAAAAGTAATAGAATTAACTTTATAACATACAAATTAAGATTATTTTTAATTTTAATGCATTAATTTCCAAACTTCCTAATAATCCAACAGTATGTTGTTATTTATATACTAATTGACAGAATATACATTATATCCATTAAAAATTGCTTTGAATCTGACCGTTATACGACCTCATAATTCCTTATAAATAGAGCAATAAGTAATATAGGATTGAAAATACGGTTAAAGATTCAAATTAATAAATATAAAAGAATATCATTCAAAATAATTATTACAATAAAAATGAAATGATAAATCATTATAAACATAATAATATTATTAAAATTCAGAAATTTTCCATTTTACTATCCAGTGTTTCTATCGGATTCTGTATCTATTGATAGTAATTGTGTGAATATAACAGGAATTAGTCATGTATAGCATAAAACGGCTGTAAAAGCTTTGATTATCAGTAGATGAGATTCTTGTCGATCAAGAGGTTTTGATCGCTCTACGGCTTTCTATTGCGCTCTAAAGGGCCATTTTGCTATTTGCGCGCTGATATAATCCATAATTCCATCAGATTCTGTTCCTTGGGATAGTAATGATATGGATTCCCCTACCCTATCGGATTTTCCTCACTGGAATCCAGATATAGCTTGTGAAATCAGGCTTGTTTCTATCCGTGTCCTCATTAGAGAGCATCTCAGGGCCTCCTGTGAGCTCGTAGGACGATTTCCCGAGCCATTCCGAATAGATTCTCGCCCAGGTGCTCTGAAGCGCTTCTGGATAGCTTCCTGTAGCTCTGAAGACCGCCCAGTCAGATGGATCGACAGTAAGGATTGGGAAGTTCCCATGATCGGAGCATGAAGAGGCAACTCCTATGTATTGATCGAGGAAGCTGCCTTCACGGGTCCTGTCCTCAAATGATGCTGAGACGCTTATCAGTCCTTTGGGCTCGGTATCGTTCAGCTTGAGAAGAGCCTCTTTGATTTCAGGTGTCATCCTTTTCTCAAGCTCAAGGATCTCCTCGTTCTCCCCTGTGAATCTAAGCTGTACGCGGCTTCTGAGGCCGATGATGTAGAATCTATCCTTGGTGATTATCCTGCAGTCCATAGCCTGATGATAATCCGGAAGAACAGAGCAAGCAATGATTCAGATATTGAAGCTGGCTATCTCGATCATCTCAGCGTACATGAAGTTGGTGTACGATCTGAAGCCTGCCGTTGAAGCGAGATATACCCTTATCCTTGGCGTGACAATGTTCTGGACATTGCCGTCATTAGGATCCTGGGAGAACTCATCATCGGAATCATTGTCATAGTTCGTAATGCCATACTCAAATGGATCATCGTTGAATCTATAGAGATCCATCTGGTTCCCGTCTCCGTATTCAAGTGATATCACGAACCCTTCGGGCACAGCGCGCTGCGTCACCCTTATATTGTAGTTCCCTGATGAGTCGAACTGGTATATATCCGCGGCGAGGTTGACCTGGTCACCATCCTCATCATGGAACGGGAAGAGCGTGAAGTAGATCGAGTCGGCCCCTGATACAGGCGCAACGCTTCTCTTGATGAAGTTCTCGTAGTCGCTTGGATAGTTGCTTATCGAGGATCGGTATGCTGAGTTGAACGCACTTATAAGCGAAGTGTTCGAGCTATCTGTTCCAGAGATTGAATATAGCAGGTAAATCTTTGGCGTGAACGGTATCGGCCTGAGATCGCCATTCTCGACACGGGCTATGATGCCAGGCTCGAGGAATATCGCGGCATGGTTGTCAGCAACTGAGATATTGTTTGCCTTGAAGTCGACATTCCTCTCGTAGTCGAAGTAATTAGGTATCCCGCATGATGGGATAAGGAAAAGAGCGGCAAGAAGCAATAATGAAAGGATTCTCCTTCTTATCACCCTAAGCCGCTCCTATAAATAGATCCAGTAAGGATTACTCCATTGTCACAAGATATGCCTCGGCCATCCTCGCGTATTCGCTAGGCTGTCCGCCATTCTCCGGAACAAGGTAAAGTCCAGTAAGCTGCTCGAAAGTAGCCTTCGCGAGCTCCGCATTCCCTGTTGCTTCATAAAGGCGCGCTGCGTTGAAGAGCGCCTTAGGAGCATATGGGGAGCCCTGGCCATAGGTATCGAATACCTGGTTGTAGAGCTCGAGTGCGCGGTCCTGATCGCCGAGGTTCTCATAGGAGGCAGCCTCGTTCATCAGGGCAAGCTGTCCAAGGTATGTATCGGCCTGGGCAGCCGCCACAGAAGCATAGCCATCGGCCGCAGCCTGGTACTCTTCCCTGTTGTATGCTAGGTCAGCTGCAAGGAGCTGCGCCTTCGCGCCAGGATAGCTGTCAAGGCCTGCGGATGCGATAAGCGCTGCGGATGCAGCCTGGAACTCATCATAGCTTGCCTTGTATTCCTCGCTTTCAGCATCGAGGGAATAGAAAGCGCTGTACTGGCCTTCGAGATCAGAGAGGGCATTGAACTTCTTCTCCACGTTGTTCTGCATTATGACAACTGCCACGCAGATCGCGATGATCACGACAACGATGGCGATTGAGATGCCAATGACAAGCTTCCTGTTCCTGACAAGGAAATCATTGAGCTTGTTGGCTACCTTCTCCGATCCTGTAAGGTTCTTGTCTTTATCTTTCATAAACGCCCCTTTGAAGTACTGCGGGCCATTCGACCCGCAGCTGCACCTTACTCTTCGTCCTTAGCCTTGAGCATGTCAGCGAAGGGGTTGTATGTATCATCATCCTCCTTCGTGTCTGCCATGTACTTAGCCATCTCGGACTCCTGGGAGCGCTTGATCATCTCCTTGATGGAGAGGCTGAGCTTCTGCGCCTGAGGATTGATGTCCACGACCATAGCGGTGATAGGCTCGCCGATCTTCTCCTTATAGCTCTCAAGGACCTCATCCTTATACTCCTCATCCGGTCCGACGAGGTTGTACTTGGAGATAAGTCCCTCGATATCGCCAAGGACCTTCACGAACACGCCGAAATCAGCGACGGAAGAGATTGTCCCCGTGATAGTCGAGTACTTAGGATAATCCTTCTTGAGCGTCTGCCATGGGTTGCCCTCGAGCTGCTTCACGGAAAGCCTGATCCTTCTGTTATCCGGCTCGACGCGTGAGATAGCGACCTCGATCACATCCCCTTCCTTGCAGAACTGGTCCATGTTCTTGATCTTCTTTGTCCAGGAGACATCGTCGATATGGAGGAATCCATCGATTCCATCCTCAAGGTTGACGAAAGCGCCGCTGTTGGTGACCTTCACGACAGGTCCCTTGACTACCTTGCCCTCTGGATAGCGCTCGGTGATGGTGTCCCAAGGATTCTCCTGAAGCTGCTTGAGCCCAAGGGAAACCCTCTTCTTGTCGAGGTCGTATCCAAGGATCTTCGCCTCAACGACATCGCCGATGTTCACGACTTCCTTCGGGTTGGTGATTCTCTTCGTCCATGAGAGCTCGGAGATATGGGCAAGGCCCTCGATTCCAGGCTCAAGCTCGATGAAGACGCCGAACGACGTGATCTTCGTGACAGGGCGTGTGATGACATCGCCTACCTGATACCTCTCCTCGAACGTGGTCCACGGATCCGGGGTCATGTGCTTGAGGGAAAGGTTGATCTTCTGTGTCTCTGGATCGATGTTGATCAGGCGGAGCTGGACGATCTGTCCCTTCTTCACGAAATCCTTAGGCCTTGTGACATGTCCCCAGGACATATCGTTGATGTGGAGAAGGCCATCGAATCCGCCGAGATCGATGAACGCGCCGAATGATGTGAAGGACTTGACCTCACCCTGCACGACGTCTCCGATCTGGACGGTCTGGAAGAACGCGTCCTTGTTCTCCTTGATCTTCTTCTCAAGATACTCGCGCCTTGAAACCACGCTCTTGAGCTTGGTTCCCGCGTGGAACTTGTCGATGATGAAGTAGTCCGTCTTGCCGATAAGGCTCTCAGGATCCTCTACACGGACGACATCTGCCTTCGAGAGCGGGCAGAATCCCTTGTAGTCAGCTCCGAGATCGACCTCATAGCCGCCCTTGATGACCTTGACGAACTTGCCAAGCACAGGAGACCTGTCCTCCGCTGCCTTCTTGAGAATCTCTGTCCTCTCCTTCGCTTCAGCTCTCTTCTTGGAAACGACAACCTGGCCGCGTCCGTCGTCGAGCTTGACTATAGTAACGGCTACCTTGTCTCCGAGCTTAGGCAGTTCCATGAATTCGTCTACAGGGATCTTTCCTTCGCTCTTATAGCCGATATCAACCAAAACTGATTCGTCATTTGTCTGTACAACAGTACCGGTTACGATCTGACCGACTTCCAATTCGGGAATTGACATAAGATGCTGCTGCAGATAGGACTGCTTCTCAGTCATCTGATTTTCATTTTCCACTTCTTTACTCCTACCAACTGATATACTTACGCAGAGGGACTCTGCAAAGCATTTAACACTTTCTCACAAACTTGGTTTAGCGTCAATAGAGATGTGTCGATTACGAAGGCTCCATCTGCGATTTTCAGGGCCCCTACGGCCTTCTCCCTGTCCATCCTGTCGCGCTCTATGATCCCCGCGAGCACTGCCTCGTAATCGCTGCCTTCCTGATCGGCCATGCGGCGCCTCGCCCTGATCTCCGGGCTGGCGTCGAAATAGAAGCGGTAATCGGCATCGGGGAAGACGACTGTTGTGGTGTCCCTGCCCTCCGTCACGATATCCAGGCCCTTGGCGATCGAGCGTACCGTCTCGTTGACCATCTCACGGATGCGTGGGTCCGCGGAGACCGGGGACGCGTACCTGTCGACAAGCGGCGTGTGCAGCCTCGCCTCCTCATCCTTGCCATCTATGCATACGGCCCCATCCTTGACGCTGAGCCTGATGCTCTGCGCGTTCTCGAGGACCTTCTCCCTATCCAGGGGATCGATGCCCCTGTCAAGCGCGGAGAGCGTGTATGCCCTATAGAACGATCCTGTGTTCAGGAAATAGAAGCCGAGCTTGTCGGCCACCATCCTCGCTACCGTGCTTTTCCCTGATCCTGCGGGTCCGTCAATCGCGATTACCATCTTCTGCCGTCCTTATTGTATGGCGCCTTGGACGCCTTTCCTTGCCGTCGCTTCCCGTAAGAAGCCCCTTGACCTCCTCGCGTGTCAGGTCACGCCACTCGCCAGGGCGGAGCTCATCGAGCTCGACGGAGCCGATCCTGATGCGCGTCAGGGCCTTAACGTCATAGCCGAGGAAGGAGAATATCTTCCTGATCTCCCTGTTCTTCCCTTCGATGAGCGTTATGCGTATGAATTCCTTCGTGCGGGGCATGAGGTCATAGCGCTTGATCCTGTATGGCTTCGGGATATCGATATATATGCCCTTGAGCGCCCTGTTCAGGTCATCGATCGCGACTGGCCTGTCGAGCTTGACTATATACTCCTTCTCGACCTCATAGCGGGGATGCATCATCTTGTTCGCGAAATCGCCGTCATTCGTGAAGATGATCAGGCCATTGGAGTCCTTATCGAGCCTTCCGACATTGAAGAGCAGGTTATTGTCCCTGATGTCTATAAGGTCACGGGCGTACTTCGTCTCATTCGGATCGTAGTTCGTGCACACGTAGCCGCGCGGCTTATTGAGCGCGATGTAGTAAAGTTCATCCGCCGGCTCTATCGTCTCGGTATCGACCTGGACGACATCATCCTTCTCGACCTTCACGCCCATCTCGCGGATGATCTTGTTGTTGACCATGACGCGCCCTTGCCTGATAAGCTCCTCGCAGGCTCTTCTGGAGCCTACTCCGCATTTAGCCATATATGCCTGTAGCCTGATTGGGTAGATATCCGTATCAGCCTTGATCTTCTGTGCCATCTTCTTCCTTCTCCTCGTCCTCTTCGTCTGACATCTTATCCTCGAATCTCATCTTATCGATCTCCGAGAGCTTCGGCAGGTCCTGTATGCTCTTGAGATTGAACTCATGGAGGAATTTCTTGGTCGTGTGGTAGAGCCATGGATGCCCTGGGGCGTTCTTCCTGCCCTTCACCATTATATATTCCCTGTCGCGCAGCATCTTGACGATCGTGTCAGAGCCCACGCCCCTGATCTTCTCGATCTCGCCGCGCGTTATCGGCTGGCCGTACGCGATGATCGCGAGTATCTCCATGGCCGCGCGGGAGAGCCTCCTGTCGACCTTGCGTCCATAGCTCGCCTTGAGCTTCGGGTATAGGTCCACGGCCGGGGAGAACGAATAGAGCTCATCATCGTCCAGCGTTAGAAGGAGACCCCCTTCCCTTCTCTCGTACTCGTCCCCGAGCTCCGCAAGCGCATCCTCAGCCATGTCAGGCTTCAGCCCTGTAAGCTCGCATAGCCTATCAAGGGATGTCGGCTGGTTCTCGATGAATAGTATCGCCTCCAGCAGCCTCGCCTCGTCACTGAGCATCATCATCCTCCTTGTCGCCGTCATCATCATCGTCGATGAGGTCTATCTCCTCTTCCTCCCCGATGAACTCGACCTTCTCCTCCTTCTCGGCCTCCTCCTCTTCCTGCTCCGCCTTCAGGATCGCTTCCTCAGCTTCCTTGGTAAGGATCGAGTAGGATGTGGGGCGGCCCTTTGAAGGCTTTATCAGCTCCTCGAACTCCTCATCGTCTATCTCCTCCTTGTCAGGCCCCCAGTCCTGAGGCCTTTCCTGGATATAGATAGTACCATACTCAACCGTCTGCGATATAAGGATCTGCCTGTCCTTCGTCATCTCGAGGATCGCGAAGAACGAGCAGATTATATGCATCTTGCTCTCCGGGTGGACGATGACTTCCTCGATCGTTATGACTTCCTTGTCCTGTAGGAGCTCGACTATGAGGCTTTTCTTCTCATTTATGGAGACTTCCTCGAATACGTTGAATATCTTTCCGGCATTCCCCGTCTCCTTGATCATCTCAAGGAAGGCCTCCAGCAGGTCGGACGCGTCGACATCGCCGAAGATATCCGCGTCATCGTACGGGACGCTGAAGAAGTTCTCGTTGCGGCTTATGTAGAGCCTGTCGGCAGAGCCTCCGTTTATCAGGAGATCCGTGTATCTCCTGTACATCTGGTACTCTATGAGCCTGTCGACGAGCTCCTGGCGCGGATCCTCGTATTCCTCGTCCATCTCCGTGGTCACGGGAAGAAGCATGCGGCTCTTTATATACAGCAGGTCCGCGGCCATCTTATAGAACTCCGCGATCTCTGCCAGCTCAGCCTCATGCTTCCCTATGTAATCGAGGAACTGCTCCGTTATGAGCGAGACATCCAGATTGTATATGTTTATCTTGTTCTCCTGTATGAGAAAGAGAAGGAGGTCGAGTGGCCCGTCGAATACAGGCGTGTGGAACTCGTATCTCTCCTTCCTCTCCAGGAGCCTATCCGCAGCTTCGCTCATATGTGGCGATTATAGCTGAGGATGGTTCATTGCTCAACATCAGCGTCGGTTCCGCCTTCCTTCTTTGAGAACATGGTCTCCCTGAGCTTCCTCTCAAGCTCATCGGTGAACTCCTTGTTGCTCTCAAGGTATTCGATGGTCTTGTCCCTGCCCTGCCCGATCTTCTCTCCGTTGAAGCTGTACCAGGCGCCGGACTTCTCGATCATCTCATACTTCAGGGCCGCGTCCAGAAGCGATCCCACGCGCGATATGCCAGAGCCGAACATAAGGTCAAGCTCGCACTTGCGGAACGGGGGCGCGACCTTGTTCTTGACGATCTTCACGCGCACGCGGTTGCCCTGGATATCATCGGCGTTCTTCCCGATCGACTCGATGCGGCGCACATCCATTCGGACCGAAGCGTAGAACTTGAGGGCGTTGCCTCCCGTCGTCGTCTCGGGGTTGCCGAACATGACACCGATCTTCATCCTTATCTGGTTGATGAAGATGATCGTGGTGTTGCTCTTGGAGAGTATGCCTGTAAGCTTGCGGAGCGCCTGGCTCATCAGGCGCGCCTGGAGCCCGACATGGCTGTCTCCCATATCCCCTTCGATCTCCGCCTGCGGCGTGAGCGCCGCGACGCTGTCCACGACTATGATGTCGACAGCTCCGGACCTCACGAGCGACTCCGTTATCTCCAAGGCCTGCTCGCCGTTGTCCGGCTGCGATATCCACAGCTCATCGATGTTGACCCCGAGGTTGCGCGCGTAGACAGGATCGAGCGCGTGCTCCGCGTCGATGAATGCCGCGATCCCTCCCGCCTTCTGGCTTTCGGCGATGGCCTGGAGTGCAAGCGTCGTCTTTCCCGATGATTCCGGCCCATAGATCTCGATGATCCTTCCCTTCGGGTAGCCTCCTACCCCCAGCGCCTCATCCAGGAGGATGGATCCTGATGGGATGACCTCGACATCAAGCGTCTCCTTGCTGTCGCCGAGCTTCATCAGTGAACCCTTCCCGAACTGCTTGTCAATCTGGAGCCTTGCGGCTTCCAGCGCTTCCATCTTTCCTTTCGCGTTATCGTTATCGGCTATCCGTGCCATAAACTCCTCCTGATATATATACGCCTAAAACCCGCAATCAATCCAATGATCTGGGAAAAATCCTCTCAGAATCCAGGATAATCGTCACAGGCCCATCGTTTTCCTGCTCTATCACCATGTGCTCGCCGAAGGCTCCCGTCCCGCACTCGACTCCCTCGCTTCTTACCATCTCTATGGCTTTCACGTAAAGCGCTTTGGCCTCATCCGCCTTCATGGCATGGGAGAAAGATGGGCGGTTCCCGCTTCTGCAGTCCGCAAGGAGCGTGAACTGGCTGATCATCAGCACCGATCCTCCTATGTCCCTGACAGAGAGGTTCATCTTGCCGTTCCCGTCCTCGAATATCCTCAGGCGTAGGATCTTCTGCACCATCTTGCCAAGAACATCCTCGTCATCCCCTTCCCCGCAGCCGAGGAAGACGACAAGCCCCTCGCCTATCGAGCCTGTCTCACTGTCATCCACCGTGCATCTCGCGCGCTTCACCCGCTGCACGACCGCTATCATGAGAGGGCCTCTTCCGTCATGCGCTGTATGAAGAGGCTCTTGTCATCTTCCTTGAAGAATGATGAGCCGGATGCTATGACATCGGCGCCTTTCTGATAAGCCAGCCTGACGTTCTGCAGCGATAACCCCCCGTCCACCTCTATCAGATAGCTGTAGCCGGAGTTCTCCCGAAGGGCGTTGAGAATCTCCACCTTCTTGAGGCATTCCGGGATGAAGCGCTGCCCGCCCCAGCCTGGATTGACCGTCATGACAAGGACATAGTCCGCGATGTCCAGAAGAGGCTCTATTGCGGACACTGGAGTGCCTGGGTTTATGGCGATTCCCGCCTCAGCTCCTCCTTCCCTTGCCATCATCATGGCCCGCCACGCGTGCGGCGTGCTCTCTGCGTGCACAGTTATTATGCCGGCTCCGGCGTCGAGGAAGGACTGGATGCATCTTTCTGGACGGTCGATCATCAGGTGCACATCGAACACCAGGTCCGTATGCGGCCTTATATCCTTTATGAACTTGGCCCCGAATGTTATCTCAGGCACGAATGAGCCATCCATTACATCGAGGTGGACATAGTCAGCCCCTGATGACGCTATATCATCAAGCGCCTTCAGCGGAGCTGAGAAATCAGAGCCGAGAAGCGATGGGGAGAAGATCAGGTTCCTTTCGCGCATGGCCCGATTATAGCACAGCGGATGCCTTTTCCCTAGTGGATATTGTTTGCCAAATCAATAAACCTATGCTATATTCAGAATAGCGGTCCGAGCAGTGAGATTCTGCCCGGTTTTATTTTTTATGTCCTACGGGACAATTCTTAAGGAGTGTATCTGATTATGGATTTCAAAAGTCTGCTTGCTGAGGAGAGAAGCCTTGGGAAGAACCCTGCCGCATCATACTCCGTAGCTAAGTTCGAGGCCATAGATAAGGAGCTTGCATCCATCAAGGATGAGGAGAGCAAGATCGAGCTGAGGGAAGAGGCAAGGAAGGCCCAGGAGGAGAACAAGGATTCCATCATCCTCGTGTATATCGCGGAAAGGATACTCATATCCCTCCGTCCCCATGAGTACAATCTCCGCCTCAACAACATGCTGCTTACCTTCTATGAGGCAGGCAACTGGGATGTCGTCAAGTATCTTGGCGATCTCATACTCTCCCACAGCGAGTCAAGCAAGGCGCTGCGCGTTCTGGCGGATGTTGCAGAGCATCAGGGGGACGAGGATAAGAAGTGGGAGTATTACGAGAGATTCGTCAAGGCTGACTCCTCCGATAAGGACATCATCATAACCCTTGCCGACCACTACGAGGAGATCGGGGACCGCAAGGCTGCCATGAACTACTATCAGAGGGCCCTTCTCAGGCTCCAGAAAAGCGATGACGCTGATAGGATAAAGGACGTGTTCGGCCGCCTGCTTGAGAATGGCCGCTCCGCCTATCCTTTCTATTCATCATTCACGGAGAGCATGGCTGAGCGTGACAGCGCTACCGGCCTTGAGCTTTACCGTATGCTGCTCTCCTATCTGTCGAACGCGCTCTCCGCGTTCGATCCCAAGTCCTCTGAATACAGGAGCTCTCTTGATTCTATTATCGAGATATCGCGCCGCATACTCGCTGTCGACAGCTCCGACGATGAGACAAGGAAGAAGGCAGAGGAAGCCCTCCGCCTCAAGTATGCCTCATCATCACGCCTTGATGAGTGCATGAAGAAGCACAGGATAGCCAAGGCCCAGGATGCCGCGAAGGCCATAGATGCCTTCGAGAAGGATATCGCGTACTCATCCGGGACATATGTGCTGCAGAAGGCTACAAGGCGCATCGGATTGATCGTTGACGTCAAGGGCGGCATGGTGACTGTGCGCTACAGCTCCTCCGATACGCAGAACACGACGCTTGAGAGCGCGTACAATACGCTCACTCCGCTTACAAAGCAGAACATCAAGGTCATCAAGAAGGGAGTGCCTGCGCAGAAGATCAAGGCGAAGATCCTCGGAGAGGGAGGGATCGAATGGCTTGTCCGCACCCTGCTCTACTCCGCCAATGACCATAAGGCCACGCTGAAGGACATGAAGGCCGAGGTTGTCCCGTCCATCCTCGAGGAGAGCGACTGGAAGGGCCTTTCGGACAAGATCAAGGCAGAGCTCAGGGAGAACAGCTACGTGCGCATCATCCCGGGGTCGACCGATGTCTACCAGCTGACAGCTTATCCTTCCACGCAGGAGGAGAAGGTCTCCTATATCTTCCGCAACGAGCCTTCGTTCTATAAGAAGGTCGCTGTCATTCTCGACTCCGTGTCCACGGGAGGCATAGAGAAGTCCTCAGACGCGTTCATGGAGATGGTCTCCTACTTCCAGGACGTCCTCGCGAATGACAAGAAGCCTGTTTCCGAGCGTGTCGCGTCCGTCCTTCTTCTTGACTACATATCGGAGAAGGAGGTACCTGTGTCGTTCGAGATCTCGTTCGAGATGCTTTACTCCTCGCTCTTCGAGAATGAGAGGAAGGATGTGTTCTCCTCGATAGACAGCCCGGCACTCAAGAAGGAGTTCGTGGATCAGGTGATATCCTATGACAAGAAGAAGGCTGCCGATACGCTTGTACAGCTCTTCCCGAGCTATATCAACTCATACATCCCGAATAAGCTCAGGAGGCTCAACAAGGGCGCTGATTACTATGCCCTGATAAAGCGCTCTGTGGAGTCATTCAGGGATAATATCCCCATATTCATCTTCTTCGCGACCGAGGCGAATCTCTCACGTGAGGACCTCCAGAAGGCCGATGTCGATGAGAACAAGGTGCTTCGCGCAGAGCTGATGGAGCTCTCGCATATAACGAAGTCCCCGGATAACCCAGAGAACAGGAAGCATATCAAGGCGCTGAGGAAAGACCTTGTCGAAGGCGGGAAGCTCGATTCGTTCATCTCCAGGGCACCGCGCTCTGATATCGATGACTTCATGTCCCTCATCATCTTCAATGAGGGTCTCGAGAACGATGAGAAGGCTGGGTACAGGAACCGCATAAAGGAGCGCTTTGCTGATATCTCCTTCAGCGATGAGAAGAGGCCTGAGCCGAAGCCTCATGAGATCAAGGTCGCTTCCGGTTTCCTCTGCACACAGGAGAGCTATGACAGGAAGAAGGAGGAGCTCAAGGATATCAACACGGTGCAGATGCCTGAAATCCTCAAGGAGATCAACTTCGCGCGCGAGCTTGGCGACCTGAGGGAGAACAGCGAGTACCAGTATGCCAAGGAGCATAAGAGGGAGCTCGAGAGAAGGATCGGAGAGCTCAACAACGACCTCACGACCGTCCGCATCATGACGATGGACGATGTGCTGCCCGGCATGATCGGCTTCGGCACGAAGGTCACGCTCCATGACAACGCGGAAGGCAAGGATATCGTCTACACCTTCATGGGCAGGTGGGAATCTGACCCGGAGAACGGCATCATCGACTTCAACGCTCCACTCGGGCAGAAGCTCGTGAACCACAAGGAGGGAGAGGACGTAAAGTTCGAGATAAACGGCAGGGCCTATGACCTTACGGTCATGAAGATCGAGCCAGTCCAGTTCTGATTATCAATGCAGCAGGCGAAAGCCTGCTGATCTTTTTGATATGGATATAGCAGTCTGACATATATAGCGGCCAATGTCATAAGACAATATCCGTATTTCTGCATGGTAAATGTGACGATGGCTAGGAAAAGTCAGAGCCTATCAGCAAGGTAATCGCCTAAAAGGAAATCCACGATCCCTACATGTATTATGCCGTTCTCATCGTAATGAGGGATAAGTTCAGATCTTGTCACGACTAGCTTCTTGAATGAATTCCCAACGATGCTGAAAGGATAAAGCTCCCTTTGTGCCTTTTCCTTGGAGTCCAGGGTAAATGCTGACTGTATGTAGTACTGATACATCCCCTTGTTCACGACAAAATCTATCTCATATTGCTCTCTTCTTCTCTTTCCGTCCTTATCTTTCTGATACTTCTCAACCATACCGACATCGACAAGGAATCCTTGCTGTATGAGATAGTTGTATATGACATTCTCCATGAGGTGTGTCTCTTCAATCTGCCTGAATCCAAGACGTGCATTCCTAAGCCCTGTATCGATGGCATAGTACTTGCTTTGCGATTCGAAGTAAGCTTTGCCTCGTATGTCATACCGTCTTGCACGTGAAAACAGAAATGCCTCCTGCATGTACTCCGTATAGGCTTTGACCGTATTCTCTGAGACTATGTTTTCCGCTTTGGCGTGCTTGCGGCTATTGATTGCATTAGCAAGGTTGCTTAGGTTTGTCAGAGAGCCTGTTGCGGAGCATAGGACGTCTGTCAGTTCATCCAGTACATCCTCCCTCTCAATCTTATTCCTTTCGATTATGTCTTTTAGGTATGTGCTTCTGAATAGGCCAGAGAGGTATTGGGCTTTATCTTCGAATGAATCATATAGCAAGACCTGAGGAAGACCGCCATAAAGCATGTAGTCTGTAAAGGCTGCATCCTTATCCTTGTCGGAAGCTGAAAGAAATTCCTTGAAAGAGAGGGGGAATATCTTTATTTCGTCTCCTCTGCCTCTGAATTCAGTCATGACATCCTTCGCGAGGAGTTTCGAGTTGCTTCCTGTGACATAGATATCCACATTGCCAAGCCTGAGAATACCGTTGAGTACGCTATAGAGAAGCGGAGGATTATCCTTGTCCTTGAGTTCCTTCTCTGATATCGCGTATTGCACTTCATCGATAAGCACATAGTACTCTTCTGTTTTGCTGGCTATCCTGCTTTTTATGAATCCATAGAGTTTTTCTGGATCCGTAAGTTCCCTGTTCTCTAAATCATCGAGCGCAATAGCGATGATGTTCTTGCTCTTTACCCCTTCTGAGAGAAGATAGTCCCTGAATATAGTGAATACAAGGAAGGATTTTCCACATCTTCTTATGCCAGTGATCACTTTGATCTGTCCGTTCCATCTATGGCTGAGGAATTTATCAAGATATTCTTTGCGCTCTATGTACATATTGCCTCCGTTTCTATTCTATCATATTTTGAGTAAAAGTGTGCATATGCACATAAAAACGCAAAGATTAGATTATGACGATCTTGTTGCCATGTTCTTGTATCAATGACAGAAGGTCTGTAAAGGCAAGGAACACAGTGCTTGTATTTACCATCGGATGTATGCCTATCTCTCCATCCTGGAAATATGATGAGAAGATAGCGGTGACCTTCCTTTCGCTATCAGCAAGGAGACCGAAAGGCGTCACCGATCCTTTTTCAAGCTGCAGCAGATTTCCCAGGTCATCCTCGCTTGCGAAGGAGAGGGGCCTGGAGCCTATTCTCTTCCTCAGCTCCTTAAGATCAGCCTTCTCATCAGGCGCGATCGAGAGAAGGTAGTATTCCCGCTTCTTGTCATCGCGGAGAAAGAGATTCTTCGGCACGCGGGACATATCGAAGCCTGGGATCGATAGGGATTCCGCCTCACCTATAGTGAAGACAGCCTCGTGCGTGAATTCCCTGTATTTGATTTCCTTTTCTTCAAGTATCCTGAGGATGTCAGGCCTTAGAAGCATAGAACCTCCTCAGGTAGTCCCTCTTGAACTCGGCGAACCTGTCCTCGGCGATCGCCTTGCGGATGCGGATCATGAGATCGTACAGGTACTGCAGGTTGTGCTCGGTCGCGAGCATGCCGCCAAGCATCTCATTGCACTTTATCAGATGGTGCATATACGCCCTTGAATACTCACGGCAGAGCGTGCATCCGCATCCTTCCTGCACCGGTCCATGGTCGAATCTGTACTGGGCCTTCTTGAGCGCTATCACTCCATCATCTGTGAAGAGGCCGCCGTTGCGCGCCATGCGGGTTGCAAGGACGCAGTCGAAGAGATCGATGCCGTTCTCGACAGCTGCGAGGATGTAGTCCGGGGATCCAATGCCCATGACATATCTGGGTTTCTCCTCGGTCACGTACTCTGCGGTATGGGCGAGCATGTCCTCGAAGACATTCTTCTCCTCTCCTACCGACAGCCCTCCTATAGCGACGCCAGGGAAGTCCATGTCGCTGATCGTGAGCGCCGATTCCTTCCTCAGATCCTTGTAGAAGTTGCCCTGGACTATGCCGAAGAGATTGCCCCTAAACTTCTCACCCAGCCTGTTCCTCTCCTCTATGGAGCGCTCAGCCCACAGCTTCGTCACGCGCCATGCTTCCTCCGCGTTCCTGTGCTCGATCCCGGGCGGCGTGCAGACATCAAGCACCATCGCGATATCCGAGCCTATGATCGATTGGATATCCACGACCTTCTCGGGAGTGAATATATGCTTCGAGCCATCTATATGGCTCTGGAACGTAACGCCGCTCTCCCTGACCTTCCTCAGCCCTGATAGTGAGAATACCTGGAAGCCTCCAGAATCGGTGAGGATGTTCCCGTCCCAAGCTGAGAAGCCATGGAGGCCTCCGAAGTCCTCAAGGACCTCTGTCCCTGGCCTCAGGTACAGGTGGTATGTGTTGGCAAGGATGAGGCGGTATCCTATCTTCCTGATCGTGTCATGATAGATGCCCTTTACGGTGCCGTTCGTTCCCACAGGCATGAATGCCGGCGTCTCCACCTCCCCGTGAGGCAGGGAGAGGATGCCGAGACGGGCTTTCGTGTCCTTGTCCTTCTTCTTTATCCTGATTATGCTCATATCTTCCTTCCTAAGAATGCCAGCACCATCGACAGGAGTATCGTGAATGCTATCGGCATTATGACCGTCATGATCGGCTCTACAGCCCCCTGATGGCCCATGATCGAGAATACCATATCGGCAACATAGTATATGACGGCGATCGAGAGCGACTGTATGACGGAGAACAGCAGCACGTTCTTTCGGAAGCTGAAGTTCATGCTTGCGGAGATGAACATCAGCACGAATATCGCGAGCGGGCTGGATATCCTCCTGTAATAGTCAGTTGCCTTCTCATGCCATGTGATCCTGTCATTGCTGTAGAGCGACGCCAGGTAATCCCTCGCTGTCTCCCCGTCCATCGTCTCTATCGATGTGTTCTGGCTGCGGAAGAGGCGCGGCTCTATATCAAAGAGAGGATCGGAGAAGCTTTCCTCGTATCCTGACCTGACGATGTTTCCGTCCACGGTATATACCCGGGCGTTCTCGAATACCCAGCCGCTCTCATCAGTGTGCCTTGCCCTCTCCGCCTCCACGCGCCTGACGATGGAGTCTCCCGAGAACTGTATAAGCACAGGGTCGTATATGGATTCCGTTGCCTCGGAGAACCTCCGGGTGTATATCAGGAATCCATCGCTATCGGAAAGCACGATGTTGCGCGTGTCACGCGTTGAGGATGATCCGAAGAGCTCCGTCTCAAGCTCATCGCGCGCTGCGTTTATGTTGATGACGGCCCTTTCCTGATAAACCGAGCCAAGGGCTGTCAGTATGATCGCGAGGACTATTATAGGCGTCTTGAGGCGCCATGGGCTCACTCCCGAGTTGAGTATCGGGATAAGCTCGTTGTTCGCGGCGAGCGTTGACAGGAAGTACGTCACGGAGAACAGGAACGCGATGGACGCGACCATCAGCAGGTACTGCGGAAGCGAGAGCAGGATGTACTCCGCGATCCTTGCCACCGGTATGCTGCCATTCATGATCTGATCCATCTTTGAGAAGAGCTCGACGGCTGCGAGGATGAGCGCGAACAGGAGTATTGTGACGATCGCTACCTTGAGGATCGATGAGATCGTATAGCGGGTGAGTATCCTCATCTTGCCCTCCTGAAGCGCAGCATCATCAGCAGCGCCGCCGCGAGGATCGCGAGATCAGGCAATGACATCAGCAGGTATGGGGCTGTATGGATCGAGAATATCCTCAGCTGCACGCCGAATATCATGTACCAGTACGCCACGGCTATCAGGAGCGATATCGCGAAGCCTGTGAGCTTGCCGTGCTTTACCCTTACCATGGAGAGCGGGAGCGTTATGAGCGTGAGGCAGAAGCATGCCCCAGAGAGCACGAACTTCTTCGCAAGCTCCGCCTTGTAGTACTGCGAGTATGTGTTGAGCGGAGGGTATTCCCCGTATGTTCCCACATCCTCCATCGCGCTCGTTATCCTATCTGAGAGAGTGGCCCTGTCTATATCCCCGGCAAAGGCGGAGAGGATGGCGTCGGAGAGCATTAGCTTAGCCTCTTCCCTGCCCTCGTGCCAGCTCATCTGCCCTTCCCTTTCCCTCGGCGCCCTCTCGCGGATGCCGGTTATCAGGTCACGTGAGGACAGGTTGACAGGGGATGTTGAGGTAAGGGACGGTATCTGCTCCGAGAAATCGAGGAAGAAGGTGGCCTTCTCCGCAGATGAGAGTCCGTATGAAGATATATCATCGCTCTCGCTCAGGAGTATCGTTGGGTTATCAAGGGAGAGCGAGTATACGTAGTTATCGCTGTCGATGAGCTCAAGCACCCCTCTTTCGGATATCACGGTGCGGCTCTCACCGTTCTCCTCCGTGGAGAGAAGCACTATGTCATGTATCTCATTCCCCTCGCTCTGCCCGTTCTGCAGTACGATGTTGCCGACGGTATTCACCGAGTTCGGCTCTATCTCGAACGTAGGCATGTCCTGCATGAGCTGGGCAAGCCTCACCGAGTACTGGCTGGATGCCCAGGGATGCACGATATCGGCAAAGAGGAATGTCACGAAAGAGAGGAATATCGAGACAGCTATAAGCGGGCGATATACATGCGATAGCGATATCCCCGAGCTGCGTATGGCAAGAAGCTCGTTCGATGATCCGAGGTCTCCAAGTATCATCGAAGAGGCTGCCAGGGATGCGAACGGGAAGGTATAGATCAGGAACTGCGGCATCGAGAGCGAGACCATGGAGAGCATGGTCATCATGTCGATGTTGCGCAGTAGTATCCTCTGCACCAGAAGAAGTATCGAGTTTATGAAGAAGATGCAGAAGAAGAAAGCAAACGCCACAGCGAAGTTCTGGGCGAATTGCACGAGGATATAGCGATATAGTATCCGATAGGAGGATCTATCCTTCAACGCTCAGACCCCTGTAGAACCGAATCCGCCCTCACCGCGCTCAGTCCCGGCCAGCTCATCAGCTTCTATGAAATCAGCCTTCACGACAGATGCCGCGACAAGCTGAGCGATGCGGTCACCGGGATGGACTATGAAGTCATCCTTGCCATGGTTGATGAGGATGACCTGGACCTCTCCCCTGTAGTCCGAATCAATCGTGCCAGGGGAATTGAGGACAGTAACGCCGTGCCTTGCCGCCAGTCCTGAGCGGGGACGCACCTGGATCTCGAAGCCTGCCGGTATCTCAAGGAAGAGACCTGTAGGTATCATCATCCATTCTCCCGGCCTTATAGCGACAGGAGAGTCAAGAGCTGCAGAAACATCAGCTCCTGCAGCCCCTTCGCTCTGATAGGAAGGGAGCTTCGCCCCCTCCCTCATCTTCACGGCGATTTCCATTATCTCAAGCCTTCTCTTCAGGCTGCGCATCGATGTATGAGAGGTTGAGCCTTCCCATCCTGTCGATCTCGATGAGCTTCACATCGACCTGCTGCCCGACAGAGAGGACGTCTGAGACATTCTTCACCCTTGTCTTAGAGAGCTTGGAGATGTGGCAGAGCCCTTCCTTTCCCGGGAGGATCTCTATGAACGCGCCGAAATCGACGATGCGCTTTACGGTTCCATGGTAGATCTTGCCGACCTCTGGCTCCTCGATGATGGAGAGCACGAGGTTCTTGGCCTGCTGCGCGGAGGCGTTGTTCCTGCCATAGATCATGACTGTGCCGTCATCATCAATGTTGATCTCAGCGCCTGACTGCGCGGCGATCGCCTTGATCGTCTTTCCGCCTGTACCGATGACAGCGCCGATCTTATCCTCAGGCACTGTGATCGTGAGGATCTTAGGAGCAAGCTCGTTGATCTCCGCGCGAGGAGCTGGAAGGGTCTGGGCCATGATGCCAAGGATATGCATCCTTCCGTCCTTAGCCTGCTGGAGAGCCTTCTGCATGATCTCAGGAGTGACGCCCGCGATCTTGATATCCATCTGGAACGCGGTGATGCCGTCCTTCGTACCGGCTACCTTGAAGTCCATGTCTCCGAGGTGGTCCTCCTCGCCGAGGATATCCGAGAGGATAACGTAGCGTGAGTAGTCAGCGCCCTCGGTGATGAGTCCCATCGCGATTCCGGCAACCGGCTTGGAGATAGGAACGCCGGCATCCATGAGTGAGAGGCATCCGCCGCAGACAGAGGCCATCGAGGAGGAGCCATTGGACTCCATGATCTCGGACACGACACGGATCGTGTACGGGAACTTGTCCTTCTTGGGGATGACGGCCTCAAGGGCGCGCTGCGCAAGGTGTCCATGCCCGATCTCCCTGCGTCCGGTCGTGAGGCGTCCTACCTCACCTACCGAATACGGCGGGAAGTTGTAGTGGAGCATGAAGTTGGAGTATGTCTTCTCTCCGTCGATCGTGTCGAAGAGCTGCTCGTCCTGGACTGTTCCGAGAGTCGTGACAGCGAGGGACTGGGTCTCACCGCGGGTGAAGAGCGCGGAGCCATGAGTGCATGGAAGGACTCCCACCTCGCATGTGATAGGACGGATCTCAGTGACCTTCCTTCCGTCTGTCCTCACGCCATCGTTGAGGATCGATGAGCGGAGGATCTCGTATTCCATATCCTCGAACATCTTGTCGATCTCGCCAGGCCTCTTCGGATTCTCTGCGATGAGGTCCGCGAACTTCTCCTTGACGTCAGCGTGGACCTTCTCGAGAGCCGCATACCTGTTCATCTTGCCCTTCACGAAGGAAGCCTCCTTCTCGAGCGGATATGCGTATTCCTTCACGGGATCAAGCCAGCTGAGATCAGCATCCTCGATCTCCATGAGAGGGAGCTTCTCCTTTCCGCAGAGCTTCCTGAGCTCATCCTGAGCCTCGCAGATCCTTGTGATTACAGGCTGCGCCGCCGCGATGGCCCCGAGCATGTCATCCTCGGAAACCTCCTTGGCTCCTCCCTCGACCATCGTGATCCCGTCATGCGTGCCGGCCACGACGATATCCAGGGAAGCTGAAGGCATCTGCTGGAATGTAGGATTGATTACGAATTCATTGCCGATCTTCGCGACCCTGACTGCAGCGATAGGTCCGTAGAACGGGATATCGGAGATGGTCACCGCGCAGGAAGCCGCGTTGATCGCCACGATATCCGGCGTGTGGGACATGTCTGAGGAGACTACCGTCGGCACGATCTGGATCTCACGTCCGAATGCCTTGTCGAAGAGAGGCCTCATAGGGCGGTCGATAAGGCGGGAGACGAGTATCTCCTTGTCCTTTGGCCTTGATTCCCTCTTCAGGAAGCCTCCAGGGATCTTTCCTGCTGCATAGTACTTCTCGTTGTATTCAACCGATACAGGTACATAATCGATCGGTTCTGATGGGGCGTCACCGCAGCAAACGGTGGCGATGACCGCGCTGCCTGCATAATGCGCATAGACCGCGCCATTGGCCTGCTTTGCGATCTTTCCGGTCTCGAATACCAGATCGATGTCACCGATCTTGACCGAAACTGACTTGACTTCTGCCATTCTTGTTCCTTCTTATTCTTTTCTTGTTCTTCTGCTTGGTTCTTACGAAGGAAAGCCAGGCAGAGCTGGCTTTCCCGTTTGCATTGATTATTTCCTCAGTCCGAGATCAGCGATGAGCTTCCTGTACTCATCGATGTTCCTGCCGCGGATGTACTTAAGGAGACGGCGGCGCTGTCCGACGAGCTTGAGAAGCCCACGCCTTGAAGCGTGATCCTTCGGGTTGGCCTTGAAGTGGCCCTGCAGGTCGTTGATGCGTGCTGTGAGGAGAGCAACCTGAACCTTTGCGTCTCCAGTGTTCCTTGAGTCGTTACCGTACTTCACTACGATCTCATTCTTCTGTTCCTTCGTGATCATTTCCTTTTCTCCAGAAATAGTGAATCTATCCGCAGGCCCTCTTTGTCCAGGCTCTCCGCGCTGCCGATGGCAGAGGGATCGGAAGGCAAGGTAAGAACAAGAGACTCTTCTTCTATCCTCGCGGTGCTTTCGACCATCCTCCCGTCAGAGAGAAGGAGCCGGGTATCATAAGATCCTAGTGGCGGTAGGAGCTGATGAATCGAGGACCGGCTGTAAATCAGTTCTGCAGAGCACGACCTGTAAGGTAACGGCACAAGATCAACCCTGTAGAATTGACCGGAGAGCGCGGGAAAACATCCCAGCTCCCCTTGTATGACAAGCTGTCTAAGGTATGTTGATGAGATCTTCCTCCCATCCCCATCGGTGACAGAGCCTACTTCAATGAGGCGGCAGCTATGCCCTTTCTCAGCAAAGAGACGCGGTATGTCGCGCCCCGATGCCTGCAAGCTAGGGTTGCCGAAGCGGAAATCCTCTCCGACGACTGCAGCTATGGGATCCATGGCATGCAGAAGCATATCCACGAAACCACTGGCTGATATCTTACTGAAATCAGTGGAAAAGTCAATCAGTGCAAGAAAATCTACACCGAATGACGCGATATACTCCTCACGGAGCCTTATCGTGTCGAGGCTGCCTATCGCAGAGCTCTTGGGATTGGTCAGGAATGATATGGCAAGAGAGGCCGCGTTCCCTTCCTTCCTGGCTTCGCTGACAAGCGTCTCGAATATCCTCTGGTGGCCATTGTGCACGCCGTCGAATACGCCTATGGCGACGACTGTCGGCACGTTCCTCAGCCGTCCTGATACATCGAGGGAGCGGAATTCATACGTTTCCATCAGAAGCGCCCCATTATGCTTATCCGCCCTTCCCTGCGCTCAGCGAACGCGAAGAGAGGGCCAAGATAGAGATATGCGAACGGGCGCGATGGATCGGAATCGGAGAGTATCCATCTCCTGTCGAGCCAGCCATTCTCTATCTCCTTGCTGTGGCGTTCATCAAGGACTATATCGGAAAAGAGGCCTGTCTTATCAAGCAGCTCCTTCGTCCCAAGCCCTATGTCGGAAAGCGTGAATGGCCCGATAGAGGTGCGGCGGAGAGCGGAGACGAATGCTGCTGATCCAGCCCTCTTCCCTATATCACGGGCAAGCGCCCTTATGTATGTCCCCTTTGAGACCGATGTGCTTATGACAGCTTTCTGGCCGTCGAAGGACAGGAGGTCAAGCGTCTCTATCGTGATATCCCTCTCGGGCATCTCGACGCCGCGTCCGCTCCTTGCCTCCCTATATGCCCTTTTCCCGTCCACATGGATCGCTGAATAGGCAGGAGGCACCTGCTTCTGTTTCCCGATGAATGAGGGAAGAACCTCCTCCAGCCGCGTTCTTTCGGGAAGATCCGCGGTCCTTATCACAGTCCCTTCAGGATCGAGGGTGTCGGTCTCGGCTCCGAAGGTTATCTCCGCGATATACGACTTGCCCATCGAGGAGAACACGGGGTTGAGGCGAGTGGCCTGCCCCAGAAGGACTATCATCAGGCCTGACGCGAACTTATCAAGGGTGCCGGCATGGCCGACCTTCATGCCCTTGTTCTCCTTCTTTATCACGGAAAGAGAAGAGAAGGAGGTGATTCCCTCCTTCTTGTCCATAAGCAGCAGCTCAGCTCTCGCCATCTCTTGTCCCGATGGCTTCATCTATCAGTCGGTTGATCCTCTCAGCTTCCCTGTAGGAATCATCCCTCAGGAATGTGAGGCGAGGGGTGTTCTTTGTCTTCAGGACCTGGGCAAGGCGATGCTGTATGAAGCCCGCTGCGCTGTTGAGCGCCTTCACGGATGGATCTATCCTCTCCTCCGGCATCGATGAGACGAAGATGCGGGCCTCGGTGTTATCCGGAGCCAGCTGCACCTTCGTCACTGATGTGAACGGGGAAAGGTGCGGATTCTTGATCGCCCCTGTTATGATCAGGTTCGATACAGCCTCCATTATCCTTCTTTCAAGCCTATCCTGCGAAAACTCACTCATTGATCTCTAGCTTCCTCTTGACTTCCTCTGTCTCGACTATCTCAAGGATATCACCGACCTGAAGATCCTGCCAGTTCTCAAGACCGACTCCGCATTCATAGCCTTCAGCGACTTCCTTTGCATCGTCCTTGAATCTCTTGAGCGAGGCGATCTTGATAAGATCCTTGCTGATCTGGATGGAATCGCGGATGACACGCACGAGGCTATTGCGCTTGATCTTTCCCTCAAGCACGTAGCAGCCTGCGATTATGCCGATCTTCGGTACCTTGAACGTGTCCCTGACCTCGACCCTTCCGATATCGACTTCCTTGATCTCCGGAGAAAGGAGCCCTTCCATCGCCGCCTTGATATCATCAACGACATCGTAGATGACATTGTACTTCCTGATCTCGACCCTCTCCTGCTCTGCAAGAGCCTGCGCGCGAGGCGTCGGGCGGACGTTGAAGCCGATGATGACAGCTTCGGACGCGGACGCGAGCGTGACATCGGACTCGATGATCGCGCCGGCTGCGGCCCTGATGACGTTGACGTTGATCTCATCGGTCGAGAGCTTCTCAAGAACACCCTGAAGAGCTTCAACAGAGCCCTGCACGTCACCCTTGATGATGACGTTGAAGTCCTTGATGCCGCTTCCGATATCATCTATCGTCCTTCTCTTCTTGCTGCCAGCCTCGGAGATCCTCTCAAGCTCCTGCCTCTTGGCTCCGATCATCCTTGCCTGTTTCTCGTCCTCAGTCACCTGGAACGGATCGCCTGCCGATGGGATGTCCGACAGTCCGATGATCTCGACAGGATCGGAAGGTCCCGCTTCCTTGATCTTCTTGCCCTTGTCATCAAACATGGCCCTCACGCGTCCAGGATATATGCCCGCGACGTAGTAATCGCCCTGATGGAGCGTGCCTTTCTCGATGATCACCGTAGCGACGGTTCCCCTGCCCTGGTCGATCCTGGACTCGAGGATCTTTCCGACAGCCCTGCAGTTCGGGTTGGCCTTGAGCTCGAGGATCTCGGCCTGGAGCAGGATCGTATCGAGAAGATCGTCTATTCCTTCCTTCTTGAGCGCTGAGATCCTGCAGTAGAGAGTCTGTCCGCCCCATTCCTCAGGGACAAGTCCAAGCTCTGAAAGCTGCTGCATCACGCGCTCCGGGTTCGCCTCGGGAAGATCGCACTTGTTTATCGCGACCACGATAGGCACCTTCGCGGCCTTCGCGTGGTCTATGGCTTCCTTTGTCTGCGGCATGACGCCGTCATTGGCGGCAACGACGAGGACTACGATATCCGTGACCTGCGCTCCACGGGCTCTCATCATCGAGAACGCGGCATGGCCCGGGGTATCGAGGAAGACCACATCGCCCTTTCCCGGCACATTGACCTTGTAGGCTCCGATATGCTGCGTGATGCCTCCGAACTCGCCGCCCGCGACATCAGAGGACCTGATAGCGTCAAGGAGCTTCGTCTTTCCATGGTCTACATGGCCCATAATCGTCACGATAGGCGCACGTGGGACAAGATCGTCCGGATTATCCTCTTCCTGCGCGATGATTGTCTCGTCATAGAGCGAAACGAGGTGCACCTGGCATCCATACTCGTTCGCGATGATCTCTGCCGTGTCATGATCGATCTGCTGGTTGATCGTGACCATCATGCCCATCGAGAAGAGCTTCGAGATGATGTCAGAAGCCTTGAGGTTCATCTTCTTCGCGAGATCCGCGACGGAGATGTTCTCCATGATATCTATGGACTTAGGTACGGCAGAGAGCTTCTGCTCCTCCCTCTTCTTCTTCTGGAACTGGAAATCCAGCTCCTCATCCTTCTGGTACCTATCGTTGTAGTCCTTCTTGCGAGAGGCGTTCTGAGGCCTCTTCCCAGGTCCCTTCTGGTTGATATCCGGAGCGCTCTGGCTCGGCATCGGACGCATCGGGCGCTGTCCGAAGCGAGGCGCGCCTGGCTGTCCATCACGCCTGAAGCCTGATCCAGAAGGTGTATAGCTCTGGCCTGGACGAGGCATGCGCTGCCCGCCCTGGCGAGAAAAGCGTCCCTCTCCATCCTTCTGGTTCTGGAAGCGAGGCCTCTGCCCCTGCCTCTGGCCACCGGCTGGACGGCCGCCTACGACGCCTGCCACCCTAGGCCTTGCAGGCGCCTGGACATCCCCTTCCACCTTTTGTCCCGGTACGGGAGGAAGATTGGAGCTCTTTATGATGACAGGACCGTTATGGAGCGGAGACTGTATCCTCGAGTTCTGGTGATGCACGGCCGTATTGGTCATGTATCCCCTTCCTGTCAGGACATTGCCGAAATCCTTCTTCTGCGCCGGCGCGGCCTCCTTCTTCTCGGATACGGCAGGCTTGGTGACGATAGGAGGGAGATTGGTAGCCTTGATGATGACCGGCTCAGCGATCTTGCTGCTCTCGGGCACGACAGGCTCCTTCTTCTTCTCCTCTTCCTTTTCCTTCACCTTCACGACAACGGGTTTCTTCTTGAGGACGATGACCTTCTTCTCTGTATCATTCTGGTGCTGTGGCTCAGCTGCAGCCTTCTCCACCTTAGGAGCGGCCGCACGCCTGATTACATTTACCTTTGTGACCTTTTCCTCGTTCTTAACTTCTTCTGACATCTTTACCCTTTATCACTCGAATTCAAATTCAGCGCCGCACTTCGGGCATACCGTCGTGCCTGCTGGAAGGATCTCATGGCAGATCGGGCATTCGAACTCGCCCTCGCCTTCATCCTCAGTCACGACAACGCTGTCGCGCACAGCAGAGATATCCTCATCGGAAAGTCCCTTTGCCTTCAGCTCATCATCATTGTAATCGAAGAACTCCTCGATAGACCATATATCAATATCATGAAGCTTCCTGATAAGATCATCAGGCAGCCCGATGTCCGTAAGCGGCGTATCGTCCGGATCGATTCCGATCTGGTCGTTCGTAAGGACCGGAGCCTCGGCGATCGCGCCTTCATCGGAGCCTTCGGCTTCCTCGTCATCGCCGCTCTTGAAGAGATTATCCACATTCCTGTAGATCTCCATTGTCTGCTCCATCTCGTTGAACTGGGCCTGGGTCTTGACCTCGATGTTCCAGTCGCAGAGGATCTTTGCGAGCTTGACGTTCACGCCTCCCTGGCCGATCGCGATTCCGAGCTGGTTGTCGTCCACGATCGCGACGACATGGCGTGTCGAAGGATCGATGGTGACGACGCGCCTTACCTGCGCGGGGATAAGCGCATTCGCGATATACACAAGAGGATCATCGGAATAGCGCACGATATCGATCTTCTCACCCTCGCACTCAGCCATCACGGTCTGGATCCTGACTCCGGCCTTTCCGACAGTAGAGCCGACAGGATCGACATCTGTCTTGTGAGTGTCCACCGCGACCTTGGTCCTGACGCCCGCATGCCTTGCTATCGACTTGATCTCGACATCGCCTGTGGAGATCTCCGGGACCTCGTTCTCGATGAGGGCCTTGACGAATTCCTTGGAGGAGCGAGTGAGGAGGATGCTTACCGAGGAGCCCCTTGGCGCCTTCATGTCACGTCCTTTCCTGCCCTTGTCAGAGCCGCTTACCTTATCGACCTTCTCGACATAGAACTTGAGCTTCTCAGCTATCTCATATGTCTCCCTCGGGCTCTGTCCGCGGAACGGGAAGAGCGCGTCTGCGCCTTCAAGGTTGAGATTCACGATATAGTCCCCGTTCTTCGGGTTCTGCCTCTTGATCTCTCCGATGACGAGCTTGCCTTCCATGGCCTTGGCGTCGATGTAGACCTTATCCGTCGTATACTCCTTGACGACCTGCTGGGAGCGCTGCTTGGCGGACTGGACCGCGCTGTACTCGAAGTTATGCGGATCGATAGGGATCTCAAGGGAGTCACCGACCTCTACGTCCTCGACAAGCATCTGGGCGTCATCGAGAGGGATCTGCCTGACCTTGTCGTACCAGTCTTCCTCATTGACGACTTCCTTGACGGAATAGAGCTCGACGCACCTATTCTCCTCCCCTGCCTTGTTCGGGAAGAAGCGCACGACGACGTTGTCATCGGTGCCGAACTTGCGCTTGTACGCGCTTGAGAGCATGTCACGGATGAGCGAAACGACCTTGTCCTCATCCATCCTGCCGTCTTCTATCATCGATCTGATTTCTTCGCTTAGATCAAGCATTTCCTGCCTCCCATCTATATTCCAGCTTAGCCTTCGCTATATCGCTAAAAGGCAAGGTGATTGCACCCTTTTCCTCTTCTCCTTCGAAATATGCATCCGCAAGCGTGACAGAGCTATCGTCTGCGCTCTCGATGCGTCCGACTGCGTACGCCGAGCGCGATACGCTGTAGCATCTCACGTCCTTTCCCCTGAATACGGAGAACTCCATCACATCCTTGAGATTCCGCTGCAGCCCAGGGGATGAGACCTCAAGCTGAAGATCACGCTCCCCGAGTATTATGCTGTAGCGCGGGTATATGAGATTGTACGACGCGGCCAGATCGTCCGTATTGATCTCCTCGTCCTCCCTGAAGAGCACGACAGTCATCGCTGCCGATCCCTGATGGACGCTCGTCGTAGCCTCTACGACCTTGAGCCCCCGGGCGGATACAAGGCTTTCTATCTCCTTCACAAGCTGGCTGCTGGATGCCTCATCCTTCAGCATTGGTCCTCCATCATGAATAAAGGGACCCATGACTGGTCCCTTTAAATCACTTTAAATGAAACAGTGTTCCTTATATCAGATGAAAGGATGGCTGTCAATATCATCAGAGGGAATCCATAACCTCCATAGCGCCTATTATCGCAGGAATGTCCGCCTGTACCTCCATCCCAACCTCGCTGACCTTGAGGATCAAAGCTGAGAGGATCTCCTCATAAGGTATGCCGTGATCAGATGAGGATATGCAGAGGATGACGAAATCCATCGCGTCCATCATGCCATAGCCTTCAATCACGGATAGCATCCCCTCCGGCGTGAGACCTTCTTCCACGCCAAGAAGCGCCTCAAGCTCCTCCTTCTCCTTCCCCTCGATGCCATCGGCTATCTCCGACGCGAGGATATATCTATATGAATCAGTATCAACACCGGCCCATTTCAGCGAGCGTCTCACAGCATTTCCGTCGATTCCAAGCGCAAGGCCAAGGCCACCTTCGATCTTCTCCCCGCAAAGGATGAGATCATCTGGCATGATGTAGGCCGAGATGAACCCATCATCTCTCCCGATCCTCATCGAGGCATCAACCGTGCCGGAGCAGGAGAATCCAGTGCCATCTGATGATAATGCCTCGGCTCCATCATATGATATGAGCACTCCGCCAGATAGCTCCTCAGAGGATAGATAAGGCGTTATGGTCACCGTTCCGCTTCCTTCGATCGGATCGATCATCTCAAGCGGGAAGAACGAGAAGAATAATCCAAGCATGGCATAGGCTATCTCCTCCTCGCTTCCTGAGACGAGATCCGATGCCCTAATTCCCGAATCGCGGAGAAATGGAGCTGCGAAAAGAGGCTTGAGCTCCGCCGGATCGATATCTGAAAGATCATAGCTCCTGCTCTCCCCTTCCCCATCGTAAAGAAGGCCGGGGAGAAGAAGCGCAGGCAGGGCCAAGGCTTCCGCAGAGATCGCCGAGAGCGATAAGAGCGCTGAAAGAAGTATCGTTGCTATCCTTTTCATGCCTTGATGATAGCACAGCTGGATATTCTGGTGTTTTTTCTCCTGAAGTTGGTCAAAACAGCGGCTTAGGGCGTATATATGGTATGAGAAAGATATATTTACCAGATTATCTCGATGAATCGGTTCTCCTTGGCGAGAAAGAGCAGCCATACGGCCCGGACTATACTATCGATGAGATGAGGAAGATAAAAACAACCCAGCCATCGTTCAGCGGCCTCATAGGCGGGGACTACCTGTACGTCGACAAGACCAGGGCAGTCCATGACCTGTTGTCCAGGGAGGAGGACTTCTACTTCCTCTCCCGCCCCAGGCGCTACGGCAAGAGCCTCTTCTGCTCCACCCTCCACGCGCTATTCGATGGGAGGAAGGAGCTCTTCAAGGGGCTCTATATAGCGGAGAAGACAGATTACTCCTTCACTCCCTTCCCCGTCCTCCACTTCGACTTCAGCGGCATGGACACCGACACGAGGAGGAACTTCATCGCATGCTTCAGGAAGAGCATAGCAAAGGAGGCGATGAGGAACGGGATAGATATCCCGGAGTCCACCCCATCCTCGATGCTCCTGGACCTTATAGATGCCCTCTATGAGAAGCGGGGCAAGGTCGTGATCATCATAGACGAGTTCGATGCCCCGGTGACCGATGCCCTCGGGGAGGAGAACGGGATGCCTGGGTACATAAGGAAGGCGTTCAGCACGTTCTACGCGAACATAAAGAAGAGCAGCGGGAAGATAAGGTTCCTGTTCATAACAGGGGTCACGAAGCTCTCCAACATGTCCATATTCTCCAAGATGAACAACCTATTGGACATCTCCATGGATGAGGCCTTCGCCGATGCCTTCGGCTATACGGAGCCGGAGCTCATGGAGTACTTCGGGGAAGGGATGGACGAATACATGGAGGCGAACCCGGGGAAGTACTCATCAAGGGATGAATTCGTCTCGAGGATAAGGGAGTACTATGACGGCTACAGGTTCTCGAGGGACTCGGAGGTGACGGTATACAACC
>CALXLT010000023.1 GCA_944389275.1 uncultured Spirochaetaceae bacterium
AACCTGCACCCGGACGTGCTGATCACGCACCGCTTCCCGCTTGATAAGGCGGATGAGGCGTATGCGCTGATGGCCAGCGGCAAGTGCGGCAAGGTGGCTGTGTGCCAGGATGAAGAGCTGAAATGAAAAATCATAAGTGATGAAAACGCCTCCCCATCGCTGAGGAGGCGCTTTGGTCAGAGCGTGTGCATTACTGTACCGTCGCTCTCTTTATCTTCTTCGTCGTAGTCATCTGCATAGGCTCAGTGAGGATCGTTAGCTTCTCGATCTTCTTGTAGCCTACAAGATCCTTGTTGACTGTCTTGATGATCTCCTCGATCTCCTTGTCCATCGCGGCCTTGTCGAGGTTGTTCTCCTTCGCGTAATCAGGGGAAGGATAGATGACAGCCTCGATGGACTCGCTTGGGACATCCTTCTTCATCTGGAAGCCACGAATGAGAATCTGCTCAACCTGCGGATAGAGCTGGAACATATCCTCGATCTCCTCCGGGAACACGTTCTTGCCGCCCTCAGTGACGATGATGTTCTTCGCCCTTCCCTTGAGATACACGTACTTCTCCTTATCCATGTATCCGAGGTCGCCGGTCTTCATGTAGCCGTTCTCATCGAAGAGGGCCTTCGTGTTCTCCTCGTCATCAAGGTATCCAAGGCAGACATTAGGTCCTTTGATCCTTATCTCGCCAACGCCTTCCGCGTTCTTGTCGGCGATGATCATGTCGATGAACGGAAGAGGCATTCCGATCGAGTCGATCTTGAAGTGCGATGGCGGGTTCAGCGTCACGACAGGGGATGCCTCCGTCAGGCCATAGCCCTGAAGGAAGTCAAGCCCGAGCTGCTGGTACTGCTTGAAGACGACAGGGGAGAGAGGGCCTGCGCCGCAGATGAGGATCCTCGCGTGGTCCAGTCCAAGCTGGCTGAGGATCTTCTTCTGGAAGAAGCCTTTGAACGGGGACTTCCCGAAGGCCTTCTTGCACCAGCCGTTTATGGCCATGATCGTCGAGACGAGGCCATAGGTGAACGCGCCCTTGTCCTTGAGCTTCTTCATCACTCCCGCGATGACCTTGTTGTAAAGAAGCGGGATTCCCATGAACACGGTCACCTTGCCCATCTTCATGTCGTTTATCATCCTGGAGACTATGATGCCGTGGCCGAAGAGGCACTGCGCGCCGAACTTCACGCTCTCAAGAAGCACAGTCGTGCAGCAATAGCTGTGGTGGAGCGGGAGGAGGGCATAGAATACCTCCTTGTCCGTAAGGAACGGCACGAATTCCGCTGCCTGATACACGTTGCTCACGATGTTCTTATGGCTGAGCACGGCACCCTTCTCGTTTCCTGTCGTGCCGGATGTGAAGAGGATCGCCGCATAGTCGTTCTCGTCGACTTCCACAAGGTCCTCGATAGGATCGTTGCCAAGCTCCGTGAACTTGACGTAGCTGTCGCTCTTGCCCTTGAGCATTGCCGTGCCATAGAGGGAGTCATACCATTCGCCTCCGATGCTCTTCATCTTCTCAAGCACGTCGAGATCGCAGAGGGCGAACCTGACCTTGGCGTATGCGGAGAGCCTCATGCACCTGTCCGTGTGCATCTGGTTGTCTATGGGGACTATGACGCCGCCTGCCGCGAGGATAGCGAAGTACGCGATCGCCCAGTCCGGGCTGTTCTTACCATTCAGAAGGACGCGGTCGCCTTTCCTTATTCCCTTTGACTGGAGGAAGGCCGCGCCCTGGAGGATCTTCCTGTAAGCCTCGTTGTAGGTCATCTCCTTCCTGTCCGGCTCATACACAACGAAAGCCGGATTGCTGCCGAATCTATCCACAGCGATCTTGAAAAGCTGCGGGATCGTAGGCCACTCGCCCTTTATGAGGCTGCCCCTATAACCATCAAGTTCATTCCACATATGTTCTGCCATTTTCAATTCCTCTACTGAGCGCAGTTTATTCTGACGATTTGACATCATGGTGTCAATAACAATTATCCATTATCTTATATGGAATAGCTCATAATGGATATACCCCGCGCATTAATTTCATCGGTATGAGTGGACATAGCGTGGATAAGTAAGTATAATCGCCTTGTTTTCGGGTAGTAGCGCAGGGGCTAGCGCACTTGGTTCGGGACCAAGGGGTCGGAGGTTCAAATCCTCTCTGCCCGACTCTAGGCCGCACGTCATGTGCGGCTTTCTCTTTCAGTGTATAATCCTCGTATGAATGAAATCGTTAAAGCTCTTATAGAGCGAAGAAGCTGCAGAAGCTACAGGAAGGAACAGATCCCTGATGAAATCCTTTCCCAGATACTCAAGGCAGGGATGTATGCCCCGACAGCAATGAACAGGCAGTCACCGATCATGGTCGTGCTGCAGGATCCTGATGAGATAGCGAAGCTCTCAAGGATGAACGCCAGGATCATGGGATCTGATTCAGACCCGTTCTATGGCGCGCCGACAGTCATCATCGTCCTCGCGGACAGAAGCATACCCACGTGCGTTGAGGATGGAAGCCTTGTCATGGGCAACCTCATGAACGCCGCGCACGCCCTTGGGATCGGATCATGCTGGATACACCGCGCGTACGAGGAGTTTGAGTCAGAAGAGGGCAAGGCCCTTCTTAAGAAATGGGGGATAGAAGGTGAGTGGCGCGGCATCGGACACTGCGTTCTTGGCTATGCTGTGGAGGTAGCCCCGATGAGGCCTAGGAAGGAGGATTGGGTCAGGATCATCAGATGATGAAGTCCGCGAACTGGGCGTCTGCCGCTCTTCTCAGGTCCTCCGGATCGACCTCAAGCTGGATTCCTCTCTGCCCGGCGCTCACGTAGATATGATCCTCCAGAAGCGCTGTCTCCTCGATGTACGTGGGATAGCGCTTCTTCATCCCAAGCGGTGAGCATCCTCCTCTGATGTATCCCGTGAGCGGCAGCAGCTCGCTTTGCTTTATCAGGTCTATGTCCTTGCTTCCCGTGATAGCCCTTGCCTTCTTAAGAGAGATCTCGAAGCCCGCGGGAAGGCAGAAGACGTAGATGCTGTTGCTGCTGCTTTTCATGACTATCGTCTTGAATACCTTCTCAGGATCCAGCTCTGCGCTCTCTGCCGCGTGCAGCGCGTCGAGGTTCTCCTCGTCATATTCGTATGTATGCACCTTGTATGGTATCGAAAGGGATTCCAGGATCCTCATCGCGTTTGTCTTCATGACTTAGATTCTAGGATCCTTAGGGAAGAAGGTACAGATAGTAGCCGATGAAGAAGCAGGAGCTTCCCGCAAGCACGAAGAAATGCCAGATCAGATGATTATGGGGTATCTTCCTGATGCCGTAGAAAATGAGGCCTGAGGTGTACGCTATCCCTCCCGCGAGCATGTATCTGAAAAGGTCTGATGGAATGGAGGGGATCACATCATCCCAGACAAGTACGATCGACCAGCCCATGATTGCGTACAGCGCGACATGCAAAGGATAGAAGCGTCCCCAGAACCTGAGAGTCGTGACTATCCCTATGATCGCTGAGAGCCAGATAATGGCCGTGAATGCTTTTGAAAGCGGCGTGCCCACATGCAGCAGGAGCGGTGTGTATGAACCTGCGATCAGTATGTAGATGGCGCTGTGGTCAAGGACCCTCAGCATCTTCTTCATCACGCCACTCTCAAGATAATGGTAGAATCCTGATGCCGCGTACATCACGATATTCGAGAGCGCGAATATGGCCATCCCTGCCTTTGGAGCCTCGCTTCCTGATGCCAATACCGCCAGAAGGCCATAGACGGAAAGGATAAGCCCCAGGAAGTGGGAGAAAGCGTTTTTCTTCTCATCGGAGAGCATTACGTAGCGCGGCAGCGTGATATGGGTATCGATCCAGTTTTCCATGACTCGAATCTACAGCCATCTCCTTCGGCTGTAAAAACGTCAATTCTCATCATTTGCCAATAATAGTAAGGCTTAGCTATGTCCAGCTGGGCCGTAGTCATGTCCTCCCATGGCTTGACATCGTTCTTCATATGCTTTAGGCCGAAGGCATGGAATACGAGGATTACAATTCGAAGATCATAGATAGCTGGATCCGTGAGGGATGGGAATGGGGAAAGCCTGTGGAGCATAGCGTGATAGAGAAGGCCAGAGAAGGGGATTGGAGCGTCCTGCTTACGCCGACCAAGAGCGTTCCCCATTCATGGTTCCTGCCATTTGAGGGCCTTGATGTGCTGGGCCTCGCATCAGGTGGCGGCCAGCAGATGCCCATCTTCGCCTCGCTTGGCGCCAGATGCACTGTCCTTGATTATTCGGAGCTCCAGCTTGAGAGCGAGAAGGCCGTCGCTGAGCGTGAGGGATACAGCATCCGCTGCGTAAGGGCCAACATGGCTGAGCCGCTGCCTTTCGCCGATGGTTCCTTTGACCTTATCTTCCATCCTGTCTCCAACTGCTATATACGGGATGTCTATCCTCTTTGGAGGGAGTGCTATCGTGTGCTCCGTAAGGGTGGCCGCATCCTTGCCGGCCTTGATAACGGCATCAACTACATCGTCGATGAGAACCATGAGAGGATAGTCCGGGGCCTTCCATTCGATCCGATAGCGGAGAATGCCGAGCTTCCTGCGGGAGAGGCGTACGAGTTCTCCCATTCCGCGGAGGAGCAGATCGGAGGACAGCTTAAGGCTGGCTTCACGCTGCTTGATATCTACAGCGACACGAATGGCTATGGGCGCCTGGATAAGCTAGGCATACCATCCTTCTGGGCGACGCTGGCTGAGAAGAGGTGAGCTCAGGGCTGGCTTTCCCTGATAAGGGATGGGGAATATGGCTCAAGCTGGCGTTCCTTTGAGTATCTCAGGCGGAAATCGATGGCGAAGAGCTTGTCGCCGTTTGCCGGGTCTGAATAGCTTAGCTCCTTCCTGTACCAGGGGACGATGAAGCTGTCCTTCTCTATCTTCGTATCCTTCCCTGATACCTTCAGTTCCCCTTCAAGGGCGGAGAATGCGTATCCTCCCTTCGAATAGGCCTTCACAGCCTTCTCTGCGATTCCCATGGCCTGCTCCATGCTGAACGCGGGTACTGCCATGTCATCGCACTTTATCTTCCTGACGCTTCCTTTCTTGCTCGCCGCGATGATCGTGAAGGGGGCGAATGCGTACAGGATCATGCCGGATAGCTCATCCTCGATGTTGCCGATCTGCCCGCTGCTGTCCATATACACCCTGAATCCTTTCAGGCCGTTTATGATATCCGAAAGCTCATTTCCAGGGATCAGCAGCAGCTTCTTCCGTTTCCTCAGAAGGCTTTGGCAGCTTTCCTCGCCTTTGCTTGATCTCAGCATCCTCGCGATGAGGGCCTCGTTCTCGGTCAGCTCTTCTTCCTTCTTTATGGGTTTCCTCTCTTCCTTGGCGGGAGCCTTCGGTGCAGGGGAAGCCTCTTCTGGGATGATTGCAGGCTCGTCCGCGATCTCTACGTTCTGGATGACAGGACGCTCCGCTTCCTTTGTCCTCGGGGCCGGAAGCGCCTTCTTCCCTGGCTTTTTCTCGATCGCCATCGGTCCAGCTATTTCACGCGCGGTGCGCCTCACGCTTCCTGTCATCGACATTAGCATCCGGAAGAAGAGTGTCAGGAAGATTGCGAATATAAGAGGAGCAGGGGCTGAGCCTGGAATTGCCTCGCTTATCGCGGAGGGGATGGCGCCTGGCTGGCTGTCCACGGCGTCGATCGCAAGCATTGATGGGAGCAGGAGCCAGAGCGCGTAAAGCAAGGTTCCCGGTGACACGCTTCTTCGCTCAAGGAGCTTTATGCCCTGGAATACAAGTATGAGGGACAGCGCTATGGTCGTGTCATCATCTATGGCGGAGCCATGGCCTATCGCGGAGCGCACCGCATCACGCAGGGCCTCGGCACCGTCGATGCTGTTCCAGAGCAGCGGCGCGATAAGAAGGAAGAGGCCCGATGCGAGATAGAGCCCTCCGATCGTGAGCATCGCTATGGACGCGGCCTTCCTCATGCTTCCCTTCCCATCGGAATCCTGGCGAGGGCCGTGAATATACCGTCCTTTGCCGTTATCTCGACAGTGCCGCGCATCCTTGCCACGGCCTCCCTTATGTTCCTTATCCCGAAGCCATGGTTCATGCCATCATCCTTCGTGGTGGCGAATGAGCCGTCGCTTCCCTCTTTCAGCTCTCCTGAATAATGGTTCGTGCAGATGTAGAGGAAGCTATCGCCATCCTCAGTGAGCGTGAGGTCTATCTTCCTGTCGCTGGGCATGGCTTCTATCGCGTTGTCTATCGAGTTCGCGATAAGCGTGCAGAGATCCGTTGATTCCTCGAGCGCCGAGGTGTCCGCATCCGCCCTTATCCTCAGCTCGATGCCCTCTATCCTTGCCTTCTGGTACTTGGAGTTCAGCACCGCGTTTATGAGCGGATTCTTCGTGTATGTCTTCGTCAGATCCGCGAATTCCGCCCCCAGCTTATGGAAATACTCTACCGCCTTGTCGTTCTCACCGAGATCTAGATACGTGGCCACGACGGTGAAGTGGTTCATCAGGTCATGCTTGAACTTGCGGATCTGCACCTGCTCCTTCTCGATCTCCTTGTAGTAGCCGGTACGCTCCTTCAGCCTCTGGTTCTCCATTGAGAGCACGTTGCTCCTTCCTATCTGGTAGATCATGGGGATCATCGCCGATGAGGCCGCCACCACGAAGAATGTCGAAAGGAACAGATGGATGGGGTTCTTCGGCGGCGATGAGACCAGGAGGAGTATCACGATAGGGGGGCAGAGCGCTATGAACGCGGTATAGCCCCAAAGCCTTGGGGTGAATGCGTCAAGCGAGCTTTCGTCCGCGTTCCTCACATATATCCTGAAAAGCGAGAAATAGGCCACGCAGAGCACCGAGATGAGGATAAGCAGCGTCAGATCCATCCACATCGGCGTATCGAACCTCGCCGTCAGCACCACGCAGTAGACGGTGAGGTATGACCAGGCGCCTATTATCGAGAAGAAGATGGCGGAGAACGCTATCCTCCTAAGCAGCGATCCCTTGAAGAAGATGAGGACCCAGAGCGTGAACGCTATGCAGAACATCACGAAAAGCGACGCGAAGTCCGGTATGATCGGGAAGAGGGATACTATATAGAGCAGGATTCCTGATACCGCGTTCACAGCCTTGCTTTCCATCCTCCGTTCCAGGAAGACAGGAAGGGCCAGCGTGACATTCAGCGCCATTATCATTGAAACGATGATATGCAGTATCATGCTCATGCAAACGACATTATCACAGATTGCGATAAGGTTCGAGTGTTGAGGCTCCTTTCCCGCGGTGGTAGAATCCTGCCATGAACGTAAGGATAGTCGGAGCAGGCGCTGTCGGCGCCGTAGTCGCGAGAAAGCTCTATAAAGCCGCGGATGTCGCCTTCATAGTCGATGAGGAGCGCCGGGAAAGATATAAAGATGGACTCATAATAAACGGGGAGAGGATCGTGTTCCCTCTACACACTCCCTCCGAGCCCGATAAGACGGATCTCCTTATTTTCGCGGTGAAGAACTTCCAGCTTGATGACGCGATGGATGAGGCGGAGCCTTTCGTCTCTGATTCCACGGTGATATTGTCGCTATTGAACGGGATAGAGGCTGAGGAGCGCCTAGCGGGGCGCTTTGGGAGCGGAAAGGTCCTGTATTCCTTCATCACCGATCTCTCCTCCAACCATTCGGGGCTGGAGACGACATGCTTCTCCGATGGAGGGAATATCGTGTTCGGGGAGAAGGATAACGCGAGAAGCGATCGTGTCATGGAGATAAAGGCGCTCTTTGACGCAGCCGGGCAGAAGTATACCATCCCTGATGATATCCTCCATGAGAAATGGTGGAAGTTCATGCTCAATACAGCATTCAATACGTTATCTGCCATCCTTGAGGCTGATTACGCCGCGATCTCAGGCAACAGGGATTTCATACGCGCTGTCCGCCTTGTTGCCCGCGAGGTGCAGACTGTAGGGCTAAGGGAGGGCGTCGTGCTTACAGGGGATGATGTCGAGGAGATCATAAGGCGCGTGTCCTTGCTGCAGGACCATGGCAAGACATCGATGCTTCAGGACGTGCTCTCGGGCCGGCCCACAGAGAACAGGTATTTCGCCGGGGCTGTATCGAGGCTTGGCAAGAAGCATTCGATCCCGACCCCTATATCTGATTTCATCGCCATACTCCTTGAGGCGAAGAGGTACGTCAGGGCCTGTGAGTGATGGCTAGGGCCACGGATGGTGAGGGTGCGAGACAGGGTGATGCGCTTTCGGCAAGCGAGGAAAAGTGTGATCGAGCATCCTGACGATTGGGACGCGTCGAAGCTCATCGATGCATCGCCTCATGCCGTGCGCACCGAGAAGCGATACGACAAGGGATATCACGAGGAGGGCTATGATCAGTCTCTTCATGGCCTGATTGTATTGCAGCTTGCCGCATAGTACAATTGATTTCATAGGAGAAGCCTATGCAGTATGTATCATATTATGAATCGCCTCTTGGGAAGATCCTCCTTGCTTCCGATGACGCGGGGTTCTCTGGCCTTTGGTTCGTCGAGCGCCAGCGGTATTTCGCCCTTGGGCTGGATGAGGAGAGGGTGGAAAAGGAGAGCCGAGCCATAGCAGAGGCAAAGCGTTGGCTTGATGTGTACTTTTCCGGAAAGGAGCCTATTTTCTCCGTGCCGCTCAGCATATCAGGCTCCGCCTTCCGGCAGGAGGTTTGCCGCATCATGCTTGGCATCCCTTATGGAAAGACGATGACATACGGCGAGATCGCAGGGAAGATAGCGGCAGCGCACTCTATACCGAAGATGTCCGCAAGGGCTGTTGGCGGTGCTGTTGGCCATAATCCCATATCCATAATCATCCCATGCCATCGCGTCGTCGGCGCGTCCGGAAGCCTCACGGGCTATGGCGGCGGGATTGAGAGGAAGATAAGGCTCCTCACGCTTGAGGGCGTGGATCTCTCAGCCTTCTCGATCCCTAGGAAAGGCACGGCGCTCTAATGACAACAGAGAGGTGAGGAAGCCCAAGGTCTATCCCCTCTTATTTTTGTATTGTAAATATCGTATAAAGTTCCTTTTTCAGATTATATAATCTATTCATCCAAGTAGCTTTTCGGCATTCGCCATCTTCTCTATCACATGCACGCCGAAGGGGCATCGTCTCTCGCAGCCACCGCAGGAGGCGCAGTCTCCGCCATTTGCCGAAAGGTTCCGGTAGTGTTCCTTAAGCGATGCTGGAACGTCTTTATGCATCGACGCAAGATCATACAGCTTATTCACCATCGCTATGTCTATCCCAGCAGGGCAGGGCGCGCAGTGGCCGCAGTATGTGCACTGCCCGGAATAAGCATGGGCTGGCGCTCCGGCAAGCACTGTAGCGTAGTCCTTCTCCTCCTCGGTTGCCGTCTCATACGCGAGTGCGGCGTCGACATGATCGATTGAGTCATAGCCTACCATCACGCTCGCCACCGCAGGGCGGGTGAGGGCGTAGTGCAGGCATTGGACGGGGGTAAGCGCCACGCCGAATGGGGAAGTCCTGGCGTCGAAGAGCCTTCCTCCCGCGTATCCCTTCATCACGGTAATCCCGACCCCGCGCTCTTCGCATATATGGTAAAGCTCGGCCCTTTCAGGGGCTATGCCTCCGATCCCCTCATTGCTGTAGGTCGTCGCTTCAAAGTATTCATCCAGGTTCTCCTTCGCCGGGAGCATGTCGAAGGCGGGATTCACGCTGAAGAGGATCATCTCTATCTTCCCGCTCAGCGCGGCAAGCTTCGCGACAGCGGGATTGTGCGTGCTCATGCCTATATGGCGGATCGTGCCCTTCTCCTTGAGCGACTCGGCGTATGCATAGAATTCCCCATCCATGATCGCGTGGAACTCCTTTTCCTCATCAACGAAGTGGATCATGCCGAGATCTATATAATCTGTTCCCATTCTCTCAAGAAGGTCTGAGAATGCAGCTTTCGCCTTCTCCATATCCCTTGTTTTCACGTACTGCCCGTTCTGCCATGTGGAGCCAAGGTGGCCCTGGATGATCCAGCGCTTCCTTCTGCCTGCTATGGCCTTGCCGATGTTTGATCTGACATTCGGCTCTGACATCCAGCAGTCAAGGATATTGATGCCCTTTTCATCGCAGTATCTTACGATCTTGCAGACCTCTTCCGTGTTGTGCCTCTCAAGCCATTCACCACCCAGTCCGATCTCGCTTACGCTGAGTCCTGTATTTCCCAGTGCCCTGTATCTCATATCGCCTCCTGAAAGAATGTACCATAGGAGATATCCTATTTCATCATCTTCTTTTCCCTGAGCATGATGGCCGCGGGCACGGCTGCAAGGAGCGCTGCCGCTCCGCATGCCGGGAATATCATGAGGACGCCGAGGATATCTGCAAGGATGCCGAAGAACAGGGGAGCCACGGTATTGGCTATGCTTGTGGAGAGCGAGTTGATGCTGTACGCGCTCTCGAACGCCTCCTTATCCACAGCCTCCGCGATCATCGTGCTCGTGATGGGCACTGTTCCCTTGGTGAAGAAGCCGAGGATAAGCGCTAGTGCTGATATGATAGCCGCGGAGGGGATGAAGGCAAGGAGCAGGAGCGATATGAATATGCAGGACTCGCAGCATATCAGAAGCCTTTCCTGTCCTATCCTGTCCGTCATCCTTCCCATCACGACCTTCCCGAGAAGGTTCCCTATGAAGAATATGGAGGTGAAGAGACCTATGAATGACGCCTCTATGCCCCTGTATTCCAGAAGGAAAGGGATGAATATGAAGAGGGAGGAGTTCGCGAATGAGTCCAATAGGCTCGCCGCGTTCGATAGCATGAATCTCCTGCTGCGGAGAACGGACGCATCAAGCTTCCTTCTCTCAGGCCTCTTTGCCGTATTTCCTCCCGCGCGGAGGGATATCATGAAGCATAGGGCGAAAAGCGTTATGGCGACCGCCGCGTACATCAGCGATGCCGATCTCCAGGATGTAAGGCCTATGATGAATGTAACGGCAGCGGCGAACGCGATCCTTCCGATGTCTCCTGTCGCCGCGAACAATCCCATATCCTTGCCGATGTCAGATTGCCTCGCGGCCGCGGCCACGGCTGAGAATGCGATAGGGTGGAATACGCCGAACGCGATGCTTCCCAATAGGAATGCCGCGAAGATCATCGGAAGGCTTTGCGAGAAGCCCAGAAGCAGGAAGCCTAGCCCATAGCAGAGCACAGCGCTTCCAAGGATGCGTATCGCCCCGAATCTCGTGGCGGCCATCCCAGCCGGCAGCGCGAGGATTATTCCCGAGAAGCTCAGAAGCGAGCCAAGGAGCCCGACCACGCTCAGCGGTATGCTGAACTCAGCTGCGGCGAAGGGAAGGATAAGAGGCATCGCCGCAAGGTACCCGTCATTGAAGAGGTGGAGCAATGGCAGCAGCATCAGGGCCTCCTCATGATGTGCAGATATCCACGAAATAGCGGAAAATGGCGAGCATATCGCCGTTTCCGTGCGCCGCCATCATCTCAGGGTGCCATTGCACGCCTATGATACGCCCTCCATCCATCTCGAACGCCTCTATTATCCCATCAGATGATGTTGCCGCTATCTTCAATCCAGGGGCTGGGGCCTTTATCGCCTGATGATGGAAGCTGTTGACCATCGCGGAGGAGCCAAGGAGGCTATGGAGGAATGTGCCTTCCTCTATCGAGACAGAGTGCGATGGATCCATCTCCGGAGCGCTCTGGCTATGCTTGAGCACGGCGCCTTTCTCCCCGATATCCTGATAAAGAGTGCCGCCGAATGCGACATTGATCGCCTGATGGCCCTTGCATATGCCGAATAGGGGAAGATCCATGGAGCGCGCGGTCCGTATCGCGCTGAGATAGAACATATCCACATCCCGCATCGTGTATCCAAGAGAGGCCCGTGGCTCCTCCCCATATAGGTCCGGCGCGATGTCATAGCCGCCGGAGAGGATCAGGCCATCAATGCGGCCGAGTATGCTCCGGAGCCCTTCCTCATCTTCCATAGCCGGTATGATGAGGGGGAGTCCTCCGCTCATCTTCACAGAGAGCGCGTAGCTTCTGTTGACGTAATCCCTCTGAAGCCCGGGGATATTGTCCTTCTCATTCATGATGTGTATGTTGCCTGTAATCCCTATCAGCGGCTTCATGCTATTGAATATAGCCGATGGCATTGTCCGCCACAAGGGAAAGTTGTTGATTGCCACCCTTCATGCGCGTAGCATGGTGCCATGAGAATACGTCTGATTGACACGGAGCTTTCGGTATGCAAGGTTGCCGGGTATGATCCATCTATCTTAGATAAACCCTATTGCTTCATCGGTAGCACTCCCGATGAGAGATCCCTTGTCTGCAGGACCGAGGATGTCCCTGTTGATACCTTAGCCCGTGATGACGGATGGATAGCCTTCATGATAGAAGGTATCCTCGATTTCTCGCTCATAGGCATCCTTTCATCAATTGCAGGCGTTCTTGCCTCCGCCGGCATCGGCATCTTCGCGATCTCAACGTATAATACCGATTACATCCTCGTGAAGGAAGAGAATAGGCAGAAGGCGATAGCGGCGCTTGTGGATGCGGGGTATGAGGTCATTCAAGAGCCTTCTGGGAAAGCCGATTGATAGCCTGATTCCAGCAGATGATCTTCATTATTGACGGCTTTGTTCATAAATAAGCTACCGAGTATTCATTCGAGGCGTTTTCTGAGATCAAGCGCGTCAACGAAATCAAAGTGATTCCCAAGCCATCGGCTGCATTGCCCGATGGTCCATCCGTTTACAAGGGCGCAGAACACGGTCCCTGCCTTCACGCCCTCAAAGCGTCCGAATCCGATGAATAGGAATGACATGGCGACAGCGATCATGCAGCTGCAGCAATCATATATCGTCTTTGTTCGGCTTATATCCCAGCCGAACCTCGAGGATAACTCCTTGACGAAGAGCTCGTATGCTTCCGGCGGGATATAAGTATTGAACAATAGGGACACGCCGATCGCGCATATGACAAGGCCTAGTAAGTAATACGCTGTTCTCATCAGCATCCCATCACCAGGGGCGATGCTCAGCGCCTTCATCATGATATCGAGCGTGTTGCCGTAGATGAAAGCCGTGATGAATGAGAACAGGTACTTTCCCCTGAATCCATGCATTACAAGGGCAAGTACGATGATAAGGAATGCCTGGAAGCAGTATTCAGCCATGCCGAACGTGAACCAGCTTATGTATTCCGATAGCTTCTGGTAGATAAGATAAGCCGGCGCGACAACCATCGACATGCCGAAATCAGCTTTCTCCATCAATGCCGTGCCAAGCGCGAGGGTGATTATCCCGATAGCATACGCGGCTTCCGTATAGAACGTCCTTCTCATGAGAGCTCCTTATGCTTTGTGACGTTTGATACAGAAACGGCAAAAGATGCAGTCTGGATACGCTGAATATATCAGAATACAGGAATCGAATCCATCCGTGAGAAGATGCATGGAATGGGCTTCGGCTTTAGATGCGCTTCTTTGCAGGATTCATATTGCCACGATCGTTGGAGCTAAGGATGTGCCAGAGGCCTGTAAGATAGTTTGTGTAAATGGGAAATGCTACTGTAAGGAAGGAGATACAGCAGATGACCAGGAAAAGCACAAAGGAAAAGGATGCCATCGACCAGATACTCGACCAGCTGGACCTGCATGGAATGACGCAGGAGGAGCTGTTTGGTGCAGAGGGGCTGGCGAAGAAGCTTACAGCCCGGCTGCTGAACAAGGCGCTTGAAGCCGAGATGGATACCCATCTGGGCTATAAGAAGCATTCGAACGAGGGGGATGGC
>CALXLT010000024.1 GCA_944389275.1 uncultured Spirochaetaceae bacterium
GGTTGTATACCGTCACCTCCGAGTCCCTCGAGAACCTGTAGCCGTCATAGTACTCCCTTATCCTCGAGACGAATTCATCCCTTGATGAGTACTTCCCCGGGTTCGCCTCCATGTATTCGTCCATCCCCTCCCCGAAGTACTCCATGAGCTCCGGCTCGGTATAGCCGAAGGCATCGGCGAAGGCCTTGTCCATGGAGATGTCCAATAGGTTGTTCATCTCGGAGAAGATGGAGAGGTTGGAGTACTTGGTGACTCCTGTGATGAAGCAGAAGCGTATGCACTCGCTGTTGTTCTTTATGTTGGAGTAGAAGTCTCGGAAGATGGAGCGCATGCCATCGATATACGGCTTCTCATGCACTATGGCGGAGGTGAGGGCCGAGTCGTACTCGTCTATGATGATCACTGCCTTCTTCCTGAGCCTGAGGAGGGTGTCCCTGAGAAGCGACGCCGGATCCGATCCCGCCGGCTCTATCCCGACAGCGATTCCCGCATTCCTCACAGTACTCATGAAGCTGTCGGTGAATCTCTCCAGCGAGGAAGTGGAGAGGTTGGCGAAGTTGAAGTGGAGGATGGGGAAGGGCTCGAAGTGGTAATTTGTCTTCTCCGCTATGTAGAGTCCCTTGAAGAGCTCCTTCCTCCCATCGAATAGGGCATGGAGGGTGGAACAGAATAGGCTCTTGCCGTAGCGCCTTGGGCGGGAGAGGAAGTAGAAGCTCTGGCCCATCTTCAATAGCTTGTTGATGTATGCCGTCTTGTCGACATACACGCTTCCGCTCTCGATGAGCTCCGTAAATGATGGCTCGCCTGTCTTGATGGTCTTCATATCTTCATCAGATAGTATAGGCTGATAGGGGAATCCTTCCTCCCTGAGGAAACACGGGAACAGTGACTTAGGGTGTGTATGATGCTGTATTGTCATACTTATTGTACGCCTTAAGCCTGCTTTTCTGCCAATCGCACTGATGCCGTTGCTCCTCTGATTGTCCTGCTGTGGCAATCATATATGACTCGTATTTATCTGCAGAGCCTGCAGTTGCCGCTGCAATGCCGTGCTATGTGACAATACTCTCCTTTTTTTTCATCTGCCGCCATTTCCGCATCTTGTTGACTATATCCTGTTTCTCTGATAATCCTAATTGGTACGACGAGGGTGTTGTAGCCAGGAAGCTATAGCACCCTTTTCCTTTCAGGAGGAAGAGAATGGAGACTGTGGCGGATTACTTCGGTTCGATGGTATTCAATGATGATGTCATGAAGGAAAGGCTTCCGAAGGATGTCTACAAGGCCCTGAGGCGTACGGTCGATGAGGGCAAGGATCTGGATATCAACGTGGCAAACAGCGTGGCGAACGCCATGAAGAACTGGGCTCTTGAGAAGGGCTGCACACACTATACCCATTGGTTCCAGCCCATGACAGGCATCACCGCCGAGAAGCATGAGGCGTTCATCTCCCCGGCTCCGGGTGGCAAGGTCCTCCTTGAGTTCTCAGGAAAGGAGCTTATAAAGGGAGAGCCTGATGCATCCTCGTTCCCTTCCGGAGGGCTGCGCGCCACATTCGAGGCCAGAGGCTACACCGCCTGGGATCCGACAAGCTATGCGTTCATAAAGGATGGCACCTTATGCATCCCGACGGCATTCTGCTCATATTCAGGGGAGGTCCTGGACAAGAAGACACCGCTTCTGAGAAGCATGGAGGCGATATCCGACGAGGCTGTGCGTATCCTTCATCTTTTCGGCAATGAGGATGTCAAGAAGGTCAATACGACAGTCGGGGCAGAGCAGGAATACTTCCTGATAGACAAGAAGGACTATGCCAGGAGGAAGGATCTCATCTATACAGGCCGCACGCTGCTTGGAGCAAGGGCTCCCAAGGGCCAGGAGATGGAGGATCATTATTTCGGCGCCCTCAAGACAAGGGTATCTGAATACATGCTTGATCTCGATAAGGAGCTCTGGAAGCTCGGGATATATGCCAAGACATCGCACAACGAGGTCGCGCCTTCCCAGCATGAGCTTGCCCCTGTCTTCACGACCGCGAATATCTCTGTCGATAACAACCAGCTCACGATGGAGATAATGAAGAAGGTCGCGGAGCGCCATGGCTTCGTCTGCCTTCTGCACGAGAAGCCGTTTGCCGGGGTCAATGGCTCCGGAAAGCACAATAACTGGGCGATCTCCACTGATACGGGACGGAACCTCCTCGATCCGGGAGACAGCCCGAAGGACAATGCCGTGTTCCTTCTCTTCATCACCGCCGTGATAAAGGCTGTTGATGAGTATCAGGATCTGATAAGGATGAGCGCGGCTTCCGCTGGCAATGACCATAGGCTCGGAGCCAATGAGGCCCCTCCCGCCATCGTCTCGATCTTCCTCGGCGATGAGCTTACCGAGATCCTGGAATCCATAGCGGAGGGCAAGGCCACGAGCGGCAAGGGCAAGGAGGAGATGAAGCTCGGCGTCCATGTCCTTCCCGTGTTCCCAAAGGATACGACGGACCGCAACAGGACGAGCCCGTTTGCCTTCACAGGCAATAAGTTCGAGTTCAGGATGCTTGGATCCTCGTTCTCCGTCGCTGGCCCGAACACCGTGATAAACACCGCTGTGGCCAAGGAGCTCAAGGGCTTCTATGAGGAGCTTGCGAAGGCTGATGACCTCAACGCGGCTGTCACCGATCTCGTGAGGCGGACATATCTGGAGCACAAGAGGATAATCTTCAACGGCAACAACTATTCGGATGAGTGGGTCGCGGAAGCGGAGAAGAGGGGGCTTATGAACCTCAAGTCCTCCCCAGATGCCTTCGATACCCTCATCTCCCCGAAGAATATCGCGGTGTTCGAGGAGTTCGGTATCTATTCATCCGTTGAGCTCAATTCACGCTACGAGATCCTCAATGAGGAGTATTCAAAGACAATACACATAGAGGCTCTGACGCTTATCGACATGATCAACCGCCAGGTGTTCCCAGCGGTCATGGGCTATGCCAATGAGATCGCTGCAGGGCTTGAGGCGAAGAAGCGGCTTCTTCCATCCATGTCCTTCGACGCTGAGACAGACAGGCTTGCCAGGATCGAGTCGCTTCTCGGCAGCCTCTATGCTTCAGTGTCCTCTCTCGATAAGGCCGTGATCCTCTCCTCCGATAGGGAAGGCTCCGCGCTTGCCCATTACTCCCATAGCGAGATTGTCCCTGCTATGGAGGAGGTCAGGAGATACGCTGACGAGCTTGAGCTGATCGTCGGACAGAAGGATTGGCCATATCCTACATATGGCGAGATGCTCTTCTATATTGAATGATGGAACCAACCTCCAATGTTCCGGGGCTGCCTTCAGAAGGGTAGCCCCCTCTTCATTTTGGCGGTATCATCACAGCATGATCACGATTGGAAACGAGAGGATAAGGCTTCTGGCTGAGCCTGAGGATGGTATGACGGTATGCTCCCTTGCCTATAACGGCATGGAGACGATCGAGGCTGACGAGGAGAGGCGTAAGGCCGGCTCCACATATGGCATCCCTATACTCTTCCCGACCCCGAACAGGGTAAGCGGGGGCAGGTACAGCTTCGGTGGCCGTGACATAGCGGGGATAATGCATGGGAATCTCAGGCACTCAGCATTCAGCGTCACTGCCCAAACGCCTGCGTCCGTGGACGCGGAGCTTCCATTCAGCGCGCTGGGTGAGAGCTTCCCTTATGAAGGCATATTCAGCCTGAAGCTCTCTGTCTCAGCCTCTTCAGCGCGCTGGGATTTCGATATCCGCAATGAAGGCGATGAGCCTCTGTCCTTAGGCCTTGCCCTCCATCCGTTCTTCCTCAAGATGGATGGGATGAGGTTCTCCTCATCCCTTGAGTATGAGATGGAAGCCGATGATGATAAGATCCCGACAGGCAAGTGGCACCGGACGGATTTCGGCAGCGGGAAGGATGTATCCTCGATAGATACAGATACGGTCTTCTTCTCCGATAGCTCTATCCGGAGCACGCTCTCGTCCCCGGCCTATACGCTTGAGATCACGGGAAGCGAGGAGTTCGGGCATGTAGTCGTATATACAGCTCCGGACAGGTCCTTCATCTGCGTTGAGCCCCAGACCTGCTCCACGGATGCGCACAACATGCACAGCAAGGGCTTCGTGAAGGAGGCCGGGCTCATAATCGTCCCCGCCCATTCCAGCCATAGGCTATGGGTGCGGATGGATTTCTCGTAATCATCTTTGGAAAAGCAGCAGGCCCAGCCTTATGCGAGGGCCTGCTTTAGCGTTCAGATACCGAGGAACGCCTCTGTCTCTGCTTTCAGCTCCTTCTCAACCACAGTGGCTTTCTCCTTGCCGTCTGCCCTGATCGAGAAGTATATCTTCAGCTTAGGCTCGGTGCCGGAAGGCCTTACGACAACCGAGATGCCGCTTTCGGTGATGAACTTCATGACATCCGATACAGGAAGATCTATCTTCTTCTCATTGCCATCCTTGTCGGTGGATATAGAGTTGAGGTAATCGTTCCTGACGATCACGCGGCTGCCTGCGAAGGCTGATGGAGGGGTGTTCCTGAGCTTCTCTGTCATCGCCTTCATCTTCGCGAATCCCGCCTCTCCTTCGAATTCATAGCTATGGAGCGTGTTGAAGAAGTAGCCGTATTCCTTATAAAGGCCATCGAGCACATCCAAAAGGCTCAGGCCGCGCTTGCGGTAGTACGCGGTCATGTCCGCGATCATCAGCGAGCCATCGACCGCGTCCTTGTCGCGGACATAGCTGCCGGTGAGATAGCCATAGCTTTCCTCGAATCCGAAGATGTACCTATCCGCTTCCCCGTCCTTCTCAAGAAGCCCGATCTGCTCTCCGATGTACTTGAAGCCGGTGAGTACCTCTCGCATCTCTATGCCATAGCGCTCCGCTATGCGCGCGGCCATATCCGTCGTGACTATCGTCTTTACAGCCACTGGGGACTTTGGCATGATGCCAAGCTCCTGGCGCCTTCTGGCGATCCAGTCCAGGAGGAGCACCCCAGTCTCGTTTCCCGTCAGGAGGGTGTAATCGCCCGCCTTGTTCGGAACCGCGATGCCGACCCTGTCTGAATCGGGATCGGTTGCGATGAGGATATCACTGCCTGTCGCCTTGACATCCCTCAGCCCAAGCTCAAGCGCCTCCCTTATCTCCGGATTGGGGTAGGGACATGTCGGGAAATGACCATCAGGATGCTCCTGCTCCTTAACCACGTGTATATTCGTGTAGCCGTTCTTCTTCAGGCATTCCGTGACGCATCTAAGGCCGGCCCCGTTGAGAGGCGTGTAGACGATGGAGAGGTTCTTGTCGCCATCATTGTCCTTCAGCAGGGACTGGGCGGAGACAGCGTCGATGAAAGCTGCTGCCGTCTCATCTCCTATCCACTCTATAGAGCCTGCTTTGATGCCATCGGTGAAGCTGATCCTCCTTATTCCTGAGAATATGTCTATGCTGTTTATGGCTTTCTGTATAGCCTCCGCCGCCTTTGTCGTGATCTGGCAGCCATCCGGGCCATATACCTTGTATCCATTGTACTTCGCCGGGTTGTGGCTTGCCGTGACCACGATGCCTCCGGAGCATCCGAGGTGGCGGACAGCGAATGAGAGTGCGGGTGTCGGCATGAGCTCAGGGTACATGTATACCTTTATCCCATTCGCCGCGAAGACGGATGCGGCTGTCTCCGAGAACAGGTCTGACTTGATCCTGCTGTCGTGTCCGATCGCTACTGACGGGGACTGGAACGTGGCGTTCAGGTAATCGGCATAGCCCTGGCTTGCCTTTGCCACTGTCATGACATTCATCCTGTTCGTTCCGGCTCCTATCACGCCGCGAAGCCCGCCTGTACCGAACTCAAGATCACGATAGAAGGCATCATTGATCTTATCCTCATCCCCTTTGATGGCCTCAAGCTCCGCCTTGAGATCCGGATCGTACAGCTCGCTCCTCAGCCACTGGGAGTATCTTGCCTCTGTTTCCTTTTCCATCTCGCTTACCTCACTTTTATCCTTATCGTATTCCAGGAAGCCGGGCGCAGGATGATGCTGCCGCTTCCATCACTGAACGTGGAATCCTTCCTCGCTGAAGGCCTTACACGCTCCTCCTTTTCCGTATTGATGGCACCTAGGTTATCATGCCTGAGCTCAAGGTGCTCGATCAGGCTGCCTTTGCTGAAGCCACGGAGATCAAGGGAGAGATCCATGTCCTCGCTAAGGCTCCTGTTCACAGCGAATACCGTGACCTCTTCCTCGCTCTCGCTGAGGACCGCGACGCTTTCAAGATATGGCACATCGCCGTACTTGCTGCACTCATAGAGGCCCGACTTGGAGACGGACTCAAGTACCGTGCCCCTGCCATATAGGGACGCATGGAGGAATGGATAGAATATCGTCTGCCTCCAGCATCCGCCGCCCGTGCGTGTCATGATCGGTGCGATCACGTTCACCAGCTGCGCCATGCAGGCGATCTTCACCCGGTCCGCGTGACGGAGCATCGTGATGAGCATGCAGCCTACCACAAGCGCATCCTCCACGTTGTATATCTCCTCGCATAGCGGAGGGGCTGCCGTCCATGGCATGTCCTCCATCCTCTTGTTGTCCTCGCGCCTGACATGGTACCAGACGTTCCATTCATCAAGGGAGATGCCTATGGTCCTGCCGCTCCTTGCCACTGCCTTGGCGTAGTCCGCTGCGGTCTCGACCGTGCTTATGAATCTGTCGAGATCGGTGCTGGACGCGAGGAACGAGAGGGTATCGCCATCATAGTTCTCGTAGTACTGGTGCATGGAGATGTAATCCACGGCATCATAGGCCTCCGTGAGGACGATGCGCTCCCACTCGGGGAACGTCGGCATGTTGGAGCCGGAGCTGCCGCAGGCCACGAGCTCGATCGACGGGTCTATCCTCTTCATGGCCCTTGCCGTCTCCGCCGCGATCCGCGCGTACTCCTCCGCTGTCTTATGCCCTGTCTGCCATTTCCCGTCCATCTCGTTGCCGAGGCACCAGAGCTTTATGCCATAGGGCTTTTCGTGTCCGTTCGCCCTGCGCATCTCAGCATATGATGAAGGTGCGTCGATGTTGCAGTACTCAAGGAGGTTCACGGCATCCTCAAGCCCCCTCGTGCCGAGGTTGACGGCCATCATCAGCTCGGTATCGGCGGCTTTTGCCCATTCAACGGCCTCATCAAGGCCGAATGTGTTCGGCTCAAGCGTTCTCCACGCCGCGTCAAGGCGCTGAGGCCTCTTATCCTTTGGGCCTATCCCATCCTCCCATCTGTATCCCGAGACGAAGTTGCCCCCGGGATATCTTACATAGGGGACACGGAGCTCCTTGATGAGATCGATCACATCCTTTCTGAATCCGTTCTTGTCCGCTTCAGGGTGGCCTGGCTCATAGATTCCTCCGTAGACTGCCCTGCCAAGGTGCTCGATGAAGGAGCTGTAGATCCTTCTGTCTACAGCTGCCTTGCACATATCCTTGTCGGTGATGAACCGGGCCTTAAGCATCCAGGTCCTCCGCGATCGTTATGATCTCGAATGGCTTGTACTCGATCCTGTCCGTCCAGCCCTCGTGGTCCTCAAGCATGTTCAGAGTCTCGACCTTCCTTCCAAGATCGAGCGTGCCTCTCGCGCCATCCTGCTCTGAAAGGCGGTAGATGACCTTCTTGCCGTCCTCGGAGAGCTTCGCTGCCTCCAGGTAGAGCGGTCCGAAGTCCCATCCAGCCTCAAGCGTCTTCTCTGTCCTAATGAGCGGGGTGTTGTACTCGATGGCCCTTCTGTTGATGCCAGCTTCCACCGCGCTGCCGCTGTGGGGGAATATCATGAGGCAGAAGTCGTGGTGCCCGATGTCAGAGAGGATGTCCGGCCTGATATTCGACCTGAGAAGGCTTACGGAGAATCCGTCTTCCTGCACGCCGAGTCCATACTTGCCCTCGTTTATCACTGCCACGCCTCCATCTGTTTCGGAGAAGTCCGTCCAGAGGTGCGTGGAGACCTCGAACCTAGCCTGCTGCCATGTCGTGTTCCGGTGCGTCTCGCGTGCGGCATAGCCAGCGCTTGTGTCGGTTATGAGCGTGCGTGAGAGCACATTGCATGCGAACTCCACCTTCATGAGCTTATGCTTCTCATCCCAGTCCACGATATGCTCGGTCTCGATCTCCGGCGATGACTCGAATAGCCTGATAACGAGCTTCCACGTGCTCTTGTCGCCAGGGGTCTTCAGTACAGCCGAGAACTCGGCGCTGACGCTGTCTGCCCTGTCAAGGGAGAGCGGCTTCTCTATCGAGAGGTCATATTCCACCTCGTCGTAGTTCGGGAGGATGTCCCAGGCGTCATACATGCCAGGCGTGTCCTGGAAGAGGTGCAGCTTGTTGAAGCCTCCCTTTGCCCATTCCCTTCCTGTCTTGGTGTCCCGCAGGCTCTTGATGGAGCCATCGGCTGAGAATTCGATATCATAGAAAGGCGTTGAGACATTCATCCCGTCGGCCTTGAGCCATGAATGATCCGCTGCCGTCCTGTCCTCGATAGCTGCCGATGAGAGCGATGCGATCGCCGGATACGCGAAGAAGCCCTTCTTGCCATGGCGCACGCTGCTTCCGTTCTCGGATTCGATGAAGTGCACGCCGCTTCGCTTCCAGTTGAGGGAATTGAAGTAGAGGCTTCCGCTCTCGGCGAGGATGCCATCCAGCGCCTTGTCAACGGCCCTGTAGTCATTCATCGCGTCCTCGTATACCGGATTGATGTGGCTTCCCGGGAGGATGTCATGGAACTGGTTGAGGAGGAACTTCTTGTATGTGTCCCTTATCTCATCCGCAGGATATGCCTTGCCGTCCTTTGCCCTGATGAGCGATACGATCTCCGCGCTCCTGAGCTTGGATTCAAGCATCCTGTTGTATGCCTTGAGATTGGACTTCGTCGTGAACGTGCCGCGGTGCATCTCGAGGTACAGCTCGCCGTCCCATACCGATAGCTCCTGGTTGCCATCGAAGTTGCCATGGAGATACTCATCTGCCCTCATGTGCTTCGTCTTCGGCATTATGCTGAGCTTGTCGAAGCGGTGCATGAGCTCGATCATCTCTTCCGTGGCGCCGCTGCCGCCATCGCCGTAGCCGAACATGCTGAGCGTCGCTCCACCGCTCTCCTTGTCCTGATAGGCGTCCCAGTTCTCCATGACCTGGCTAGGCATGTTCCATGTGATGAAGTGGGTAGGGGGAACGCACGCGTAGATCGTGGTCCCGTCAAGGCCCTTCCAGAGGAAGTTGTTGTGCGGGAAGCGGTTGGTGTCGTTCCAGGTGGACATCTTGTTGGAGATGAAGTAGTCCACCCCTGATTTCCTCAGGATCTGGGGGAGTATCCAGCTATTGCCGAATACATCTGGCAGCCACGCTGTATCGACAGTGAGGCCAAAGGCCTTCCTGTAGTAATGCTGGCCATAGAGGCACTGCCTTATGAGGCTTTCTGCCGATGGGATATTGCAGTCCGGCTCGACATACATCGCGCCGACCGGCTCGAACTGGCCGCTCTTCACCTTCTCCTTGAGCTCCGCGAAAAGCTCGGGATGGTACTTCTCGAGCGTCTCATAGACATATGGCTGGGTGTGCGTGTAGCGGAAGTCCGGGTACTGGTCCATGAGCCTCATCTGTATGAGTATGGTCCTCGCGTTCTTCTCGACAACATGTATGCGCCTCCAGTAATAGGCGATATCGAGATGGGAGTGCCCAACGATCGCGACATTTCCCGACGAGCGGAAATCGGTGTTCTGGTATATGCGCTTCTCGATATGCTCCCTTGCCGCCGCGGCACCTTCGAAAGTATTGAAATCGACGTAGTTGAGCGCTGCATTGAGCTCCTTTGCGATATATGCCCTTGCGTCTTCATCGAAGTGCCTTGACTTGGTTATGTCAATAAGGAGCGTCATATCGTAGTAAAGATCGAGCACATCGTGGTTGACGGTGGCTATGTACATGCCCGTGAAGATCTGCCGGCAGCCACGGGAGGCCATTGAGTCAGGGTTGCGCTCATCATCAGGCTTTGATCTGTTGTAGCCTTCGATCTCTATCTCTATCTTCCCATCCTTGCCGATGAATGGGGTAAGGAGCATCCTGTCCCTGTTCGGGTCGATGCCGCCTGCGTATCTGCCATTGATCTTAACGATCATCTCCGCGGCTGTATGGTGGTAGAGCCAGAGCTCCTTTCCCACCAGCTCCTTCGGGACCGTTGCCGTGCCCTTTATGAAAGCCGTTCCGTCAGGGGTGAAGTACATATCGCCATTCCTGAGCGGCCTCCATCCCTCCGGGTAGTATTCGAACTCGTTCTCGCTTATCTGGCGAGCGTCACGGATCTGGAGATCTGTGATCTCGTATTTCTCCTTTATTATGCCTCTCTTGAGCCATGAGGACCTCAGGTCTGTCCACTCCTCCGGCCTCATGCTTCTTCTTATGACTTCTACGAATGCCATCCCTGCCTCCTATGCCATGTCCCAGAAATAAGGCTTCCTGCGGATAGCCTCGATATGCACAGTCTCTCCGAGATCGCGGAGGATCTCCTTCTCCATCCAGTCCAGGCACCTGTCCAGGATGATGCACTTGGAGCATTCTCCCCTGAATACAAGGGTAAGCACCCCGTCCTCATAGGATACGAATTCTACCCATCCTCCATCGCCTCTGAGCTTTGGAGCGAGCGTTCTGACGATATATTCTTCCATACTATTATCTTATCCCATCCACGGAGGCTCTACAGGTCATATTCCGATCGGGAGGTGGCATTTTCTTATCGCTTGCTGCCGCAGCTTCTTCAGGCTAGTATCATGGCATGAAGCTTGAACGATACTACGAGGACCTATCCGTACAGCATGTCGGCACGAAGGAGAGCAGGGCGTATTATATGCCGCTTGATGAGAACGGCAGGGATACATCCCTTCTCCTTTCCGGCCCCTCATGGCTTTTCCGCCTATATCCATCGCCTGAGGACGCCGATGGCTCATTCATCAATCCGGAAAGCATCCCTGATGGGTTTGCCCCGATCAGCGTGCCGTCCTGCCTTGAGAGCCTCGGCTACGTGCAGAAGCAGTATACGAATGTGAATTACCCGATTCCCTACGATCCGCCATATGTCCCTGCTGATAACCCCGTGGGCGCATATATCCTTGACTTTTCGAAGGAGAAGGCGGCAGGGCGTAGGTATTACCTGTATTTCGAGGGCGTGGACAGCGCTTATTATGTCTATCTCAACGGGGAGGCCATCGGGTACAGCGAGGTCCCGCATAGCCCTTCTGAGTTCGATGTCACCGACAAGCTCAGGGATGGAGAGAACAGGCTTTCCGTGCTCGTGCTGAAGTATTCGGACGGTACATACCTCGAGGATCAGGATAAGTTCCGCTGGTCCGGGATATTCCGCGATGTCTATCTTCTTGATAGGCCTGAGGAGCATATCGAGGACTACGAGATCACGGCTGACATGCATGGCCATGTCTCCATCTCGTTCAGATCGCTTTCCGGGAAGCCTCATATAAAGGCTGTCCTTTCGGATGCTGATGGCCGCGTGCTCTTTGAGGGAGAGTCGGATGGGGAGGGGCTGTCCTTCACTGTCGATGATCCTCACATGTGGAGCGCGGAGGATCCTTATCTGTACAGCCTTGAGCTCTCGGTGCCAGGAGAGAGGATCCGCGGCAAGGTAGGCCTGAGGAGCGTATGGATCGAAGGCAAGACCGTTCTTTTCAATGGCCGTCCGGTCAAGTTCATTGGCGTCAACAGGCATGAGAGCAATCCATATACAGGGGCGGCGGTCACCAGGGAGGACACGCTTGAGGACCTGAAGCTGATGAAGGCCTACAACATCAATACGATCAGGACCAGCCATTATCCATCCGCGCCGTGGTTCTATGAGATGTGCTCGGAATATGGCTTCTATGTGGTTTCGGAATCTGATGTGGAGTGCCATGGAGTGCTCTATCAGGCGGGAGGGAGCCACCAGTGGAACTATGACACGATAGCCCGCGATCCATCGTTTTGCTCGATGATCCTCGACCGTAACATGATGAATGTCGAGGTGAATAAGAACGCCTGCTGCGTCTTCATGTGGTCGCTTGGCAACGAGTCAGGCTATGGAGAGAACTTCATCGAGAGCGCGAGGTGGGTGAAGGAGAGGGACAGGACCCGTCTCGTGCATTACGAGGGAGCCACGCACTCCGTGCTCCATGGCGTCCCTGTCGATGACAGATATCTTGATGTCGATAGCTTCATGTATCCTGAAGTGAGCTTCATTGACGCGTATTATCCTGATCCGAAGCATGAGAAGCCATCGTTTCTATGCGAATACATGCATTCCATGGGCAATGGACCAGGGGACATAGAGGATTATATCGAGGTCTTCCGGCGCCATCCCGAGATAATGGGAGGATGCGCGTGGGAGTGGTGCGATCATGCGACCTATGAAGGCGAGGACCCTGCGCATGGGCCGAGGTTCCACTATGGCGGTGACGCGGGGGAGTTCCCTCATGATGGCAATTTCTGCCTTGATGGGCTCGTGTACCCGGATAGGAGGCCCCATACGGGTCTTATAGAGTACGGCAATGTGCTGCGTCCTGTAAGGGCTCGTCTCTCAGCGGTGGCGGACGGCTTTGCCACGATCATCTTCCGCAGCTGGTTCTCCTTTCGTTCCCTTGAGGGAATCGAGGCGGTTTATGAGATCAAGGAGCATGGTGCTCCTGTATCTTCCGGAAGCATCGCGCTGAGTGCGGCGGCAGGAAGCGAGGAGGAGCATCGGATCGCGGTGCCGAAGACCGGGAATGGCGATGTGCACGTAACGATAAGCTATAGAAGGACTTCTGACGAGCCTCTTGTGCCTGCCTCTGTCCCGTTCGGCTTTGACCAGCTCACGATCTCGGAAGGCGAGGAAAGGGTGACCGCGATACAGGCATCCGGCAGCGTTTCCATCCATGAGGATGAGAAGTCCTATACCGTGTCCGGCGAAGGCTTTGAGTACACGGTCGATAAGAGGAAGGCTGTCATGACAAGCGCTCGCGTGAACGGGGAGGAAAGGCTCTCGTCCCCTATGGAATGGACCATATGGCGTGCCCCCACGGACAATGACAGGAAGATAAAGGTTCAGTGGAAGGAGGATCGCTTTGACCATGTGTCCTCCCGGGCCGTGTCATCCTCAGCCGCATGCGATGGCGATACTGCGACGCTGGCCTTCAGCTTCCGCCTCCTTCCGATGTCGAGGCAGGCGGTCATCAGCGGAGAGGTATTGATGAGCATAAACGGGAAGGGGGAGATGCTCCTCTCCGTAAGGGCCGAGCGCGATATGTCGTTCACGTTCCTCCCGCGATTCGGGGCCTTGTTCCATCTTGTCTCTGATGGCAGCGAGAGCTGCACCTATTATGGCTACGGGCCATATGAGAGCTATGTGGACAAGCACAGGGCCTCCTGGATCGATCTTTTCGAGGCGAAGGTCCGCGATATGCATGAGGACTATATCGTTCCGCAGGAGAATGGCAGCCATTACGGTGTCTCAGAGCTTTCCGTCGGACCTGTCTTTGCCTGGTCTGGCCAGCCTTTCAGCTTCAACGCGTCATATTACACGGCGAAGGAGCTTGAGAGGGCCGCCCATAACTATGAGCTCGTGCCATCGGGCAGCCTTGAGCTTCATCTTGATTACAGGCAGAGCGGGATAGGCTCAGGCTCGTGCGGCCCGCAGCTTATGGATAGTTACCAGCTTTCGGAGAAGCACATCGATTGGGACATCGTGATCTCATTTAGATAGCCATGGGATCTCTATGGCTATGGATGAGCGGTAGTAGGGGATAGAGGACACGGTGACGGACACGTTGTCCTCACCGTAGAACTTGATGAGGCGGAGGTACGTGTTGCGTATGCCGACATGGCCTTCGCTTCCTTCCTCTCCCTTCATTATCGAGAGGAGCATCGATTCATCGAAACCCTTGCCGTTATCCGCGATGACGATCCTGATCCGGTCGCCTTCACGCATGAATGATGTGCTTATCTCAGGCTGCTGGATCCACGTGCTTCCTTCCCCGATCCCGAATCCATGCTTTATCGAATTCTCGATGAACGGCTGCAGCACCATCTTGAGTATCGGCGTGTCCTCGAGCATCGGATCCGCCTCGTGCAGGTATGTTATGTCCTTCCTGAACCTGCCGTTCATGATCCTGATGTACGACATGTCATGCTGGATCTCGTTCTTGACGGTTATCGTCTCGCTGCCATATGAGAGGACTGTCCTCAGATAAAGCGATAAGGCCCTTGTCATCTCGGACGACGCTATGGTGTTGCCGTTCTGTATCTCCTGCTGTATGCACTCGAGCGTGTTGTACAGGAAGTGCGGCGTGAGCTGCTCCGAGAGAAGCCTCATCTCCATCTTCGTCTGCTTCTCTTCCTCGTCCTTTATCTCCTGTATCTGCTTCTCGATCGTCCCCGCCATTAGGCTTATGGCATCCCGGAGCTCCCCAAGCTCGTCAGATCCCGTGAAGCTTGCCTTCACCGCGTAGTTGCCCTTCTCGATCTCCTTCACAGCCTTCTTCAGCTTGCCGATAGGGGATGTGACGTATCGTCTGAGAAGCATCGATAGCAGCGCTGTTATCATGACTATTATGATGAGAGCGGCGAGAAGCGAGGATGAGGCTGTGCCTATGACGCGGAGAAGGGCGCTGTTGAGGTTGATGATAGAGGAGAGCGAGAGGCCCGAGAACGGCATGTCCTCGCGGCAGGCGAATATCACGCCATCGACCGAGCTCCCGGCTTTCTTCGGGATGTAAGGGAAGAGGGAGGAGTCCCCGGCTATGACAGTCCTGCCGCTGTCCGTTATCATACTCTCTTCAGGCATCATGTCCCTGATGGCCTTTTCTGATAGCAGCACGACCGCTACCAGCGGGGCCTTTCCCTTTGCTATGATCACGCCACCCGCGTAGGAATCAAGGGGGAAGGCCATGGGTATTATGGTCCCCTGTCCCCTTATTGGGCTTGGCCTTGGCGGCAGCACCGACACCCCATCAAGCCCCGCCAGCTCGACATCCCATAGAGTCTGTGCCCTTGATGGTATGATCATGTCGCGGAAGAGCGTGTAGGCCTCCTTGGTATCAGCATCGACGATGAGTGCCGAGAGGACAATAGGATCAGCGGAGGCCAGCCTCATGAGCTCATCCTGGAGCATCACGCGGATCCTTGTCGTGTCCTCGCGCCTTTCCATTATGTCCGAGAATTCCAGTGCAAAGGCATCGGTGCCGAAGGTGCTGACGAAGTCCTCCGTTATGGAGCGGAGCGTCCCGTCGATCTCCGCGGCCGCGGCTTCTGCCCTGGCGTCCGCATCGTCGATTATCGACCTCCGGCTTCCCAGATACCAGTACGTGCCGAACGTGATGAGGATCGCCGCTATGAACGCGAGGAGAAGGGCCACGGTCATGAGCCGTGCCTTCATGATGATCGGCTGGTCCCTGAACGCGGTCATCGCTGGTGCTTCTCCTGGAATTCCGATGGGGTCATGCCGCTTATGTTCTTGAAGGCCCTTGAGAATGACCTGTAGTCATGATAGCCGAGCCTGTACGCTATATCCGTAACGGCGGCGTCCTTGCTGAGGAGCATCTTCCGCGCGTCCTCCATCTTCCTCTGCAGCATGTATTCCCTGAGTGTTATCCCGGTCTTCTTCCTGAAGTATATCGCGGCATAGGATGGGCTCAGGTTTACCGGGTCCGAGATATCCTCGAGCCTTATCTGCTCCTCCGTGTGGCTGTCGATATACTCCTTCATCTTCCTGATGATAGGATCCTGCTCCTCTTCCCCCTCGATCCTGCCTTCCGCCTCTTCCTTCCCATAGACCGCGGCTATGTAGGAGGCGATCGGGATGAAGAGCTCTGAGAGCCCTTCCTTCAGCCTTGGGATGCTGCTGTACCTTGTGATATCAGGGGTCTCCGGTATAAGGCCAGTATCGGAGATAAGCCCGCTCAGCTTCTTTTCCGCCTCGCGTATAAGCCAGTTGGTTATGCTATAGACATAGTTCGGCGGCGGCAGCGTGCTTCCGAGGAGCTTGTCTATGAAGGAGCTGCAGAATGCCGTGATGCTCGCGTTGTCATCTGCGAGGATGCAGGATACAAGGTGCTCTGCGTCCTCGTCAGAAGGCTTGTATTCCGGAGGGCTCAGCGGGAGCGTGTCCGAGGTGAATATCCTGCCGTTCTCATCATATAGCCTGTATGAGAGCGCAAGGGATGCCTTGCTGAATGACGTGGCTATCTGCCCCAGCTTCTCCACCACGCTTCCGATCGCGATTATGGGCAGCGGGAATCCTCTCTCCTCAAGCGCCTTCAGCGATTTCTCCGCTATCGCGAACGGCGCCGTGCCGGAAAATGTGAATATTGCCCTGGCTGTCGCCTGGTCCTTGTTCCATATGATCCTCTTCTCGCCAGCCGTCGCGGCCTCTATCGCGGAAAGCGTTCCTTCCCTTACAGGGGGCTCGAATGAGAATATCATCGCGAAGGAAGGGGCGTCAGGCATGCCATAGCTTCCAGATGCGAGGAGCGAGATCGCGGAGCGTGTCTCCAGAAGCTTCCCGTCTGCGAGGTCATTGAGCGTGGAGCGGCTGATCCGAGCCTTCTCCGTGCCTTGGCCATCGGTGCGCCTCTCCTTGAGCGTGAGCAGGGTCTCCCTCAGCTCGTCGGTGTCGACAGGCTTCAGTAGATATGCCTTCGCCTGGAACTTCAGGGCCTTCCTCGCGTAGTCGAAGCGCCCGTATCCGCTCAGTATTATGATATCCGTATCAATGGAGGCCTTCTCGAGCTTTTCAAGCACATCGAGCCCGGTCATTCCGGGCATCATGATGTCCATGATCGCGAAATCCGGCTTGAGCGTCAGTATCCGCTCCAGCGCCTTCTCTCCCGAGTCCGCGGTCGCTATCACGCTGATGCCGAGCTCCTCCCATATCGGCAGGGAGCTGAGCCCTTCGGTGATGGCTGGCTCGTCATCGGCGAGGATTGCGGTCAGGTACTGGTTTTCCATGAGGCCATTATACCATCTAATCCAGCGGTTTTTCCCTTCGTATGCGCATTTTGCGTGATATAATCAAGGAAAAAGGGGCTTGGAAGGGGTGCGCGTGATGCAGAATCTGTCCTGAATTGATAGGAAAATGTCCTTCAGTGATGGTTTATCACCCCTTAACATGGAATTAAAACCGGCATTCCGGTTTTGATGATAATAGGAGGATTGAATGAAAAAAGCAGCAAAGACGCTTCTCCTCGCAGGACTTATCCTGTCGCTTTTCATGGGACCTGTATTCGCTGGGGGATCTAAGGAATCAGCGTCCGCAAGTGGAAAGACTGTAATAGAGGTATGGTCAGAAGATAGGCATGATATGGAATACGTCGAGTCCAAGGTCGCGGAGTTCAACGCAACCAACACCGACAACATCCAGATCAATCTCACGATCATCTCCGATAACTTCCGCAACATGCTTCAGATGGCATTCAGCGGCGGCACGGCCCCTGATGTGGCTGGCATCAACGCAATCCCTATCAACATGATCGCTGATACGGGTATCGCGATGCCTCTCAATGATTTCATTGCTGAGTCCCCTGAGTATCAGAAGGTCAATGACCCGTACAACCAGATCTATGAGGGAACCAACTCCAAGAACGGCAATATCTACTGGATCCCTACAGGCATGAGATCAGGCGTCCGCGTCATCTACAACAAGGACCTGCTTGAGAAGTGCGGCTATACCGAGATTCCAAGTACCCTCGAGGCTTATATCGACATGGCCAAGGACATCACGGCACAGGGAAACAACGTGTTCTATGGAATCGGATTCACGAACGCTTCCCCGTTCGAGAGGCTTCTTGAGATGGTCTCCGAGGTCTCAGGCATCTACTACTATGACTATGTCAACGGCCGCTTCGATTTCTCCGGCTACAAGCCAGTGCTTGAGCAGGGAAGGAGATTCTTCACCGAGAATATCGCATACCCAGACCAGCAGGGCGTTGACAACATGAGAGCTCTCTTCTCAGTCGGCATGTTCGCTCTTTGGTCGAACGCTTCCCAGGAAGCCGCCGTATTCACGGAGCAGATCCCTGTACAGGGATTCGAGTGGGGAGTAGCTGAGGTTCCTACCCTTACAGGAGAGGTAACAGGCGCTCTTGAGACGACTCCTTCAAAGGGATGGGGCATCATCTCTTCCACGAAGCATCCTGAAGAGGCTTGGAAGGTAATCGAGTTCTTCCAGTCAGAGGACTTCCTCAAGGGTTACCTCGAGGCTGGCTACTGCCTCCCATCCACGGACTACATGGCTTCCATCATCGATAGCTCGAAGACAGGCCGCCTCGCGGACTTCGCTCTCAAGCCATATGAGACCGTCTATCCGAAGCCGCCAGCAATCAACCTGTCCGGCAACGATTACCGCACGGTATTCTGGAACGCGGTCATGGGCTATGTTGATATCGACGAGGCTATCGCTGATCTCAACACCCGCTACAACGAGGCGCTTGACGCTGACGTCGCATCCGGAGCTGCTACAAGACTCGTGATCTCCGATTACGATCCGCTCCATCCGGATCAGGGCACGCCAGAGTATCTTACTGAGTAGTCTTCGGACCAGGATAAGGGAAGGGGGACGCAGTGCTCCCCCTTCTTTTCCTTTACAAAGGAGGAAAGATGTCAAACAAAGGAATGAAGAAGCAGGTCAAGAAGGAGGACAGGAGGGATAGGATCTCCGCGATCCTGATGCTCTCCCCTGTGGTCTTCCTGTTGCTGATCTGCTCGATATATCCATTCCTGTGGATGTTCCGCTATGTCTGCTATGACTACAATGGCTTCTCTGCGACATTCACAGGCGCTAGGAACTTCACGAGGATGATCTCCGACACGACATTCTGGAGCAGTGTCGGCCATACCTTCGAATATGCTTTCTATAAGCTTGTGTTCATCATACCGCTCGCGCTCATCTGTGCGGTGCTGCTTAACCAGAAGATCAAGGGCACATCGGTATTCCGTGCCATCTACTTCATGCCTACGGTCATAAGCTCTTCTATCTCCGGCATGATCTTCACATTCATCTTCGCCACGCAGAACGGTATCCTCAACGGCATACTCATGGCGCTAGGCATGGGCGCGCCGGTCCAGTGGCTGACAAGCCCGGATCATGTCATGACCGCTGTCACCGTGCTTGCTGTATGGGGAGGCTTCGGAAACTATATGCTTTATTTCATCACCGGAATGAACGTCATCTCCGAGGATGTATATGAAGCTGCGAAGATCGATGGCGCCAATGGCGTGCAGACATTCTTCAAGATAACGCTTCCGATGCTCAGCCCGATCCTCAAGGTCGTTCTCATGCTCGCCATCACAGGAGCGTTCAAGGATTACGAGGCTATCATGGTCCTTACCCAGGGCGGTCCTGGAAACAGGTCCATGGTCATGTTCCTCTACATCTACAACATGATCTTCGGCTCAGGGCTCACAAATATGACACAGCCTCAGATCGGCTACGGCGCTCTTCTCTCTGTTGTCGCGGCTATCATCGTCGGTCTCGTTACTATTGCCTACCAGCGCATAGCGCGCAGGCTTGATGATGTGATGTAAGGGGGCGGTATGGAAAAGTCTAGAGCTGTAATGTCTGGAAAGCAGAAGGCTATCATGGCAGTCATCTGGGTGCTGATGGCTTTCCTCGCTATCCTTACCATATTCCCGGTTGTCTATATCATCCTCGGTTCGTTCAAGAGCAATGTCGAGCTTCTGGTCGGCGGATCGAACATCTTCCCGAGCGAATGGCATCCTGAGAACTACGTGCAGGCATGGACGGGAGCGAAGTTCGCGACCTATACATGGAACAGCGTAACCATCTCCGTCTGCGTCATGCTCATCTCCCTGTTCATCTCGACGATGGCAGGCTACGTGTTCTCCCGTAGCCATTTCCCTGGAAAGAACCTTATCTACGGTATCTTCGTGGCGTTCATGTTCATCAACGTCGGATCCGTATCGATCAGGCCTCTCTATGAGCTCGCGACTGCGCTTCATCTCAATGAGAGCCTCCTGCCGATCGTCCTCATCTCCGTGGGAACAGGCCAGGCCACGTATATCTTCCTCTCAAGGGGATTCGTGGACTCGGTTCCGAAGGAGCTTGACGAGGCTGCGAAGATCGACGGATGCACGTTCTTCCAGACGTTCATCAGGATCATCCTTCCTGTGCTGAAGCCAGTCATGGGCACGATTGCGCTCCTCTCATTCCGCCAGGGATGGAACGAGTACATCATGCCGTTGGTATTCACGATGGCGAGGGACAACCTCAGGCCTCTCACGGTCGGAGTCAACATGCTCAAGGCCACAGGCGGCGGAGCTGCTGCATGGAACGTCATGTTCGCGGGCGCATCGATTGCCGTCGTGCCTATGCTTATAATCTATATCCTGTTCAACAAGAACTTCATGAGCGGCTCGACAGCGGGCGCAGTGAAGGGCTAAGATAGATCCAGGATCATCTTACGGGGGCTCCGGCCCCCATATATTTTGAGGTTTTATGCGCGCTTTGGATCATGATGGCTTCGTGACAAGCTATCTTTCTGCGATTTCGGCGGAGGAATTCAGCTCCTCCCTTTCTGACAGGAACCAGCTCAAGCTCGAGGGCATGCTCCGTAAGAGCATCTCTGAAAGAAAGCCTCCCGTGCTGTCCATCCCTGGAATACGCGTCGGAGGGAAAATAGGGAACGCTGTCTGGGAGCCTTACTATTCCCATGGGAATATATTCGTCGACAGGTCATCGTTCTATTCGCTTCTACATAGGATAAGGATGTATACGGCCACGGTCCTCATAGCAGATTCCGATGTCGAGGCCGAGGCGGTCCTCTGGACATATATGTCGACAGGAGCCTATCTTAACGGGACGTTGGTCGCGGAGACTGAGCATCCGGTGTATAAGCCTATCGAGAGCGCGAAGTGCACGCTCCACCTGCATAAGGGACGCAACGAGCTTGTGTTCCTCTCCGACAACCTCGGCGTGCGTGACACGCGAAACATGCTTGCGTTCCAGATCCTTACCGGGCAGAGCCATATAACGACATCTATCCCTGATGAGGAGAAGGAGGCGGAGTACGCTGAAGGCGCTGGATTCCTGGACTCGATCAGGATCGGCCGCGGGGAGCTGATATTCCCTGTCCCGGCACCTGATGGCGCGGCCATACGCTCTGTGGTGCGTACCGATGACTACACGAAGAAGGGAGAGGGGGAGACGGTTTCCATTGCCGCTCTCACCTCCGCAAGGATACCAGAAGGCTTTGAGACCTGCACCGTTGTCCTTCCCTCTGGAATGAAGCGCAGCTTCGAGTTCTCCGAGCGCATCACCTCATCGTTCCTTCCTTTCCGGGAGGATGCAGATGAGCATTGGCGGGATATCCTTTCCCGCATCGCGTCGCTTTCGATGCTTGACCGCGGGGATCATGGATTTGCCATCTTCTCAATCCTTGCCAGGAAGCGCCTCGGCATCGCGTGGGAGAATGAGAAGGAGCTTCTTCTCAATGACATCAACCTGATAAAGGGCAGGGGAGACTGCGTTGATTTCCTTCTCTGCGGGCTTCTGCGGTATATACACGAATACGGCATGCCTGAAGGCCTTGAGGATGATATCCACGAGGCTATCGTCGGCTTTCGGTACTGGATGACGATGAAGGGGACGGACGGCATGTGCTTCTGGAGCGAAAACCACTCGCTGATGTTCTGGTTCTCTGCATGCGACGCGGGCCTCCTGTATCCTGATGAGATGTTCCCGAGGACCGGGATGACTGGACGTGAGCTCCATGCCTATGGCGAGAGGCGCGTTGATGAATGGCTTGATGATGTCCTCGCCCAAGGCTTTGAGGAGTTCCTCAGCTCAACTTACATGTGCGTAACGTTCGCCGCGCTGCTGAATGTCATCGACTACTGCCGTCCTGATATCTCCAAGAAGGCCAGGAAGGCTGCCGATGAGATACTCCGCATGCTCTCCATAAGCGCGTTCCATGGCTCTGTCATCGCTCCGATGGGGCGTGTATACAGAGGCGTGGTCTATCCATTCCGCGAGGCGGTGGCCTCGATCATGAATGCCGTGGATCAGGACGCCCCGTACGCTTATGGCGAGGGCTGGCTTTCCTTCCTCGCTACAAGCTCGTATTCCTTTCCCGAAGGACTTGAGAAGCTGATGGATGAGCCGATATCGGTACAGTATTCAACTGGCAATGCTATGGTATCGGTAGAGAAGACCGATAGCTATATGCTCTCTGCCGTCATCTCTCCACGTATGGATAAATTCACCAGATGGAGGAACACCTTCTTCGATGAGAGCCTTGATGCCGAGGATAACTCATTCGTCAAATCGCTCAATGAGTGCTTCCATGGCACGTCCTGCTTCCAGCCAGGCGTATTCGGATACCAGCAGCATATGTGGTCCGCGGCCCTCTCCGGGGAGGCTGTGGTGTTCGTGAACCATCCGGGGACGACAAGCGAGGATGCCGAGCTCAGGCCTGGCTATTGGAATGGAAACGGGATAATGCCTGCCGTGACGGTGGAAAAGGGGATGATCGCGTCTGTCTATTCTATCCCTGAAAGCCATCCTGTCGCGTTCACGCATCTGTATATCCCGTTCTTCCGCTTCGATGAGGTCAGGCGGTCCGGACGCTGGATATTCCTTTCAAAGGACAAGGGGTACCTTGCCATATGGGCCAGCGGGGATATGGAAGCCTATGATGACATCATCACGGACTCTGAGCTCAGGCTCTATTCCCGAAGCGCGGCCTATCTTGTCCTTGCGGGAAGCCGTGATGAGGAGACATTCGATGAGTTCATCGCGCGCTCGGAAGGGATGGAGGTCTCATTCTCGGAAGATGATCTCGCGCTCCGCGTAGACGGCAAGGAGATCATCAGGTATGAGGCCGTGGATGATCCGACGCAGTATGTGGAGTGAAGGAAATCCGGCAGGAGCCCTGCCGGATTCTCTTTCCTAGATGATCTCGAGGTTATTCACATCCTCGCTCCCGAAAGCCTGGCGCTTGTTGGATGAGCGTGGAGTGATGCTGATATTCTCAAGCCTCACGTTATCCGCATGCCTTACGTAGAAGCCGTATGAAGGCATGTCCCCGAGAGCGTTGCTCTCAGGATAGTCCCTGACGTTCTCTATTATATTGGGAAGGATCTCAAGGCATTCCTTGTTATCGAGATAGACAGCCTTCATGTTCCTTATTGTTATGTCCTTAATGCGTCCTTCGCTTCCATCTGTGTCACGGAATCCAGTGATTATGCATGGCGCTTCCATGCCCTCTGCGTCAATGCCATCGATGGTTACTGAGCTGACGCTGCCTCCGTTCTCTTTCGCCTTCCTGTCCTCGTCCGAGAGAAAGCCGAACTTGCATCGCTTGGAGAGGGAGATGAAGACAGGTACGCATATATTCCTCATCCTTATGTTCTTGAGCGTTATGTCGGAGATGTTGGAGCCATCGGCTGATTCGATAGATATGCCGGACACGCCGCCCGGGAAGATGTCTGGAAGCATGAATGTGCAGTTCCTGCATCTTACATCCCTGATTCCGAAATAGGTCTCTGTTCCGATCTTGAACGCGTTCATGACCGATACGACCACCGCGTCCTCTATCTCTATGTCCTCGGCAGGCCCCATCGGCATCTCGGCGTCCTCGACATTGATGCTGTCATGGCCCTGGACCATCGGAGCCTTGATGCATATGCCATCATCAGCGGTGCTTACGAATACGTGCGATACCTTCACATGCCTTGATGACATGATATCTATGCCATCGGTGTTGGCTACATGCCTGTTGTTGTCGATTATGAAGTCATGGACGCGGACATGCTCTGACATGTCGATGGAAAGGCTCCAGTCCAGGGAGTCACGGAGGATGATGTTGTGTATATCCACATTCTCGGAGCCGCGGATCCACAGCGTGTACATCGGGCGCTGTATGTTCTCCCTGCCTTCGTTCCACTTGTCCTCCGCGTACCTTATCCTCGCGCGGTATGCAAAGCGCGTGGTATCAGCGGGGGAGCCCATCGGATCGGTGAGGATCGGAGGAAGCTTCGTGTAGCCAAGCGGCTGCAGAAGAGGCCTTTCGTGAGGAAGGTATACGAAATACTCTCCGTTCGCGTTGATCCTCCCGCCTCCGCAGATCGTCACGTTCTTGGCGTTAACCGCCTTTATGAAGGCGTCAGAGAAGCGAGAGAGGTCCCTTGAGGCCTCTATTGATGCTCCTGATGCTATGAAAAGCGTCGTGTTCGACCTGATCGAGAGCGTGCCCGCGGTGTACGCGCCGCCGTCTACGAGGACAGTGCCTCCGCTTCTTCCCGCATCATCAAGGGCCTTCTGTATCGCATCTGTGGATAGCACTCCGGCCTCTGCCACAGCGCCATAGTCCCTTATGTCATATACAGGGCCTTCCGGGATCTTCTCCTCGGAGATGTATAGGTGGTAGGGGATGTCGGTGTAGTAATCACCGGCATAGATAATGCCGTTTCCAGGGAAGGTCGGCTTGTCATATTCCTTCATATCGATGAGCTCCTTTATGATAAGGATACCTCCCTTATATAGCCTTCGGAAGGACTTCTTGCATCATCGATGTAACTCTTTCCGATCATTGCTCCATTGCGATCTCTATCCTTATCGTATTCTCGAAATATGGATACGATGTGACGGAAAGATCCGCGTTGCCGAAATGGAGCTTGAGCCTCTCATAGACATTCTTCAGCCCCACATGGGGAGTTTCCTCGCTCTCCTGTATAGCCTGGCTTACCTTCTCGGCATCTATTCCTGAGCCATTGTCGGATACGCTTATGGAAAGGATCCTGTCTTTTCTTTCAATGCATATGGTGATTTCCGGATCTGTGATGCCATTCTCCGGGGAAAGGCTGCTGAAGCCATGCTTTATGGAGTTCTCCACAAGAGGCTGCAGTATTGATTTCGGAACGGATAGCCCTTCGATATCCTTATCCAGATAGGCATTCAGCCTCACCTTCCTGTTCAGCCTCCTGTTCATGATCCTGGCATATGCCTCTGCGTTCATGAGCTCCTCTGCCAGCGTTATGGTCGGCTCTCCATGATTGAGCAGGGTGCGCAGGAACTGCGCGAGGTCGGTGATCATGAGGGAGGCGTCCTGCTCCTTGCCGCCTCTTATCTCCATGTTTATCGTCTCGAGGGTGTTGTACAGGAAGTGCGGATTGATCTGCTCGGTCAGCATCGCTGATAGATACCTGTATTTCTGCTTCTCCTCATCCCGTATCCTCTCCGTCTGCTCCCATATCGTCGAGTACATATCGTTGAGGGCATCTATGAGCTTTCCTGTCTCGTCATGGAAGCGGGGAGAGACCGGGTTTGTGTATGAGTAGGCCTTCATCTCATCGATCATCCTCATCATGAGGTTCAGCGGGTTTGTCAGGAAGCGCGATATCCTCCGTATCGAGACGATCCCGATCGCCGCTATGGCTATCAGGCAGGTCAGGGATATCGCGATGATCGGAAGCATCTGCGGCATGAATGACGGGATGCTCATCGCCATCGTCACGGAAAGCCCGGGGATCGCGGTTGAGGTCCTTGAGTATATCGCACGATCTATCGGATCTTCCTGGAATAGGCCGGTTTCCCTGAACGCGAGACCGTTGCTGCTTTGGAAGAAGGCGCTTCGCGTGTTGTTGATTATGTCCTTCAGCTTTGCGCTATCAAGAAGATACACGATGATTATGTCAGGATTCCCTGTTCCCTTTATGCTCAGGTAGCCTTGCGATCCAAGACGTTCAAGCGGGATAAGGAGCGGGATGACCATGCCGCCATGCTTGAAGGGGGAAGCTGTCTCCGGCAGGAACGTGATACCTTTCGTGTCTTTCAGGAATAACGCGTCAAGCAGCTTCGTGCCGCTATCGGATGGGATGCTGTCATAGGATCTTATCACATAGCCGTTTCCCATGAGCATGTAGACATCATCGATGGTCGACGCGCTCTCCTTCGCCGCGGCAAGGTATGGCTGCATGTCGATGAGAAGGGGGATATACTGCATATCATCCGATTCCATCTCGGCCATCCTCGCGGCAAATGGCCGTGACGTGACTGTCGAGAGTATATTGCCGTAGATCCTGTCCCATTCCTGGTTGAACGCCTCTGCAGCTACCTCTATCCATTCCTTCGAGCTCTGTATGGCCTCCTTCCTGTAAAGCCTTGCGAAGAGGATAAGCTCCGCAAGGCACAGAAGGGTGCATAGAAGGATCAGGATGGAGATCATCACGATAGAGATCTTGTCCTTCAGGCGCATGTTGGAATAGCTGATTCTCATCTTGCTGATCGTTTCTTCCATTGCGATGGGGACTCTCCGTTCATCTTCTTGAATATCCTGTGGAAGCTCCTGTAATCGGAATAGCCGAGCTTCTCCGATACCTCATCGATGCTCATGCCCTGCGCGAGCAGCTGCTTGGCCTCCTCATTGCGGATCCTGTTCACATAGCTTCGGAATGTCTCTCCTGTCCTTCTGCTGAAATATGCGCTGAGGTACGGCTGGCTCAGCCCGAGAGCGGACGCGAGCTCATCCTCTGCTATCCTTCCATAGAGATGCTCCTGCACGTATTTCCGGCATTCCCTGATTATCCTATCGCTGCTTAGGCGGGCTTCCGGCAGCAGGGCCTGGCTTATCGTTATGAAATAGCCTGTGACGCTGCTTCTTATCTCGTCCATCAGCAGCATGGGGTCAGCGAGGTCCGGCCTTGCCTCCTCCAGCTGCCTCATCTCTATATCCTCAGCCTCGGCTATGCCTCTCTCTATGCCGTTCATGAGGAACAGCAGCATTCCCTTCACATAGCTCGGGGGAGGGGTCTTCGCGAAAAGAAGAGCCTGGAAGAAGTTCCCCATGTAGTCCTTTATCCCTTCGATGTCCGAGCGTGTTATCAGATCCTTGAGCTTGTCGATATCGAGGCTGGAGGTTGAGAGGGCAGGCCTGTCCTTGCTTATATCATCACCCGTGAATATCCTGCGGTCCTCCCAGTATGCGTGATATGAGATCGCCGCGATGGATTGGGCGTATGAGCTGCTTATATCCGCAAGCGATGGCACTGTCGATCCCACCCCTGCGATGAACCCGCCGTATCCGTCCTTCGAGAGCATCTCAAGTATCTGCCGCGTGAAGTGAAGGGCGACCCTCTCGCTTCCGTTTATGATTATTATCGTCCGTCCCTTGTCCTCGATGGCCTCCGCGTGATTGGCCTTGATATAATCCATGGCGCTCCTGCATCCGGAAAGGGCCCTGCCGTCCCTGTCTGCTATGGTTATCGCGGTAGAGTCAGTGTCCTCAAGCCTCACGCCGAAGTTCTGTATTCCCTCGGCAACTTCCCTGCTGCTCCTGATCTCACCGTTTACCAGATGCTGGATGAAAAGATGCCTTGCGTTCCTCTGGAGTATCCCTATGTCGACAGGGGAGGAGTCCGGGATCCTCTTCTGCCTTATCCTTATCAGGGCATCTTCCAGCTCGGCCTTGTCTATCGGCTTGAGGATGTAGGCCGCGACCCCAAGGGATATGGCCTTCTGCGCATATTTGAACTCGTTGTATCCCGATATGAGTATGAACTGGGTATCCGTGTTTCCTGCGTCCCTGGTTTCCTGTATCAGCTGCAGGCCTGAGATCCCCTGCATGACTATATCGGATATCACGATGTCGGGGGAGACTTCCCTGATGATTGATAGCGCCTCCTCCCCGGATGATGCTGTCCCGATCAAAGCCAAGCCCAGTCCATACCAATCGAAGATGTGCCTGAAGCCTTCCCTTATGCCAGGCTCGTCATCGACAATAAGCACTTTGCCCTTATTCGTATCCATTGGTTATGAGTATACCTTACGCCTTTGCCGCGATGTTGGATTTCCCTGCGGATTTTGCTTAAAAAGAGTTACATAATGCGAAAGATTTGTCATGGCGGAGTGCGGCAAGCGCGCTTAGGCTCTAAGGGAAAAGGAGGTCATGGATGAGAAAGATTATCTCCATCATGATGATCATGCTCGTTCTTGTCGGCGCGGTATATGCCGGCGGTTCAAGCGATAAATCGGCTTCGTCACAGTCCCAGAGCGGGAAGACTGTGGTAAATATCTGGACAAACGATAGGCATGATGCCGAGTATCTCAATGAGAAGATTGCCGAGTTCAACGCAAGCAATCAGGACATCGAGATAAAGATGACTACCGTTGTCGAGGATTACCCTAACATGCTCGTAATGAGCTACACCAGCGGCAACGCGCCTGATCTTTTCTATATGAATGCAAGGGGAACGGGCTTCGACCTCAAGACATTCGTTGATGCCGGGATGCTCGTGCCGTATCCGGATTCCCTCCTGAACGATCCTGATTTCGAGAAGGTCACCGATGCAAGCAAGCATATCGTCGAGGGCATCAACGCGATCAATGGTGTCCCATATGCTATCTTCAGCGTTCTCAGGAGCGGCACGAGGATGATCTACAATATGGATCTTCTTGAGCAGGCGGGCATCACAGAGCTTCCTGCGACGCTTCAGGAGCTAGTTGACACTGCAGCTGCCGTAACCGCTGCAGGAAACGGCAACTTCTATGGCATCGCGACATGCAGCTCCGCCCAGTTCGAGAGATGGCTTGAAGGCATCTGCAATAAGAGCGGAATCTACCACTATGACTATAAGAACGGCAGATTCGATTTCTCAGGCTATGCTGAGCCTATAAAGCTCGCGCAGAAGTTCTTCTCCGATGGCTCGATGTTCCCTGGCTCCAACACGCAGGGTGTAGATGCCATGAGGGCCCAATTTGCCAATGGGACGTTCGCAATCTGGGGAAATGCGTCTCAGGAAGCTGGGGTATTCACGGATCAGTTCCCGATCACGGAGTTCGAATGGGCTGTAGGCGAGCTTCCTTCGATGGATGGCAATGCATACGGAACGGTAGACTCCCGCCCGCAGAAAGGCCTCCATATGTTCTCTTCCTGCAAGAACCAGGATGCTGCATGGGAAGTCGTGAAGTATCTTAACAGCGAGGATTTCGTCAAGGGATACGTAGAGCATGGCTATGCCCTTCCTCTCTCAGAATACATGGCTTCTGTCGTGGATATGAGCAAGATCGGCCGCCTTGCGGATTTCGCCTCTGTCTCTTATGAGGGACTCTATCCAGCAGTTCCTTCTGTCTCAGTGGCAGGCGATCCGTATGCAGTGGCGCTCTGGAACGTTGTCGTGAGCGGCGGTGATGTCGATAAGGTCATCGCGGATCTCAACAAGTCCTACAACGAGGCCCTTGACCGCGATGTGAAGATCGGGAAGGTGAAGAGGCTCGTAATCAAGGACTTCAATCCGCTCGATCCTACGGCAGGAACTGCTGAATACCTTGATAAATAAGGGTTAAGCCAAAGATGAGCCCTGCATTCTGAGCAGGGCTTTATTTTCCTTTCAGGAGGCAATATGAAGAATAACGGACGCACTATCCGCCGCAAGAAGGAAGATGGCGGGCTTGCAGCTGTGCTGATGATGAGCCCGGCCGTGCTGATGCTGATAATAACATCCATATATCCTTTTTTCTGGCTCTTTAGATATATCCTGTATGACTATAATGGATTCACCGCATACTTTACGGGCCTGTACAACATAAAGAGGATGTTCACCGATACTGTTTTCTGGGCAAGTGTCGGGCATACGTTCGAATATGCCATCCTGAAGCTCGTGATCACTCTGCCTCTTTCCCTGCTGATCGCTGTCGTGATAAGCAAGAACATCCCGGGAAGCTCTCTCTTCCGCGGCATATTCTTCCTGCCTACGGTAATAAGCGCATCGGTATACAGCCTCATCTTCACGTTCATCTATGCCGTGTTCCGCGGACCGCTCAATACGATGCTGCAGTCGATAGGCCTGATCTCCGCTCCTATAGACTGGCTGGGTGACCCGAGCTGGGTGATGATATCCATCGCGATCGTCGCGGTATGGGGCGGACTTGGAAACTACATGGTCTACTTCCTCTCAGGACTCTCGAGCATCTCGTCCGAGATCTATGAGAGCTCCATGATAGACGGGGCCAACGCACGGCAGACGTTCTTCCGAATAACGCTCCCGATGCTCTCTCCGATGCTCAAGGTCATACTCCTTCTGGCAATCACGACATCGTTCAAGGATTACCAGTCGATACTCGTCTTGACGAACGGAGGTCCTAACAACCGGAGCCATGTCATGTTCTCCTATATCTACAACCTGATCTTCTCGTCAACATCGACGCCGCAGATCGGCTATGCAACGGTGCTCAGCATCATGGCAGCCCTTATCATCGGCGCCGTCACGGCCCTTTATATGGTGCTCGCGAGAAAGCTTGATGATGTCGTCTGAGGAGGGGAATATGGAAAGATCACATGCAATAAAGTCAACAAAGCAGAAGACAGAGATGTGGATAGGCATCGTTTTCCTTTCGCTATTCGCCATCGCGATGCTCTATCCTGTCGTTTACATAACCCTTGGCTCCTTCAAAGGCAACCAGGAGCTGCTTTCGGGAGGCGCTAGGCTTCTTCCGAAGAAATTCGTTGTATCCAACTACGCGGAGGCGTGGGAAACCGCGAATTTCTCAATATATACCGCGAACAGCATCTTCCTTGGAGTCGGGACGATGATCCTATCCGTCATATCATGCACGATGGCTGGATATGTATTCGCGAGAAAGTCCTTCCGATTCAAGGAGCTTCTCTACAGCACATTCGTGGCCTTCATGTTCGTGAATGTCGGATCTGTCACGCTCCGTCCTCTTTTCGAGCTTGCGGTCAAGGTGCACCTGAACACAAGCCTCGCGTTCGTCGTGTTCATCATCGCCGGCACAAGCCAGGCAACGCAGATCTTCCTCTGCCGCGGATATGTGAACAGCATCCCCAAGGAGCTTGATGAGGCCGCGAAGATAGATGGATGCACGTTCTTCCAGATCTTCTACAAGATACTGTTTCCGCTTCTCAAGCCTATAACGGCGACAGTAGCGCTTCTTTCATTCAGGAGCGGCTGGAATGAGTACATCCTTCCTCTTGTCTTCACGATGACGAATGATCTCCTGCGTCCTCTGACTGTAGGAGTGAACATGCTCAAGAACAACGGAGATGGAGCTGCGGCTTGGAATATCATGTTCGCAGGCGCGACATTGGCCATCGTGCCGATGATCGTCATCTACTGCATATTCAGCAGATACTTCATGCAGGGAATGACAGCGGGAGCTGTAAAGGGTTGATATGTCAAGGTTCATAGATCGGTTCATGGTTACTGATGTCGAGGAAAGGCCGTTTGTCGACGATTCGGTCGATAGGGATCAGCTGAGATATGAGAATTATCTCAGGAGCAAGGCCGCTGTGAGGAATACAGAGTATCCAGGAGCATTCCAGAGCGGCAGCAGGTGGCATTGCTTCTATTCACATGGGTCTCCATTCGTCGATTTCAGCACGTTCTATTCCACGCTCTCCTATGTATCATTCGATGCCGTGTCATCCATCGTGTCCGATAGGGCAAGGACCTGCCGCATGACGCTGTGGACCTACGGCGCTGTCGATGTATGGGTCAACGGAAGGAAGGCTGTGCAGTGCGATGTCCCGGTCTATAAGCCTATCACCAAGCGTGGGTTCATAGCTGAGCTGAAGGAAGGGGAGAATGAGATCTATGCAAGGCTCCAGAATCTCGGAGTCCGCGACACAAGGAATCTCTTCGCAATCGAGGTTGCGGATGACGCGGGGCTTTCTTTCAGCCTTCCCCCATGCAGCGAGCGGGAAGAGCTTCTTGCCACGATCTCATTTCTGGATGGGATAACGCTCAGGGATGGCTTCCTGTCCTTCCCATCTGCCCGCGATGGCGTCTCTGTCGGCTCTGACAGCGGCAGCCCTGATTTCGCAAAGGCCAGGACCAAGACAGCATGGGAGGATGTTTCGGGCAAGGAGAGCTATAGGCTTCATGATGATTGCTCCATCTATCACGTGAAGGTCTCGGTCGGTGCCCATACGCTCAGGCGGACAGTCGAGGATATCTCATCCGTGAAGCCTGAATACTCAGGCGCTGCATCCTGGGAGGATAACTTCAGGAAGAAGCTTCAGACGATAGCCGGAGTGGAGGGGCAGAGCAGGGGAGGCAAGTTCGGGTTCTATATCCAGAACATCCTCGCGCGCAAGGCGCTTGGCATCGAGAATCCACGGGACAGGGAGTATTTCCTCACGACCCTCGATCAGATCGAGCGTCGCTTCGACTGCTCTGATTTCCTTGTCTCCGGGGTCATCAGGTATATGAAGAACTATCCTGTGGATCCAGAGCTCAAGGCCCGCATCGATGAGGTGTTCCTGAACTACAGGTTCTGGATGACGATGGAAGGCTCCGATGCCATGTGCTTTTGGAGCGAGAATCATTCGCTTCTCTTCTATTCTTCGGCGATGATCGTAGGCGCCATGTATCCTGACTCGTATTTCCCCCGTGCCAAGATGACAGGCAAGGAGCTTTCCTCATTCGGACGGCGTCTGGTCCTCGAATGGTTCGATGACTTCGAGGAGTACGGCTTTGAGGAGTTCCTGAGCACCGTGTACATGAACGTCACGTTCGCATGCCTGCTGAATATCATTGATTACGCTGATAAGGAGATCTCCGATAAGGCCCGCAAGGCTGCGGATCTCATGCTTGAGGAGCTCAGCCTCCATACATTCGACGGCGCGATCATAGCGCCTATGGGACGTGTGTACCGCGGTGTGATAAACCCTGTAAGGCAGGGGGCGCAGTCACTTATCAACCTAGTGAATCCCTCTGTCCCGACAACATATGGGGAGGGATGGCTCTCATATTACGCGACATCCTCCTACCGGATCCCTGATGGACTTGCCTCCCTTATGGAAGATGCCGTGGATACATCCTATTCGACGGGAAATGCCTGCGTATCCATCCGCAAGAGCAAGGATTATATCCTCACGTCTGTCGCGTCCCCGAGGAGGGATGGCCGCAAGAGATGGACGAATGTCATGCTTTCAGGAGTGCGCGCCAGCGAGGATACGCATGCGTACACGAAATCCTTCAATGAGAGATTCCATGGCACTACATGCTTTGAGCCTGGTGTCTATGGATACCAGCAGCATATGTGGTCTGTGGCCCTTTCATCGGAGGCCCTTGTCTTCGTAAATCATCCAGGAGCGTTCTCGGACTCAAGCTCATCCCGTCCTGGCTATTGGTATGGGAATGGGGTGATGCCTGCTATCCATCAGGAAGGACGCATGCTTGGAGCCGTGTATTCCATACCTGACAGCCATCCGGTGCATTTCACCCATGTATTCCTTCCGGAATGCAAGTTCGATGAGATCATCAGGGACGGCGCATGGCTCTTTGCCAGGAAAGGCGAAGGCTTCCTTGGCCTCTGGGCCAGCGGGGATCTTGTCCCATATGATGATCAGCTTATCGATTCAGAGCTTCGCCTTTATGAGGATGATGCGGCGTATCTTGTCATTGTCGGATCCGCAGCAGAGGATGGTTCCTTCAGGGCATTTATGGACAATGCGGTGTCCTCTAACCCTGTATTTGATAAGGAGAGGAAGACCCTGCAGGTAGCAGGCGAGGATTTCGCGACCTTCGCGGTAACCCATGATCGTACGCAGTATGTCGAAGGCGTCAGGCCTTGCTCGGTAGTTGATATATTCTCCTCATCCTTGGAATGTAGGCCTGAAGAGAAGACATGGATCGGGTCCAGGCATCTTCTTTTGGGGGATGTGCATAACCATTCGGGGATCAGCTATGGCCATGGCACTCTGGAGCACGCCATATCATTTGCCGCAGGGCAGCTTGATTTCTTCTCTGTCACAGGCCATTTCGCCTGGCCTGATATGGATAAGGAGGGAATGGCCATACCTGAGGAAGTGAAGGCTTACCATAGGGAGGGCTTTGCCAGGCTCCGGAGGCTCTGGCCTGGGTATCTGGAGAAGATGGCCCAGTCTGCGTCCCTTGGCCTTGTGCCATTCGTCAGCTATGAATACCACAGCTTCGATTATGGGGATTATACGGTGGTGGCCAAGGCTATTGACGAGAAGCTCCCGCTCGATCCGGAAGGGGAGGATACAAGGCTTAGGGATATCGTGGCCTCGAATGACCCTGTCCGGAGCGGGCTTCTCCCGATACCTCATCATATCGGATACAAGGAAGGCTACAGGGGGATATCCTGGAAGCGCTTCAATCCTTCAGCCAGCCCCGTCGTTGAGATAGTGTCGATGCATGGCGCGTCTGAAAGCGATAACGCGATGCCGTCCTATCTCCATACAATGGGACCGCGCTCTGGCATGAATACGATGCAGGGTGGATTATCCAAAGGCCTCATGTTCGGCGTTGTGGGAAATACCGATCATCATAGCTCATCGCCAGGCAGCTATGGATCCGGGCGCACTGGTGTCTGGTCTATAGGAAAGGACCGGGAGAGCATCTGGTCAGCTCTTGTCGATAAGCATACGATGGCCTTTACCGGAGACAGGATCGAGACGGCCCTCTTCCTTGATGGAAAGCCGTTTGGAAGCGTCGTGAAGGCTGGAGATGAGGTTATGGCTGATCTTTACATCGTCGCCCGCTCCGCCCTTGATCGCGTTGAGCTTATCCAGGATGGGAAGATCATATTCTGTGAAGATAGCTTCCCTTCCATCCAGTCAGGAATAAAGTTCTTTGATTTCTCGCTCGGCTGGGGCGGCAGGGGCAAGGCCTGCTCCTGGGATGTCCTGGTGACTGTGAGCGGGGCTGACCTGAAGGATGTCCAGCCTAGGCTCAAGGGGGAGATGATCGTAGATCCGCTTGCAATGCTTGAGGATGGCGATGATATCCCAACAGTCAGTAGAAAGGCCAATTCCGTATCGATCAAGGCAAGGACCGATGGGAATCCGACACCGACTACGGACTGCACCCAGGGCTTCTCGTTCTCGATAGATGCGGCAGGCGAGTACAGCATCGATATAGACATATTGGCAGAGTATGATGGAAAGAGCATAGAGAAGCATTTCTCATATAGTTCCAGCGTGCTTTGCTCCGAGGGGGTCTCGGAGTATATCGATGGATTTGTTTCCCCTGCAATCCATCTGTCGCGCGCCATGGATCTAGGTGAGTGCTCATTCGAGCTGCATCAGAGTTTCCCGATACGCCACGATGGCTATATCTACGCCAGGGCCTTCGAGGAAAGAGGCGATGCTGTCTGGACTACGCCTATATGGGTCAAGAAGGACTGAACCTATAGTATGAAATGAAAATGAGGAGGGATCTGATCACCTCCTCATTTCCTTAGTGCTCACTCCTGTGAGAACTCTTCCTTTCCTGCTCCGCAGAGTGGGCATACCCAATCCGCTGGAACATCTTCCCATTTCGTTCCCGGTGCGATTCCGTTGTCCGGATCACCAGCCGCCTCGTCATATACATACCCGCAGAGATTGCAAACGTACTTCATGATGCGCCTCCATAAATGATAATCATTATCAATAAGATAAGATCTAACTCAATTATAGTCAATCTTTGCTTGGACAAGTCCGCTTTTTTGTTGAAAAAGCCGTAAGTATACCTGAAACTTCAGATATACTACACAAGGAGGTCTCATATGGACCTTAACATCGGAGCTTTGATAATCGTAGCGGGCTACCTTATCGGTATGCTCATCATTGGTTTCGTCGTAGGCAAGATCAAGATCAAGACAAGTCATGACTATATGATCGCTGGACGAAGGATGGGTCTTTTCATGGTTGCCTTCTCCCTTTCCGCGAACAATATAGGCGGAGGCTCGACCACGGGACTTGCTGACAAGGCCTTCGGTTCATGGGGAATGAGCGCTATATGGTACGTGCTCGCCGCCTCTATAGCGATGATCCCCCTTGCTTATTTCGCGCCGCGCATCAGGAAGACGATGGCCGTGACGATCCCGGAGGTCATCGGAAGGCGTTTCGGGACTGGAAGCTCGGTGTTCTCCGCCGTGCTCAATATCCTGGCGCTCTTCTGCCTCACGTCAAGCCAGGTCGCAGCCTCTGGATCGGTTGTCCATACCCTCACAGGCATCCCGATGAATGTCTGTCTGATCCTCGCGGGCCTCGTAATCATCATCTACACAACGCTTGGAGGAATGATAGCTGATCAGATCTCGGACCTCGTTCAGTTCATAATCATCCTCTTCGGCCTTGCCATCGCTACGCCTATAGTCATCCATGGCTGTGGTGGCTGGGAGGCTGTGTCAGCGGCCCTTCCAGGAGAGAAGCTTGATTTCGACAGCATCGGCTGGGTCGTCATCATCGGATATATCTTCAACTATTTCTGCACATTCCTCTCTGGCCCTGAGATGATCAGCCGTTTTGAGAGCGCGAAGGACGAGAAGACAGCGCTCAGGGCATCGCTTCTCTCCGGCGTCCTCATGGCTGCCATGGCTGTCTTCCCGACCCTCCTTGGCCTTGCAGCGTACGCGATGCAGGATGCGATCCCTGGCCTTACAGGCGCGACTGCCATGATGAGCGTCACAGAGCATTTCGCTCCTACGGTGATCACCGGAATCGTATCGGCAGCGATCATATCCGCGACGATGAGCAGCGCGGACTCGAACCTTCTGTGCATGTCCACGATGTTCATGAATGATATCCTGGAGAAGTTCAGCGATAAGGCGAAGGCCTTCACTGACCAGCAGACTATATTCTGGACTCGCTTCTGCAATGTCGTGTTCTGCGTCGTCGCGATGCTTATATCGCTCTTCGGCGTGAACATCGTCATCATGAACACCTTCGCGTTCGCCATCAGATGCGCAGGTCCTTTCGCCGCATACGGGCTTGGAATGGTCGTGCCAAGGGCCACTAGGCACTCCGGAAGCATCTCGATAGTGACAGGAACGATCGGCGTCGTATTCTGGCAGATACTCTCCGGAGGAGATTTCTATCTTGGCATCCTTCCTGTCGTATTCGGCTGCGCTGTCGGCGCTATCACGTTCTTCGTTGTCAACCTCATCGAGTGGAAGCTTGGCGTCGAGCCAGCTCCTTCCGCGTTCCTTTCCGAGGAAGAGGTGAGGAAGCTCGAGGCCGAGGAAGGCATCTGATAATTCCCTCCTTATAGGCTTAAGGGACTGGCTCAGGCCGGTCCCTTTCCTTATCATGGGGGATATGGAAAAGAAGAAGGCAGACTGGTACAAGGATCTTATCGTTTATCAGATATACCCCAGGAGCTATATGGACTCCAATGGGGATGGCATAGGGGACCTCAGGGGGATCATAGGCAAGCTGGACTATATAGCTGAGCTTGGCGTGAACGCCATATGGCTGACGCCTATCTATCCTTCCCCATGCTATGACAATGGCTATGATATCTCCGACTACAGGAGCATAGATCCCATGTATGGCACGTTCGATGACTTCATAGAGTTCCGCGACGGATGCCATAGGCGGGGTATCGCCATCATAATGGATCTTGTCGTGAACCATACATCAAGCCATCATATGTGGTTCCAGGAGTCCAGGAAGTCCAGGACAGGCAGATACAGCGATTACTATATCTGGAAGGATCCCGTGGATGGCCATGAGCCGAACAACTGGGCAGGATCATTCGGTGGCAGCGCCTGGGAGTATGTGCCCGAGCGCGGCCAGTATTATCTCCATCTCTTCTCAAAGGAGCAGCCCGATCTCAACTGGGAGTGCGAGGAGCTGAGGGAGGAGGTCGTGTCGATCATAAGATGGTGGGGAGAGCAGGGCGTGGATGGCTTCCGCGTCGATGCGATAAGCTACCTTGAGAAGGCTCCAGGCTTCCCTGATTCCCCTGAGCCTCCATTCTCCACAGGCTTTGCCCTCGCGATGGATATCTGCAGCAACAGGGAAGGCACGCATAGATACATCAGCGAGCTGAACAGAAGGGCCTTCGCCCCGTACCATATGATGACTGTGGGGGAGGTCAATTGCAGGAAGCTCTCCGATTACCATGATTACGCAAGCCAGTCCCGGCATGAGTTTGATATGTGCATACCTTTCGTGCCGCCTATCGTCGAGATCAATACATGGTCCCCGCTTGCCATGAAGAAGAGCATAATGGAGACATATGAGGAGCTGAAGGACGATGGCTGGTGGGCGCGCTTCCTTTCCAACCATGACAAGCCCAGGCAGGTCTCGCTTTACGGCGATGACGGGAAGTACCGCGTCCGCTCTGCCAAGATGCTCTGTGCCCTCATGGAGATGCTCCCTGGAACTCCTTTTGTCTATCAGGGAGAGGAGATCGGGATGGCTAATGTCTACTATGGCAGCATCGAGGAGTATGATGATCCGAGTACGCAGGACTTTTACCGTGAGATGATCGCTACGGGACATACCCCCGAAGAGGCCCTTAGGGAGGCACAGCTCGTGAGCCGCGACAATGCCAGGAGCCCGATGCAGTGGACAGCTGGCGTGAACGCGGGATTCTCGACAGGGCGGCCATGGCTTGGCGTCAATCCAGACAGCAGCGAATGGAATGCGGAGAGCCAGATAGGGGATAAGGATTCGATCTTCTCCTTCTACAAGGAGATGATAGCGCTCAGGAAAGGCAGCGAGGCAATAAGGAGGGGAGATCTCAGATTCATCCTTCCTGATGACCCCGCGATCTTCGCTTTCGAGAGGACGCTTGGGAGCGAGTCATATTTCCTTATCGCGGACTTCTCCTCCGATCCTGTTCCTTTCCCCGTAGATCTCTCTGGGTATGGCGATGTCGTGATATCGAACACGGGACGAGTGGCAATCGATAAGGATATGGTCCTCGAGCCTTATGAGGCTATCGTGATCAGGAAGATGTGATTGATAGCAGGGCGCTCCCTGCTATCACCACATATGGTACATATGCATATGCCCCATGAATCCTGAGAATGCGATGAGTCCGAATATGAGGGCTGCCGCGAATAGGAAGAGGATGACGGAGTTGAGCACTATGCCAAGTACATTCAGCACCCATGCGGTATCAGTGCCTCCGTTCCTGTCCTTCCTTGTCTTATGCAGCCCTATTATCCCGAGAACTAGGCCTACAAGCTGGCAGATGAATATGAATATTATCGATAGTATGCCCAGGACGAGGGCCGCATCGCGCCCTCTGCCCTGATTCTCCTGATAAGGTCTCTCGTCCATATTAGCCTCACTCGATCGAAAGGAATGCCTTGTAGCATGCCTCTGCGCTCTCGACATCCTTGACTGCGGTTATCTCCCAAGGAGCGTGCATGCTCATCACAGCCACGCCGGAATCTATCACGTTCATGCCGTAGTATGCGGCGTATTTCGCGATCGTGCCGCCTCCGCCGATATCAACCTTGGACATCTCAGCCATCTGGTATCTTACGTTGTTCTCGTCCATCTTCGCCCTGAGCTTCGCGATGAACTCCGCGTTGGCGTCCGATGCGCCGCTCTTGCCCTTGGAGCCTGTGTATTTGTTGAACACGACACCGCCTGCAAGCATAGACGAGTTCTTCTTGTCGAAAAGCGACGCGTTGAGCGGGTCATAGGCTGAGTTCACATCGCTCGAGAGCATATAGGAGGAGCTCATCATGCGCCTGAGCTTGAGTCCATCATAGCCAGAGAGCCTTTCAAGCACCTCCGCGGCGGCGTTCTCGAAGAACACGCTGTCCATTCCCGTGCTTCCGACTGAGCCGATCTCTTCCTTGTCGACAAGGAGGCAGCATGTCGTCCTCTTCGGGTTCTCAGCATCAAGCATGGCCCTGAGTGAGGTGTACGCACAGACCCTGTCATCCTGGCCATAGGCGAGTATCATGGACCTGTCGAAGCCCATGAGCTTTGCCTTGCCGGCAGGGACCGCCTCTATCTCCGCCGATAGGAAGTCATCCTCCTCTATTCCATAAAGCTCCTTGAGTATGGCCAGGATCTTCTTCTTGGCTCCTTCCTTCTCATCTTTGTCAGCTTCAGGAAGCCCTATCATGATATCCAGATCCTCTCCGGGGATAACCTCCGCGGCTGTCTTCTTCATCTGCTCCTGCGCCATATGAGGAAGAAGGTCAGAGATGCAGAACGCCATATCATCATCCTCTCCGACGTTTATGCGGACTTCTGTCCCATCCTTCTTTATCACAACGCCATGGAGGGCGAGGGGGAGGGTTACCCACTGGTATTTCTTGATGCCGCCGTAGTAGTGGGTATCGAGGTATACGATGCCATCGCTCTCATACACGGGCTTCATCTTTATATCCAGCCTGGGGGAGTCGATGTGAGCCCCTAGGATATTCATCCCTTTCTCTATCGGCTCCGTGCCGATGCAGAAGAGGGCGATGGACTTGCCGTATTTCGCCGCGTACACCTTGTCACCGGCCTTGAGGCTCTCCACGCTCTCGATATCCCTATAGCCTGCGCTTTCCGCCTGCCTTATGATCTCCCTTATGCACTCCCTTTCTGTCTTTCCGGCATCAAGGAATGCCCTGTAACCTGAAATAAGATCCATGTCGATAATCTCCTGATACAAAGATGGCAGCAGATCAGGCCAATGTCAACGATTAAGGGGCCGCTGTTGCCTTTGCGCTATTTGCTGTACAATCTGCATATGAAACATCGGAGAAGGAAGATCCATAGCGTATCGCTTAGGGAACAGATACGCAGGAAGCCGCGGCTGTTCACTCTTTACGTGCTGCTGAGGGCTTCAGTCATTCTTGTGCTTATCGCGCAGGTATTCAACCGTGACTGGCAGAATGTCTGGCTCTGCGTGCTGACGCTTGTGCTCTTCACCGTCCCGACATTCATAGAGAAGAACTGGCATATAGATATCCCGGACACGCTTGAGGTCATCGTCCTCGTGTTCATATACGCGGCTGAGATACTCGGCGAGATCAGGGCCTATTATGTAAGCGTCCCGGGCTGGGATACCGCGCTTCATACCGTCACCGGCTTCCTTGCAGCTGCCGTTGGCTTCTCCCTTGTCGATATAATCAACAGGAATGAGAACACCAAGCTGTATCTCTCCCCTATATATGTCGCCATAGGCGCGTTCACATTCTCCATGACGATAGGGATCATCTGGGAGTTCTTCGAGTTCTCGATGGATGCTCTTTTCCATCTCGATATGCAGAAGGACACCATCATCACATCCATTGGATCTGTGACCCTCGATCCGACCCATTCGAATAAGGTCGTGTATATAAGCGGCATAACCGACACGGCCGTGAACGGGGAGAGCCTCGGCATCAATGGCTATCTGGATATAGGCCTGATCGATACCATGAAGGATCTTTTCGTCACGTTCGTGGGGGCGACTGTCTTCTCTATCATCGGATTCATATACCTTAAGAACAGGGGAGAGGGTAAGTTCGCCAAGAGATTCATCCCGACGATGATGAAGAAGGAGCAGGCAGAAGAATAGCCCCATGGCAAGAAGCCATGGAGCATGTGGTCATCCTTCGAACCATACCTTGTATGAGCGTGATTTGCACTTGAAGTGCACTGATCCATCCTCCGTTCTCCAGACAAGGCCCTCGCGGGGGATATTGAGGATTTCTCGGAATTCCTCCCGGAAGATGACTCCAGACAAGGCCCTCGCGGGGGATATCCTTCCCATGCAGGGACAGGCCCTCCGCGTCGGCAAGCATCGTCTCAACGCTCCCAAAAGCCTTGCCACGCCTTATGAACGGAACCTGCTCTATGCCCATGATCGCCGCTATCGCGCAGAGCTCTGTATATGTGAGGGCCTTGCCAGTATCGGCATCATACGCGCTGTAGAGGAAGAAGCGGAGCTTGGGAAAATGATAGATATTCTTCTGTATTCCAGGACCGCATATCTCTCCCTCGATCGCTATGCGCCGTCTTATTTGCTTCCTGAGCTTCCTCAGCCTTGAGCGGATGTCCAACGTTCTCGCTATCTCTCCCCAGCATCCCGAGTCCCCGGCTTCCCTGTTATGGGAGTATGAATGCAATCTGCCACCCTTGCCGAGCACGTACATCGCCGCGCATCCTTCCATCTTCTCCGTGATGATGTATTCGCAGTCTAAGGAGGATATCCTGTCCCAGCATCTTTCGATGTTCTCCTCGTCGGACTTAGGGATCAGGGATGGATATCCCTCCGCTAGATGCGGCTTGATGGATCCGAAGAGCCTCCTTATAGCGGGATAGCGCATCCACCAGCGTTTTCGCGTATCCTGCCGTGGAGACTGCAGCTCTGGGTCATAGCGCCTTATGCCGAGAGCTTCTGCCACGACGGTGCCGACGGGGAGGCTATCCCCATCAGAGAGCAGCGAGAGCGGCAGCACAAGGCCTTCGGAGATAGCTCCTCCCATCTTCATCGGGCGGATCCTGAAGCCTTTGAGCTTTTCGGACCAGCATCTCTTCCTCAAGAACTCGAATTCAGGGCGTACGGGGAGAATGGCATCGTAATATACGTAGATTACCTTGTCTCCAGGCTTGAATTCACCTTTCTGGACTATCGAATGATAGTTCTCTACCGTTGCAAGGACTATACGGTCCTTGCCTTCGATGGGCTGGATTTCCTGTATGACGGAAACCGTAGCTAGATCATGCATCTTGCTTTCCCCTGTAGAGGCAGGGGGCCTATGATTGGTTTTCCTTTGATTAGCCAGACAACAGAACTTCAGGTGGCTGGTACGGGAACCCCGCCCTTTGCCAGACTGTGGATATATTTAGTTGGGATGATAGCGAGATGCGCAAAAGCCGTCAATCAAGAAGAAGGGCTGCCCCACAAGCAGCCCTCATAGCTTTAAAGCATTGCCTTCAGGTCAGCTAGCGCGTCCTGATCGATCACTTCCCAGGGGAACGTGACATCGGTCCTGCCGAATGAGCCCTGACCCGCAGCCTTGTAATAGATAGGCCTTCTGAGATCAAAGCGCTCGATCATCGCCTGAGGCCTGAGGTCATAATGCCTTTCTACCCATTCGATGATCTTGTCCTCGCTGATCCTTCCCGTACCGAATGCGTTGACCTCGAGCGATACCGGCTCCGCGACTCCGATCGCGTACGCGGCCTGAAGCTCGCATTCATCCGCAGCTCCCGCGGCTACGATTGTCTTCGCGATGTTCCTGAGCGCAAGGGACGCGGTCCTGTCGACCTTCGTCGCATCCTTGCCGGAGAACGCGCCTCCGCCATGATGGGCATATCCGCCATATGTGTCGACGATGATCTTCCTTCCCGTGAGGCCTGTATCCGCAGCTGGTCCTCCAAGCACGAAGCGTCCTGTTGGATTGATGAAGAATTTCGTGTCCTTATCGATCATGGAGGAGGGGAGCGTCTTGAGTATGATCTTTTCCTTCAGGTCCTTCCTGAGCGTCTCAAGCGGGGTGTCCGGATCATGCTGGGCAGAGAGGACGACAGCCTCGATCCTCTTCGGCTCCCTTCCTTCATACTCTATCGTCACCTGGCTCTTCCCGTCTGGCCTGAGGTATGGGATCGTCCCGTTCTCCCTTGCCGATGTGAGGGCCATGGAGAGCTTGCGGGCAAGCACGGCAGCCAGCGGCATGTACTCGTCGCCCTCGTTCGACGCATAGCCGAACATCATGCCCTGGTCTCCTGCCCCGAGCGTGGAGCTGTCGCTGTAGGAGCTGTCCACTCCCTGCGCGATATCCCCGGACTGCTCGTGGATCGAGACCGTGATTGATGCCGTATCGTCAAAGCCATACTCGGCCTTGGTGTATCCGATATCGCGGATGGTCCTCTTAGCGATCTCAATATAGTCCACCTTTGCCTTGGTGGTTATCTCTCCCATTATGTGCACGGCTCCTGGCTCGGCTGTGACCTCGCAGGCGCATCTGGAGCCTGGATCCTCGGCAAGAAGCGCGTCGAGGATTGCGTCCGCGATCTGGTCGCAGACCTTGTCGGGGTGTCCCTTCGTAACCGATTCGGAAGTGAATAGCCTTCTCATCATCTTCTCCTATATCAAAGCGGGGCACCTGGATGTGTCTTCTGCCATATGGAGTCAGCGACAGGCTTCCAGTTATCCGCAGCATCAGCGCATTTGGCGCATAGATCATCGACGTCCTCCTTCGCCGAAAGGTCCGTGGAGTCCGCGTCTGAATCATGTACCATTTTCGCTAGTGCTCCTTTATTGTCAAGCAGTGGGCATGGACGGAGGTAGTTCGGGCTGAAAGGCTGGCTCTTCGCATACTCGCTGAAGAGCGGGGCCTGCAGCGCCTCTATAAGCGAATGCTCCTTCAGGTTCGTGTCCGAGTAATGTATGAACGCGCATGGCTCGGCATCGCCGTTCGCGTTGACGTGGAAGTAGTATCTTCCGCCTGCTATGCATCCCTTCACGTACTCGCCGTCATTCCAGAAGTCCATGGTGAATATAGGCTTGGTCTTCCTGTACTCACGGATCCTGTCATACATGTATGCCCTTTCCTCCGCGCTGACCATGAGCGAGGTAGGGGAGCCGACTCCTATCGGCATGTATGTGAAGAACCAGGCGAATTTCGCTCCCTGCTCTATCATCCAGTCAAAGTATTCCTCCGAGCCTATGACCTTGTAGTTCTCGTGGGTATAGCAGCAAGAGACGCCGAAAGGCAGCTTATGCTCGCGGAGGATGCGCATGGCATTCTCTACGGCCTTGTATGTGCCCTTGCCCCTTCTTGAGTCCGTTGCTTCCTCGAATCCCTCTACCGAGATAGCTGGCACGAAGTTCTTCACCCTCAGCATATCCTCCGCGAACTTCTCATCGATGAGCGTGCCGTTGGTGAAGGACATGAACTGCGAGTCAGGATGCGCTTCGCAGAGCCGGATTATGTCAGCCTTGCGCACAAGGGGCTCTCCTCCTGTATAGAGGAACATGCGCACTCCGATCTCATTAGCCTGATTGACCAGCGAGTCGAGGAACTCATAGCTCAGGTTGAGATGGTTCCCGTACTCGGCGGCCCAGCATCCTATGCAGTGCAGGTTGCAGGCGCTTGTCGGATCGATGAGTATCGTCCATGGGATATTGCATCCGTACTTCTTCCTCGCCTCGGCCTTCCTCCGTCCTCCGAGGATCGTCGCGTTTATTATGAAATTCTCGAATGTCCTCTGCCTGACTGACGGATCTATATCCGTCCAGAAGCTCTTGACGAGCTTGTACCAGTTTCCGTCCTTGTTCCCAAGCTCCCTGCGGATAAGCTCCCTCTGCTTGGCGACCGTCCCTTCCTTCTCATCGAATTTATCTGCCCATTCAAGCACCTTCTCAATCGCATCATCGGGATCCTTCCCATTGATGTATCCCAGCACTGTCCTAAGCGCGAGCGCTTCTGCGTTTTCCTTCAATGTGTTCTTCATAAGACCCTCTTGGAATCAAAGTTAATACCCGGGGAACGCGAAGTGAATAGACACTTTATGGATTATGTGTGTTCAGATCAGGTGGCGGATCCACTCCTTCGATAGCTTCAGTATGCTTTCCTTCAGCCCGTTCACGAAGGCGTCAGGCATCACATCGGAGCCGGAGAGGAGCCAGCGGAAGATAGAGGCGAGGAGCGTGTCGGCCGCGAGCATGATGACAGGATCGCTCTCGTCCGCTATGCCGAACATGTCCTTGATGTATCCTGCTATCACGGGGAACATGATCGATGAGAGCGGGCCATAGCCCGTGGACTGCAGTATCGAGCAATAGAAGCCCTTCTCCTTGTACAAGTAGGAGACCAGCATCTCTATCACTTCCCAGCCTTCCTCTTCCTCCGGTGTTGTCTCCAGGTAGTCCTTGAACTCCGTGTCGAGGATCCAGTTCACGAGCTCAGCCTTGCCTTTGAAGTGATAGTAGAAGCTCTTCCTGTTCATGTGGGCCTCATCCGCTATCATCGAGACGGAGACCTTCTCATAAGGCATGTCGGGAAGCAATCTCTTCATAGCCGCTGCCAATGCTCTTTTCGTTATCTCCGCCTTTGCCATACACCCATCCTAATCATCCCGGGCTTCTCCGTCAAAGGAATAATGCGAAATACTTTCCCTCCGCCGCGAAATAGGTGACATATAGCCACCGTTAGAGGTATCATCCGTCCATGCTTACCTTAGATAGTGTTTACCAGGCATCCTTCGCGCTCAAGGCTGTCGCGAGGATGACGGATCTGATCAGGGCGCCTAAGATGTTCCCTGATGATGAGGTGTTCCTTAAGACAGAGAACCTGCAGAACACAGGCTCATTCAAGCTGCGCGGCGCCTACTACAAGATAGCGAGGCTGACCGATGAGCAGAAGGCGAAGGGCGTCATAGCGTGCTCTGCCGGCAATCATGCCCAGGGAGTGGCCCTCGCCGCGGCCAGGCAGGGGATCGATGCACTCATCTGCATACCTGAGGGTGCCCCTATCTCGAAGGTCGAGGCCACGCGCGCTTATGGAGCGAAGGTCGAGCTCGTCAAAGGCGTATATGACGATGCGTACAACAGGGCTCTGGAGATCATGGAGGAGACGGGACGCACGATGATCCATCCCTTCAATGATGAGGATGTCATAGCCGGGCAGGGTACTGTCGGCCTGGAAATCCTTGAGCAGCTTCCTGACGTGGATCAGGTGGTAGTTCCGGTGGGTGGCGGCGGATTCATCTCCGGCGTCGCCTTCACGATGAAGAAGCTCAGGCCATCGATAAGGATATATGGCGTGCAGGCATCAGGCGCGGCTTCCATGCTTGTCTCGCATGAGCACAAGCATATAGAGACGCTTCCCTCCGTGAACACGATCGCGGATGGCATAGCGGTCAAGAGCCCGGGTAATCTCACGTTCTCCCTTACCGAGCAGTATGTCGATGAGATCGTGACGGTCTCGGATGATGAGATAGCGGTCGCCATCCTTGACCTTATGGAGGCTCAGAAGCTTGTCTCTGAAGGGGCCGGAGCTGTCGCCGTCGCGGCGGCGCTTTCCGGAAAGATCCCTCTCAAGGGCAAGAAGACGGCCTTGATAGTATCCGGGGGAAACATAGACGTGACGATCCTCTCCCGCGTCATCGATCGTGCCCTGATAAAGGAAGGCCGCATCGCGGACATCACTATCGAGCTCATCGATAAGCCGGGCCAGTTGGTTGAGGTTTCCTCGATAATAGCCAGCAAGGGCGCGAACGTCACAGGCGTCTTCCATGACAAGAACGGCAACGAGGCGAACATCAACAACTGCACGCTCCGCGTCAAGATGGAGACGAGGGATCGCGCGCATATCGAGGAGATAAAGGACGCGCTTGCCTCAGCTGGATTCAAGATCGTCGGCGCCGCGAGATGATCGACTTCTTCTTCGATATCGATGGGACGCTCCTTCCTTTCGGGCGTCCTGTCCCTGAGAGCGCGTCCTATGCGATAAGGCATCTCAGGGCTTTGGGGCACAGGGCATTCATAGCCACCGGGCGAAGCGTCAGGGAAGTCGGGGATGATATCTATTCCCTTGGCTTCGATGGCGGGGTGTTCGCAGGCGGCGCCGTGGCCTATATCGGCGGCAGGAAGATTCATGAGAGGCTTTTCTCGCAGGATGAGAGCGATGCCGTCATCTCCTTCTGCCGGGAGAGGGGATACAGCATCCTCGTCCAGACCGATGAGGGGACATACATGAGCCAGGAGACCTTCGATCTCTGGTCATCCCTTCTTCAGGAGAAGGCCGGGATATCCGTATCTCTCTCCGGCATAGCCATATCCCCATCCTTCCCTCCTGATGCAAGGATCTCCAAGTTCCTCTATATCTCCCCGGATGGGCGGATCGATGAGATAAGGTCATCCCTCGGCCCTCGCTTTTCCGTCATCGACAATACCGTAGGCCTTCCCGCGGATCTGATGGGAGAGGTCGTCCTCTCCTCGATAAGCAAGCTTACGGGCATAGAGGCCATAGAACGCGAGAGCCAGGAAAGGTCTTTCGTGGTTGCGGTAGGGGATGGGGCGAATGACGCTGAGATGATAGAGGCGGCTGATCTCGGAATAGCCATGGGCAACGCATCACAGGGCCTGAAGAATGCCGCCGATTATGTGTCATCCGATGTCTGCCATGATGGCATATTGAACGCAGTTCTTTATTCAATTGATTATTATATAAGGAATTAACTTTACACTTTCTTTATCTTGGATTCCATAATAGACTTAAATTAGGGAGGGATCCATAATGGAAGAAAGACGCAAGAAAGCTGAGTATCGAAGTTCCATTCGGTCAAAGACGTTGATTCGGAATGCGCTTGTCTCTCTTATGCAGGAAAAGCCCTTCGAAAAGATAACCATCACCGATATCGTCAGGCGTGCGGATATCAACAGGGGAACATTCTATGCGCATTTCAAGGATTCCAGGGAGGTCCTTGAGCGTATAAGATCGGATGCGCTGTCGGAGATGAAGGATGCGATATACAGCATACCTTCAGACATCGTGATAAGGGATCCGAAGCCGCTTCTGGAGAAGATATCCGAGTTCCTTTCCGAGGACAGCACGTATTACAGGATGCTGCTTTCCACCTCGGGCATACAGGAGTTCCTGAACCAGATCAAGAGAATATCGCTGGACTACCTGCTGGAAAGCGAGTACGCGAAGCATCAGCTTGATAGGAGGGCGCTTGCCTCACGCCTTGATTTCCTGATCTCTGCGATCGCCGGCACATATTACGATATTGTTCTCGGTACCATTCCCGAGACGCTGGAGAGCGCCCCGTCATTCATCTGCGGCATGCTGGAACCATATCTTCCTAGATGAAGCAGAAGCAGAACCTGAAGAAGAGCAGTGACAGGCAGAGCGAGCTGCAGATCCCTCCCGGAGTGTTCGCGCTGTAGTTCTGCGTGTATCCTGAGTATGCTGTCCTTCGTCCCGTGAGATTGTCCCGGAAGGCGTGGTAGCTCATGTTGCCAGGCTCCCTTCTTATGGCCTCGTCTATATCCCTTCCGGCCCCTACGGTGTCTCCCGTATGCGCCTTCGCGTATGCCGACAGGAAGTACCATCGTCCGCTCCTCTTTCCCTCCGGTATGGAGTAAAGCGTGTTCAGGGCCTCCATGAAGCGCCTCGCGTTTATGTAGTTCACCGCGGCCTGCATCTCTATAGGCTCATCGCTTCCATATGCCGAGGAGTATGAGGAAGAGCGCTGCTGCTGGTACTGCCAGTCAGAGCGATGGTTGATGATCTGATCGTAAGCCGCGTTGATCTCCTGCATCCTGTGCGCGGCTTCCTCGCTGTTCCCCGCGATGTCAGGATGGTATTTCTTCGCGAGCCTCTTGTATGCTTTCTTGACTTCCTCGTCCGATGCTCCGGGCGAGAGCCCAAGCACGCTATATGGATCGGTCATTCCTTGTCCTTCACCTCAAATCTTATCCATATGCCACTGTAAAGGATATTTCTCATAATTGAAACATGCTGATCGAGCGGAAGACGCTCAAAAGCAGAGGAAGCGGTTGCCGCGGCATCGATGAGCATATCCTTCATGTCAGATCTCCCGATATCCTCCGCAAGCGGATTGAACGTTCCTTTCTTCCTGTCCTTCTTCCTGTCGCACCATGCGTCCAGGAGATATACGAAGCGTCCGAGCCCGCATCCGAGCGTCCTGAGGTCATCGCGGAAGAATGATCCATCGTCATCCACGAATATCTCCCCGAGGAAGTTTCCGGTAAGGAGGGCCAGGGCCTCGGCGTCCTTGCTTCTCTCCTCTTCCTTTATCGAGATGAGGCGCAGGTTCTCCTTCAGCGCCTCAGCCTGCCTTGGATACCTCCTGGTCAGCTCCGTGATTATCGCGCGGTACTTCTCCTCTTCCCGCTCTCCCTTGCCCTCATCATGTATGTTGTCCAGGAGGGAGTAGTAGCCAAGGAGCATCTGCATGTCCGCGGCGTAATACGTGCTGTCGGTGACTATGTACCTATGCTCCTTCACGGGATGCACCGCGCATCTCTCGCTTCCTTCCGTCTCGTCCCTGTCATTCAGGTCCGAGAGAAGCATCTCCAGGAATACCATGTCATATGACAGCGATGATGTCCCTATGCTCCCATAGCGCTCTTTGAGCGCATGGCAGAGCCCGCAGTAGTGCGCCTTGTAGATGGCGCGCTCCTCCTTTGATAATCCTTTTATATCCGCAGCGACGTAGCCGAACATCAGGTCCTCTTTATGAACTGCTCCCCGCAATGCGGGCAGGTGATGCGTATCTTCCCCTTTCCCTTCGGGACACGGCACATGCCCTTGCACTTGGGACAGCGGAAGAATCTGTGGGTCTTCTTCTCCTCCCGCCTTGCCTTCTTCTCAGGGCTCTGCCCGATAAGGGAGAGGAATGTGTCGTTCTCGGCCCTTCTCCTGCCGATGTTCTTCGACATCATGCGGAAGAACGCCCAGAGCGCGAGCGCTATAGCCACGGCTCCCGTTGCAATGCGCGCCGTCTCATCCGTTATGACAGATGCTGCGACCGCTATGACGAGGGCTATGGCAACGAGGAATACAGATAGCTGATCAGAGCCATTCCGGCCTGTATAGAATCCTGCCATAACTGGAATATCGGAAAAAGGATGATTAAAGTCAATCTCGATATTATATTCTCTGTATGAAGGTTTTCGCGCATAGAGGCTTCTCAGGGCGCTATCCTGAGAATACTATGGCTGCATTCGGCAAGGCTGTAGAGTGCGGCGCTGATGGCATAGAGCTGGACGTCCATCTCTCCAGAGACGGGGAGGTCATGATAATGCACGATGAGGCGCTCCTGCGTACAACGGGAAGAAGCGGCATCGTCTCCGATTACACCAGGGCGGAGCTTGAGGGGATCGGAGTCGGCAAGAATGAGGAAGGCAGATGGAATACATCTCCTACCATTCCATCCCTGGAGGAGTACTTCAGCACGATAGGAGGGAAGGTCGAGACCAACATAGAGCTCAAGACGGCTCCTCTGTACTATCCGGGGATAGAGGAGAAGACCGCGGCCCTTATCAGGCGGTTCTCGCTCGAGGACAGGATAATCATCTCATCTTTCAATTGGATGTCGGTGATGAGGATGAAGGAGATAGCCCCTGAGCTGCGGTACGCGCTTTTGTTCTCAGGACTGGATCTCAAGAGGATGGGTGCCCTTTTCTCCGACATGGGCATAGCTTATTACCATCCGGACCAGAAGCTCCTTTCCGATGAGCTCATAGCTGATCTCCACGCGCATGGCGTCGCCGTCAATGCGTGGACCGTGAATGATGAGGAGAGGATGATGTGGTGCCTTGAGCATGGATGCGATGGCGTCATAACCAATTTCCCTGATATGGCAAGGAGGATCGTGGATGATAGCAAGAGGAGTTGATGCCCTGATCGGAAGGACGCCGATGCTTGAGGCTGGGAATATCATGCGGTCCCTTGGCCTCAGGTCACGGCTCCTTCTCAAGCTTGAGTATCTCAATCCGACAGGCTCCGTGAAGGATCGGGCCGCGCTCTATATGATCGATGACGCGGAGGAGAAGGGCCTTCTCCAGCCTGGCGGGACGATCATAGAGCCCACGAGCGGCAATACCGGCATTGGCCTTGCGTCCATAGGCACGAGCAGGGGATACCGAGTGATCATCGTCATGCCTGACTCGATGAGCGAGGAGCGCCGTATCCTCATGAAGGCCTATGGGGCGGAGCTTGTGCTCACTCCCGGACGAGAGGGGATGAAGGGCGCGATAAGGAGAAGCGAGGAGCTTGCTGCCTCGATTCCAGGCTCTGTGGTGATGGGCCAGTTCTCGAACAGCGCGAATGCCAGGGCGCACTACGAGACGACAGGCCCTGAGATATGGCGCGACACCGAGGGCTCTGTCGATATCCTCGTGTCAGCGGTGGGATCGGGGGGGCACCATCACGGGTACAGGACGCTTTCTGAAGGAGTTGAAGCCATCCGTGCAGGTGGTGGCTGTCGAGCCGGCCTCCTCTCCGGTTCTTTCCGGAGGCAAGCCAGGGCCGCATAGGATCCAGGGGATAGGCGCCGGGTTCATCCCCTCGGTGCTCGACAGAAGCGTATACGACAGAATCGAGCAGGTCGCGGATGAGGATGCGATGGAGATGGCACGGCTTGCTGGACGTACGGAAGGGGTACTTCTGGGCATATCGTCAGGAGCCGCGCTTGCATCAGCCATCAGGATCGCCCGGGAAGAGGCGGGCCGCACGATCGTCGCCATCATGCCGGACTCCGGCGACAGGTATCTTTCCAGCTTCCTCTTCGCTTGACTCTCCATCAATTGGGAATTATTCTCAATTCGATGTCATACAGCACAGGACAGAAAGAGCGAATACTGGCCTTCTTCTCGGACAACAGGGAGAAGGCCTTCACTTCAGAGGAGATCATCGGGTGCGTTCCCGGTGCGGTCCAGTCTACCGTATACCGCCTCCTTCAGAGGCTCGCGGAGGAGGGGCTTCTGATGAAGGTGCCCTCAGAGCATGGCGCGCTCTACCGCTATTCGGATCCTGAAAGATGCCCACACCATATGCATATGGAATGCACCGTCTGCGGCCGCACCTGCCACCTCGATGAGGATATCTCTGACCGCATACGCAGGGCGATAGAGGAGGAGACTGGCTTCTCCGTCCTTCCGTCCACGGTCTTCAGGGGCATATGCCCGGAGTGCCGGAAATGAGGAGGTTCCTGCCATTCGCTCTCCTGCTTCTCCTTCTCGCTTCCTGCGTTCGGGAGGATAGGGGAGAAAGGGATCTCTCGATCGTTGCCGTTGATTTTCCTTCCTTTGACGCGGCCCGCGCCGTCCTTGGCGGTGATGATGGCCTTGCGATGCTCCTTCCCCCTGGGACTGAGAGCCATAGCTATGATCCGACGCCTAAGGACATGGTGACGATCGCGGAAGCTGATCTGATAATCTACACGGGCGGGCACTCTGACGCCTGGGTTGATTCGATACTCTCATCCCTTTCATCTCCTCCCCACGCATTCCGCCTGATGGAGCAGGTGCCTCTTCTTTCGGAAGAGAGGACCGAGGGCATGGAGGATGATGGGCACGGCCACCACGAGGGGCGCGATGAGCATGTCTGGACAAGCCCTGTCAATGAGGCGGCAATAGTCTCAGCTCTTGCCGATGCCATCTCCGCCATAGAGCCTGAGAGGTCCGAGGAGCTCTATGGGAATGCGGAAGCGTATATGGCGTCGCTCGAGGCGCTTGACGGCGAGATAAGGAAGATAGTGGAGGAGAGCCCTCTTGATACACTTATATTCGCGTCGCGCTTCCCCCTGCTTTATTTCGTGAAGGAGTATGGGCTCAGGTATTACGCGGCATTCCCGGGCTGCGCGGAGGAGACGGAGCCGAGCGCCCGTACTGTCGCGTTCCTCATAGACAAGGCGAAAGAGCTTGGCGTGCCGTGCATACTGAATATAGAGATGTCCTCGGATCTCATAGCGCGCACGATAGCGGAGGAGGCTGGGGTGCCTGTATATACGTTCTCATCGCTTCATAACGTGACGGCGCGCGAATTCGCATCAGGCGAGACATACATAACGATAATGGAAAGGAATGCTGATATCCTCAGGGAGGCTTTGGGTGGAACTGATCAAAGGTGATGATATTACCATAGGATACGATGGCGAGCCGGTTGTCTCCCATCTTACATTTTCCGTCAGAAGCGGGGATTACCTATGCATAGTGGGGGAGAATGGCTCTGGAAAGAGCACGTTCGTCAAGACCGTGCTGGGCCTTATCCCACCGCTTTCCGGACAGGTCGTCTTCTCGCCATCCCTCCGCCCTGATTCCATAGGCTATCTTCCGCAGAAGTCGATGATACAGCGTGACTTCCCCTCATCTGTGATGGAGATAGTCCTCTCCGGATGCCTCAATAGGCATAGGAGGCTATTCGGCTATTCCAGGGAGGAGAGGGATAAGGCAGAGTCCATCATCAGCCGCCTTGGCCTGGATAAGCTTTCCTCCTCGTCATTCCAGGAGCTCTCTGGCGGACAGCAGCAGCGTACGCTCCTTGCCCGCGCCCTGATGGCGACAGAGAGGCTTCTCCTGCTGGATGAGCCGGTAACGGGCCTTGACCCGCAGGCTACGGCGGAGCTTTATTCGATCATACGGAAGCTTCAGGAGGATGGCATAACCGTCATGATGGTCACCCATGATATCCACCCGGCGCTCAATGATGCGGATATGATCCTCCATTTCTCGCATACGGGTTACTACTTCGGCAGCAGGGATGAGTACTTCCGCACCGAGCCTGGGCTTAAGTTCCTCAAGGAGGCTGGCCATGATCATAGCTGAGATCCTTTCATATCCATTCCTCGCGCGTGCCCTCATGGTCGGCTTCCTGATCTCTGTCTCCTCATCGCTATTGGGTGTGAGCCTCGTGCTCAGACGCTATTCGATGATAGGCGATGGATTGTCGCATGTGGGATTCGGAGCTCTCGGCATCGCCTCCCTTCTATCCCTTTCCCCGATGGCAGTGACGCTTCCGGTGGTTGTCGTTGCATCCTTCCTTCTCCTGAGGCTCTCTGAGCGCAGGAGCGGGGGAGACAGCGCGATAGCATTGCTCTCATCATCTGCCTTGGCTCTGGGCGTCGCCGCGGTCTCGATAGGCGGGGTGAACACGGATCTCAACGCCTTCCTCTTCGGCTCGATCCTCTCTGTCTCGAAAAGCGACGCCTGGATATCATTCGGGGTATCGGCGGTGACTATCTTCTCGTATCTTGTCTTCTACCATCAGATATATGCCTCGACGTTCGATCCGGTATTCGCGAGGGCTACAGGAATGAAGTGCGAGCGCTATACTAATCTCCTGGCTGTCCTTACATCCCTCGTGATAGTCGTCGGCATGAGGATGCTGGGCTCTATGCTTATCTCCTCACTGCTGATCTTCCCAGCACTCAGCGCGATGAAGGTCGCCAAGACATATCTCCGCGTGTCCGTGATAGCTGTAGCGGAGAGCGTATCGGCGTTCCTTATAGGCTTCATCCTCTCGTACGCGCTTTCGCTTCCGACAGGAGCATCCATCGTCATAGTCCATATGTGCTTCTACCTGCTGATGATGGCGGCGGGGTGGTGGATGAGGAAGGCTCGTACTTCCGTTTAGAGCAAACATCGAGAATCATTCATTTTGATATCTATTGAAAATTTTCCTTGCAGAAATCTGTATTAGATTTAAAATATAGAATGTAGATTCCATATATGGAATATATAGGCGAGGGAATATGCTGGATGATAGAGAAATGCTAGTCAAGCGATGTGCTGAATTGAATAAATTCAGTTCACTCAAATCGATTATGATGCTTGAGGTTTTGGCTTGTAGCAATTCTTTCGAGAGTATTACCGATATTGCTGAAGTTTCAGGATTAAGTAACAGTACTATACATAGGATACTTCAGGAACTTGTTCAGTCAGAGTATGTTCGAAAGAATAATGAACATAAGTATTGTCTTGGATTGAATGCGTTAGCGCTTGGTACCCGAATCAGAAAAACCGATTTGATATCAGAAGCCGCTTCAATTGAAATGAATCGGTTGAATGATTTATCTAATGAGACAATTCACCTCATTGTACTTGATAAGAATCAGGGGCGCTATATCGCAAAATGTGAGGCAAAGAACCAAATTGGTTTAAGATCGCGTATAGGCTGGACTATTCCATTATATTGTACTGCTGGCGGGAAAGTTCTGCTTGCCTATCAGACAGAAGAATGGTTGCGTTCGTATTTTGATTCCACTTCATTTGAGAGATTTACTGACAATACCATATGTGAAGAAAAATCAATGCAGGCGGAATTAGCAACTATTCGCCGTAATGGATTTGGAATGGATAATGAAGAGCATCATTTGGATGTTGTTTGTATTGCCGCTCCTATATTTGATAGCCAAAACAGAATAGTTGCAACCGTTGGCATCTCTGCTCCAGCATATCGTTTTTCAAAAGATAAGGCTTTGAGTTATAAAGATGAACTTCTTGCAAGTGCCAGAAGAATTTCTGAAAGGTTGCGCCAAGAGTAGGAGGACGTATGGACTTTTCTTATAAGGATTCAAGATTCAAGAGTTCAAAAGTCGTAAATGGAATAACAATGGCAGGTCCAAGAGCCCATTTTCGCGGTATGGGATTAGATACTGAAGATCTCCAAAAACCATTTATTGGCGTGCTGAATACTTATAATGAAATGCATCCAGGCCATATACACCTTAATATCCTTTCAGAGCAAATAAAATATGGGGTTCTTGAAAATGGTGGAATACCATTTGAGATGAACACAATATCAATATGTGATGGATTTGCGCAGGGGCATGAAGGAATGTGCCATTCTTTGCCTAGCCGTGAGATAATCGCTGATTCGATAGAATGCTTATGCAAAGCTCAGCAGATTGATGGGATCGTTTTGTTAGGAGGCTGTGATAAAACCGTTCCTGCATTGATCATGGCAGCTTTGAGGGTGAATATTCCAGCAATCATTGTTACAGGAGGCCCAATGCTTCCAGGTGTTTATAAAGGTAGGCAATATGCGACATATGAATTGAAGGAAATGATTGGGAAGGTCCAGAATGGAGAGATCACACAATCAGAGTATGAGTATCTCGAGGGGATAATGTCCCCAGGACCTGGTTCATGTGCAATGATGGGGACCGCCAATAGCTTGTCAGTTATAGCCGAAGCTTTAGGATTGACTCTCCCCGGTTGTGCTTGTGCACATGCCGTAAGCGGTCAAAAGAAACGCATTGCAAGAGCAAGTGGTAAAAGGATTGTGGATTTGGTTCTTGAGCGTATATGTCCAAGGGATATCGTAACCCAGGAAATGCTTGAATTTGCAACTATGGTAGGTTTGAGTGTCGGTGGATCAACAAATATGACTCTGCATATTCCGGCAATTGCTCATGAGGCAGGCCTCTGTATGAGTTTGAATGATATCGGTGAACTTAGTAAGAATACTCCACAGATAGTGAAAATCAAGCCATCTGGATCTCATACAATGCTTGATTTCGAGCGAGCAGGAGGTGTCCTTGCAGTAATCCGGGAATTGGAATCCATTGCAAATATCTCTTTAATGACAGTAAATGGACATACTCATAAAGAAAATGTAGATGCAGCTACATTTACTGATAACGATGTTGTCAAAACAGTTGCATCGCCGTATTCAAATCACGGTTCATTGATTGTTATGAAAGGAAATATCGCTCCAGATGGTGCTGTCGTGAAGCATACAGCTGTGGCTCCTGAAATGCTTAAGCATTCGGGGCCTGCCCGTGTCTTTGAAAACGAAGCAGCTGCAGTTGATGCTATCTTGGCAGATAGTATTAAACACGGAGATGTAATAGTTATCCGAAATGAAGGACCAAAAGGAGGGCCTGGAATGCGGGAAATGCTGACAGCAACAGCATCACTTGTAAGCATGGGATATGATAAAAGCGTTGCTCTTATTACTGATGGACGCTTTTCCGGGGCTACGAGAGGACCTTGCATAGGGCATATCTCTCCTGAATCATCTGAAGGTGGTCCGATTTCAATCCTAAGAGATGGTGATGTCATCGATATTGATATTCCCGCAGCAACAATCAATGTAAGACTTTCAGATGATGAAATAAAGAAGAGATTATTGGAAACCGATATCATTCAGCAGCATATTTCTGGCGGTGGATATCTAGATCGTTATGTACGATTGGTTTCCTCTGCGAGTAAGGGCGCGATACTGATATAAAAATGAAAGGAGGAATTGAATGAGGAATGATATTCTTGGGCTTATTGCACCTCAAAACGTACCTTTCGGTCCTAAAGGGGATGTTAATTATCATGAATATTCAAAACTCACCAAGTTTCTTTTGGCGAATGGGGTCGATGGTATCTTTGTTGGTGGAACGTCCGGTGAATTCATAAATCTTTCAGATAGCGAAAGGAAGCAACTCCTTGAAATTGCTAGAGATAGCTCTTCTTTGGATACGCCGATTATATTCAACGCGACCGCAATGAATCTCGCATCAGTAAATGACTTCTGTGCATTTGCAGTTAAGGCAGGGGCCGATGCTGTATCTTTTACAGCTCCTTATTATCACTCATATGATAAGCAGGCCCTGATTGGATACTTCAAAAGTTGCGCAGATGCTGCGAAGGATTTACCTGTCTATCTTTATAACATACCTGGTATGACAAAAAATCCGATAACCACTGATATCATCAAAGCAGTGTGTTCTTCTTGTCCTAATATCAAAGGGATCAAAGATAGCAGCATGGATTTCATGACATATATGGAATTCCAAAATCACAAGCCATTTGATGATTTTAAAGTTATGACGGGGAATGATGCACAAGTGCTTGTTTCCCTGTTTTATGGGGGAGATACTGCAGTAATCGCATTGGCAGGAGTCTTCCCTCGATTGGCAAAATCTATTTTTGAGAATTTCTGGAAAGGGGATTTGATAGCAGCAAGAATCGCACAGGATAAGATTATGTGTGTACGTGAACTAGTGCGATCAATAATGCCTATTGTCTCTCACAAAGAAATTCTGACGTTTCTTGGTTTTGATATGGGAGTTCCTCGATATCCGTTCCGCTCTTTGTTACAGGAAGAAAAGGAAAGATTAAGAAGGGAACTTGATCGGCTAGGTTTGCTGCCTTAAAAGGAGGTTTGATGTGAATAATAAGATTAACGATGTGATATGCGCTTCGATTTTTCTTATTTTCGGGATTGTCCTTATGATTCTTACTCCAATAATGACAAGCCCTATGAAAATGGATAGCTTGGGAAGCCGTTTCTTTCCTTATGCTATTGGTGTTTTCACCATTATTGTTTCATTGATCCTAGGAATCAGTTCTTTACTCAGCATAAGGAAAAATATGGATCAGGTGAAAGGATATAATCCACATTTGCATGATAACCTGAGAGCTGTTCTGTACTGCATAGCTTTGCTTGTATCTGTCTGGCTTATAGAGGCGGTACATTTTCTAGCAGGTGCTTTCGTAATGACAACATCGCTTCTATTGCTGTGTAGGGAAAGGAAAATACTCTGGTATCTGATTGTATATGCCTGTACTGCTGTAGCATATTTCGCTTTCACGATGCTTCTTAATGTTCGGATTTAAGGTAGGAGTAACTGTATGATTGGTTCTATTTTAGCTTCGTTGTTTACACTGGAAAACTTCTTGGTAATGAACCTTGGAGTAGCAGTTGGGATCATCTTTGGTGCTATTCCTGGGCTTTCTGCAGTGATAGGCATTACACTTCTTCTTCCGATTACATATAGCCTTTCCATCGTACCAAGTCTTTGCTTGCTTATCGGTGTGTATTGTGGAGGTGTATATGGAGGTTCAATTACTGCGATCCTTATTGATACTCCGGGAGCTCCTGCAGCAGCCTGTACTGTGCTTGATGGTCATCCGATGGCTAAGAAAGGAAAAGCGGGAAGGGCTTTGAATATTGCTTTGAGAGCAAGTTTCTTTGGCGGCATAGTTTCAACGGTATTGCTTATAGTATGTGGCCCTTCTTTGGCATCGTTTGCCCTTAAGTTCGGCCCTGCTGAGATGTTTGGGCTTTGCCTTATAGGATTGATGGTTATCCCAAGTGTCGTTGGCAACCAGCCTACAAAAGGCTTCCTTGCTGCTCTATTTGGGTTGTTCGTAACTGTTATAGGTTCAGATATATTCACGGGCATGACTAGGCTTTCCTTTGGAGTTAGTCAGCTTCAAGGTGGGATCAATCTTGCTCCAACGATGATAGGAATATTCGCTTTCTCTCAGGTTATAAAGAAGGTCTATAATTCCCATGCCAAGGATTCTACCGTTCAGGATTTCAAGAAGCAAACATATCCATGGAAAGAACTTCTGAGCCATTGGAAGACATTAATTAAATCGACACTGATAGGTACAGGAATTGGAGCTATTCCTGGAACTGGTCCTGCTTTGGCTGCATTTGTATCATACAATGCTGCGAAAGAGTCATCGAAGCATCCTGAAGAATTCGGAACAGGTATTGATGAGGGAATAATAGCTCCTGAAAGTGCAAACAATGCTGTTACAGGTGCCGCTTTCATACCATTACTTTCTCTTGGAATACCAGGGGATACTGCAACAGCCGTTCTCGCTGGAGCTATGACGATTGCAGGGGTTGCCCCAGGACCAACTTTCTATAGCACGCATGCATCATTGGCTTATACGATTATGGCAATTCTAGTAGTGGTGAATATATTCATGCTCTTACAGGCTTCTGTATTCGTTAAGATGTTTGCCAGGATAGCGGTCGTTCCTACATCAATATTGTTTCCGGTTGTTGGTATTTTCTGCATACTTGGTGCTTATGCTTCCGGCAATTCGATGTTTGATGTTTGGGTGATGATAATATTTGGATTCATTGGGTTCTTTGTCTTCGAGAAGTTCAACCTTCCTAAAGCTCCTTTTATCATCGCTAGGATCCTTGGATCTATGACAGAAGTGAATCTGAGAAGAGCTCTACAGCTTTCCGACAATGGTCCAATGATTTTCTTTACACACCCAATTTCATTGATCTGTATTCTTATCTGTATTTTCATCGTCTGTCTGCCGTTGATTAGAAAGATAAGGATGAAAAGAGTAGCAAATCAATAAATAAAAAGGAGAGGAAAAATGAAAAAAAGGATTAGCACATTCATAGCATTTGCTTTAATTGCAACCATGCTTTTTGCCGGTGGCAGCAAGGAAGATGGCAATGTTTCTGCTAACGCTTCCGGGGATTTTCCGTCAAGTCCTATCATGCTTGTCTGTCCGTGGAATGCCGGAGCCGGAGCCGATCTCATCTGCAGGATGTTTGAGATGATGGGCAGTGAGTATTTTGGGGTCCCTGTGGTTGTTGAGAATCAGAATGGAGCTGCAGGTGTGACAGCTACTATAAATTTCCTCAATGCAGAACCCGATGGATATTCGGTTCTGTTTAATAATGGTGGGGTTTTCACAAGCAAGAGCCTTACTGGAGTTTCTGATTATTCTATAGATGATTTCCAGCCTCTTTGCGGTATTGTCAAAGATGTAAATGTTCTTGTTGCAAATAGAGAAAGTGTTGGAGTTTCAACTCTTGGAGAATTCTTCGATAAGTATTCTGGCACAGGAGAGTCTCTTGTTGTGGGATGTGCAACTGCAGGTATTCCACATGTTTGCATTGCAGAACTATTTGAACAGGCCAATATAACTTATAAGCAGGTTGCCTATAATGGTGCTTCTGAAATTACTGCCGCACTTTTGGGCAAGCATATTGATATTGCCTGTATTGGTGCTTCGGAGATTTCTATTGTCAAAGATTCCCCAGATGCTGTCATTCTTGGTGTGTTCTCTGAAGAGATTCCTGCTGTTGATGGATTAGAAGGGGTAGAGTCGGTCTTTGATTATGGATACGAGATAGATACGAGTGTTTGGCGTATGCTTCTTGTTCCGAAAGGAACTCCACAAGAAATATGGGATGTCCTTTACAAAGGATTTACAGGGATGATTCAGGATCCGCGTTTTGTAGAATTTGCGAATAACAATGGCCTCATAATCGATATGAAATCGCCAGAGGAAGTTACGCAGGCTGTCAAAGATGAATTAAATGACATGATTCCTGTTTTCCAGGAGTTAGGACTCGGAATTTATGGAAATTGAATAACTGAATTTGATGGGAGATAAGGGAGAAGACTGTATCTATACAGTCTCTCCCGATTATTAAAGGATACTTATATGATAAACAAGAGTAATATTTTAATTTTCATCAGTGATCAGCATTCTCCAGGGATTTCTGAATTTGATGGAGGAATAGCAAGAACTCCAAATCTGAATGATATAGCAAAAAACGGTACTGTTTTTGATTCTGCTTATACACCTTGTCCGTTATGCGTTCCTGCTCGCATGGCCTTCATGTCTGGACGATTACCATCTAAGACAGGGATTCTTAATAATTATTCAATACTGCCAGATACCATCCCGACAATTGCCCATGCTTTTGCTGCTGCGGGATATGAAACAGTTCTTATAGGAAGAATGCATTTTGTCGGAGAAAATCAATCTCATGGATTCCAGCATAGATTGGTTGGAGACATAACAAGTCCCGAATGGAAGCCAACTAAAGCATTGAATGAGAAAACCAGAGGCCCTTTCATGAAATGTTTTGATGAGACTGGCTGTACCAATGTGATTGGAGGTGGCTTATCTCCAGTACAGGAATACGATGAAGCCGTCATAACAGCTGCAGTTGAATGGTTATCGTATCCGCATGAGAAGCCACAATTTATTGTTGTTGGTACATATAGCCCGCATTTCCCTTACGTGGCACCTTTGGATAAGTACAGATATTATCTAGATAAAGTGGATATTCCCTGGGGATTTAGGGAACCTCCGGAATATCTAGATCCAGCGTTACGCATAAGATTAGAACGTTCTTGCAGGGATGAGGATGTTGTTATACGTGCTCGAGCTGCATATTGTGGAATGATTGAGAGGCTCGATGAGCATGTCGGAACGATACGAAATGCTTTTGCTGTTTATA
>CALXLT010000025.1 GCA_944389275.1 uncultured Spirochaetaceae bacterium
TCCTATGCCGTGATGACCTCGCCGTGACGGAGGCAACCACGCAGAAGTGGATAGAGGGCGCCGATAAGCATTCCGTGAAGCTGGACATATACGCGAGGGACAGGGAAGGGAACATCTACGACATCGAGATCCAGAGGGCGAGCAAGGGGGCCGGGAGCAGGAGGCGTGCCAGGTTCTACAGCGCGATGATAGATTCCGATGCCCTGAGGAAGGGCACGGAATACAATGAGCTTCCCGAGTCCTATGTCATCTTCATAACAGAGAGGGATGCCATAGGCAGGGGCAAGGCGGTGTATGAATTCGACAGGTATATGAAGGGCATGTGGGAACCTTTCGGTGACGGAACGCATATACTCTTTATAAGCGCGGATCTCGCGGAGAGGGACACGGACCTTGGGAGGCTGATGGAGGACCTGAGGTGCCCCGATCCGAAGAGGATGCACTACAGGGAGCTGAGGGACAAGGTTAGTTATTTCAAGAACGACAAGGAGGGAAGGATAGAGATGTCAGGAGAGTTTGAGAGGATACTCAATAAGGAGATCGAGAAAGCGGTTAAGGAAACGAGGGAGAGCTGCCTCAAGGAAGGGAAAAAGGAAGCAGCAATGAGCAATGCTAGGACTATGATTGCAGATGGCACGCTTCCACTTTCTAAGATTGCCAAGTTCTCGGGGCTTTCAATCGGAGAAGTTGAAAGCATCAGGAACAGCATAAAGGCTTGATTGAGGATTCATTCCTTCCACATCCACCATGTCATGATAGCGCTGCAGGCAAGGCCCAGCTTCCGCTGCAGAGACGAGGAGGCGGCATTGGACACATAGACATTGCAATAAGCTGTCCTCCCCTCTTCTATGGCCTTATCGATAAGGAAGCGCTCGAGACGCTCTCCAAAGGAATGCCTTCGGAAATCCGGAAGTATCTCAAGCATGCCCATGGCACCTTCCTCATGAAAGCCGCCGAAACCGGCAAGCTCACCTCCGGTGAATATGCCCCAGAGCCTGCCTGCTGCGATGCGGCTTGAGATATACCCAAGCTCATCATGGTAGAACGAAGCAGCCTTCTCCGCGTATTCCATATCCAACAGTCGGATATCATAGCCGGTATCGTTAAAGGCATTGCCCTCATATACATACAGGAAGCAAGGCTCCTCTACCCTATATCCGTTTTCCTGAAGATATCCATAAAGCTCAATGCCATGCGCCGCGATAAGGCGCGCATCCAGGAAAGGCTCGATCCATGATGCATCCGAGGAAAATGATGCGGCCATCAGCGTGGAGGATGGATTGAGCACAGCGATCCCGCTTTCAGAGAAATGGAGGACCTCGCTTCCTTCCATCCCCAGCGTATCGATGATATCCGCATAGGCGATATGATCCCGCGCGGCAAGCATCCCGATGATTTCGTCATTCAGCACGAAGCGCACTATACCACAGAAAAACTTTTTATGATATGTTTACTCCGCTATGGACGATAAGAGCATACGCAACATAGGCATCATGGCCCATATAGATGCCGGCAAGACAACGACTACGGAAAGGATACTGTACTATACAGGCGAGAACCACAGGATCGGCGAGGTCGATAACGGCGAAGCTACGATGGACTGGATGCAGCAGGAGCAGGACCGCGGCATAACCATCACGAGCGCCGCAACAACATGCTACTGGTGCGACCATCAGATAAACATCATCGACACCCCGGGACATGTGGACTTCACTGCGGAGGTAGAAAGATCCCTGCGGGTGCTTGATGGCGCTGTCGGCATCTTCTGCGCCGTAGGCGGCGTCGAACCACAGACCGAGACTGTATGGAGGCAGGCAGACAAGTATTCCATCCCGCGCATAGCGTACATAAACAAGATGGACAGGCTTGGCGCCGACTTCTACGAGGTGCTGGAGGAGATGGAGAAGAAGCTCTCGGAGAATCCCGTGCCTCTTTTCATACCAGTCGGCGCGGAAAGCTCTTTCTCTGGCATCATCGATCTGGTGACCATGGAGTACCTGACATTCGACGCATCGGATGAAGGCAAGACGATCCAGCGTACATCCATTCCGGAAAGCGAAAAGGACAGAGCGGAGGAATGGAGGGAGAAGCTCATAGACAGCGCTGCATCATTCTCCGATGAGATCACGGAGCTTTACTTCGATGGCAAGGAGATCCCTGCCGATATGATCCTCTCGGCGCTCAGGGCCGCAACGCTTGAGCGCAAATGCCTACCGGTATTCGTCGGCTCATCCCTTAAGAACATAGGCGTGCAGTGCCTCCTTGATGGCATCGTCTCTCTCCTGCCCTCTCCTCTTGAGACGCCGGCAGTGGAGACGATAAACGCAAAGAGCGGCAAGACAGAGGAGCTCAGGCATAATCAGAACGGTCCGCTTGAGGCGCTTATCTTCAAGATCCAGGTTGATCCTCAGGCAGGCCCTATGTGCTTCGTGCGCGTATATTCCGGCGTCCTCAAAAAGGGCATCGCCATCTACAACATAACGAAAGGAAAGAAGGAAAGGGTCAACAGGCTTCTGAGGATGCACGCTGACAGGAGCGAGGATCTCTCGGAGCTCAAGGCCGGGGATATCGGCGTGATAATAGGCTTCCGCATGGCGCAGACCGGTGACACCATCGGACAGGAGAACCATCCATTCCTCCTGGAGAAGATGCAGTTCCCTACCCCTGTCATATCAATCGCGATTGAACCCAAGAGCACAGCTGAGCAGGATAAGCTCAGGAAGGCCCTTGAGACACTTGCCATGGAAGACCCGACATTCACCTATAAGGATGATGCGGAGACCGGGCAGCTTGTCATCTCCGGCATGGGAGAGCTCCATCTCGATGTCCTCGTGACAAGGATAACCAAGGAGATGAAGATCGATGCAAGGGTCGGCAACCCGCAGGTATCCTACAGGGAATGCATCAGGAAGGAAGCCTCCGGCACAGAGGATTTCTCACGCACCATCGCAGGCAAGGAGAACACAGCGTCGATCACTCTCTCAGTCAAGCCTCTTCCTCCCCGCAGCGGCAATGACCTCAGAATCACGGCCAATACCAGGGATATCCCGGAGGAGATTGTCGAGGCTATCAGGAACGGCATCGAGGGCGCGTTCCAGAGCGGCATAAAGTTCGGCTATGAATGCACGGATATCGAGGCTGACGTGACAGCAATAGGCTACGATGAGAACACATCGACTCCATTCGCCTTCACATCCTGCGCAGCGATGGCGTTCGACAGGATCGCGTCAGAAGCGGAGCCAGTGCTTATGCAGCCTGTGATGAAGGTCCAGGCCACAGCTCCATCAGAGTACATCGGAGATGTCATCTCCTCCCTTACGCAGCGTGGCGGCATAGTCCTCTCGATGGAGTCAAAGCCAGGCGCGGACACAGTCACGGCAGAAGCCCCGCTTGAGAAGATGTTCGGATACACGACGGTCCTCCGCTCATCAACCCAGGGCCGCGGCACATTCAGCATGGAGTTCTCGCATTATTCAGAGAAGAACTGAGGAAATGCAGTAACATGATAAGAAGGGTATTCCAATATGGATATACCCTTCTTTTTTATGATTTTCAGCTTAAATAGATATAATTCTTATAGCAAACTATACGGCCCATTATTTAACCTGGTTCGTCAGTTCCTTTCCCTCCTCAAATTCCCTGACATTGGAAAGTGTCGTCTCGCTGATTGCCGAAAGCGCTTCCCTGGTAAGGTATCCCTGGTGCGATGTTATGAGGACATTCGGCATGCTTATCAGGCGGGCAAGGGTATCATCGGCAATGCCCTCGTCGCTCTGGTCAGTGTAGAATATCCCGGCCTCCTCCTCATATACATCGAGCGCGGCTCCTCCAAGCTTTCTTTCCTTCAGGGCCTCAAGCAAGGCCTCGGAATCTATGAGGGCGCCACGCGATGTGTTGATAAGATAAGCCGTGTCCTTCATGTCATCGATGGTCTTCGCGTTTATCAGGTGCCTGTTTTCGCTTGTCAGAGGGCAGTAGAGGCTCACGACATCGGACTGCCTCAAAAGCGTATCGAGATCGGTGAACTCAACACCGTCGATCGCTGATGGATAGGGATCGTACGCGAGGATGCGCATGCCGAAGCCCTTCGCTATGTCTATCGCGCACCGTCCGATCTTTCCGGTTCCTATGATTCCCATCGTCTTTCCATACAGGTCAATCCCGACAAGCCCTGAAAGCGAGAAGTTGAACTCACGTGTGCGGACATATGCATGGGTGAGCTTCCTTACAAGCGCAAGCAGCATCGCGAACGAATGCTCCGCGACGGCATGCGGGCTGTACGCGGGCACCCTTACTACAGGTATGCCGACCGAGAGCGCATAGCGGTAATCGACATTGTTGAATCCTGCAGAGCGCATGGCGATAAGCCTTACCCCTTCCCTCTTGAGTATATCTATGACATCCTTATCAACTGTGCAGTTGACAAACGGGCAGACTACATCGGCCCCCTTGGCAAGTATCGCGGTATCACGATTGAGCGATGGATCGTAATACACGATCTCATATCCATATTCCTTGTTCGCCTCATCGAAATGAGCCTTGTCGTATGACTTCGTGTCAAATAGAGCTATCTTCATGATGATCTCTCCTTCTAACTAAAGATAATACCGAAACATCCATAAGGAAACTCATTGCCGAAGCATCGGATATGGCACGCTTGAAGCAACTAGATAAATCGTTCCCGGGCTGAGTTGACCATCTTATCGCGATTTAGGATAATCACGCTGTCGGAAGCCTTCGCCATATTGAAAATGGTATCGCGATGTCCTGCTATCCGAAGACAATCACACATCATCAATCGGAGAGTAGGATTATGCCTGACAACACGAAGAAAGGCATCGGGGATTATATTGTCTCCGTGCTCAATGGCATGGCCCAGGGACTGTTCTCGTCCCTGATAATAGGCCTTATCATCAAGCAGATAGGGACATATGCAGGACTGGATTGGCTTGCATCATTCGGCCAGATAGCACAGTGCCTCACATGCCCAGCGATCGGAATCGGGGTTGCGTACAGCATTGGGGCAAAGGGCCTGGCGCTATTCGCCGCCGCCACGGCAGGCACGATAGGAGGCGGCGCGATCACGATCGCGGAGACGGGCGCAGTTGCGATAGCCTCAGGAGAACCCCTTGGAGCCTGCATAGCGGCCCTGATAGGAGCGCTCTGCGGAAAGCTCGCGACAGGAAGGACCAAGGCGGATATCATAATAGTCCCGCTTCTGACCATCCTCGCGGGAGGCGTCACGGGCCTGGTCATATCCCCGGCGGTCGCGGCGCTGATGAATGCGCTTGGAGCGCTTATCAACCACCTGACGACGCTCTATCCCCTTCCGATGGGCATACTCGTGTCCGCGGTCGTCGGCATGGTGCTGACGCTCCCCATCAGCTCTGCCGCCATCTGCATATCATTAGGGCTTTCAGGCCTTGCGGCGGGGGCCGCCTGCGCCGGATGCTCCGCGCAGATGATAGGATTCGCGTTCATGAGCTTCAGGGAGAACGGAGTCGGGGGGCTCATCAGCCAGGGACTGGGGACATCGATGCTGCAGATCCCGAACATATGGAAGAACTGGAGGATATGGATACCGCCTACGGCCGCGTCAATGATCACAGGGCCGCTATCCACGTGCGTATTCAGGATGACGAACAACGCAGCTGGAGCCGGAATGGGCACAAGCGGCCTAGTCGGCCAGTTCAACGCCGTTGCCGAGATGGGAGCCGGAGCGCTTCCCTCAATAGCATTGGTGCACTTCATCCTCCCCGCGGTCCTCACTGTCCTTATAGCTATCCCGATGAAACGGAAGGGATGGATAAGGGAAGGAGACCTGAAGCTTCCGGACTGAAGCATCAGCATACATATATGCATAGCAGGGGAAGCCCGCTGAAAGGGCTTCCTTCATTCATTGCCGACTCCCCTCTTTCTTCCGATTTAGTTTGACTTCTGCCTTACCGGCCCTTAACATTTTCCTAATAGCACATTTGCATTCAAAAGGAGGATTCAGATGAGCGTCAGTACCAAGGATATCAGGAACGTGGCCATCATCGGCCATAATGGAACGGGAAAGACGAACCTCATAGAGCAGATGCTTTATTACGGTAATGTTCTTTCCCGTCCTGAGACTGTAGACAGCGGCAAGACTGTCAGTGATTATACGGAAGAGGAGATCCAGAGGAAGATGTCCGTCCATACCACCCTCTCATCGATGGAATGGGATGGAAAGCGGATAAACCTCCTGGACACACCGGGAACAGGAGACTTCATAGGAGAGGCCATCACGGCATTCAGGGCAACGGAAGCGGCCCTTATGGTAGTAGATGGACGAGAAGGCGCTCAGATCGAGACAATCAAGCTCTGGAGAAGGCTTGATGAGAGAAACAAGCCTAGGGCCATCTTCATCAACAAGATGGACAAGGAGAGAGCAAGCTTCCGCCACGTCATAGATTCATTGGTAGAGGAATTCAACGCCCATTTCGTGCCTGTAGTCATGGCACTTGGGGAAGCTGAGGAATTCCACGGAGTCATAAACCTCATCGAGAACCAGGCATATGAATGCCATGAGAACGGCAAGGAGACTCCGATGCCTATCCCAGAGAAATACGCAGCAGTAGTCGAGGACTTCCGCGCACGCCTTATAGAGAACGCGGCGGAAGGAACCGATGAGCTGATTGAGAAATACTTCGAGGAAGGAACGCTCGAGCCCGATGACATAAGGCATGGGCTTGCAGTCGGCATGAGGGAGAACAGGGTCATACCTGTATTCTGCGGCGCGACCGACAAGGGTGCCGGCATCACATCCCTCCTGAACTTCATAAAGAACAACTTCCCATGGCCGCTCGGCATAGAGGAATACATAATCGGACATGACGGAGAGGAGACCACGCTCCAGATCGATCCGGAGAAGCCTTTCTCCGCCTACTGCTTCAAGACGACGATTGACCAGTTCTCCGGCAAGATGAGCTTTCTAAAGGTCGTTACAGGCGTGCTTACCCCAGAAACCGATATCTATAACAACGAAGTCGGAAAGAAGGCGAAGCCAGGAAAGCTTTACAGGGCTGTCGGCAAGAAGCTCATAGAGACAGATAGCCTCGAAGCTGGCGACATAGGCATAATCACGAAGTGCGACATCGCCTACACCAACGCGACATTCGTTGCAGGACCTGAGTTCAAGAGGCGCTTCCGCCCGCTCAGGATGCCTCAGCCGATCTATCAGCTCGCGATAAGCGCGGAGGACAAGAAGAGCGAGGACAAGATGAACGATGCCCTCCACCGCGTAGCTGAAGAGGATCTCACGTTCCAGATGTCCTATAACGAGGAGACAAAGGAATCGATCATCGGAGGCATGGGTGAGCTTCATATCTCCATGATCCTCGACAAGATCCGCGAGAAGCAGAAGATCGCGATCAATACCAGGACTCCTAAGATCGCATACCGCGAGACGATCACGAAGTCATCGGGACTGGCTGAGTATACCCACAAGAAGCAGTCCGGAGGCCATGGCCAGTACGGGCGTGTCGTCATCGAGATCGCACCGATCGAGAGAGGCAAGTACTACGAGTTCAACAACGCCGTCAAGGGCGGTGCCGTATCCAAAGGCTATGTCCCTGGAATCGAGAAGGGAATCCATGAGGCGATGGAGGAAGGATACCTCGCGGGCTATCCTCTCGTGGATATCGGCGTGACGCTCATCGATGGCAAGGAGCATCCTGTCGATTCCTCAGAGATGGCATTCAAGCTCGCGGCAAAGGGCGCGATGCAGGAAGCCCTTGGAAAAGCGGGCGTGGTGCTTCTCGAGCCATTCATGAAGCTTGAGGTATTCGTGGACCAGGAGTATCTCGGATCCATCCTCTCCGACCTTTCATCCAAGCGCGGCAGAGTGCTCGGGCAGGAGGAGAAAGGACATGTCGTCTCAGTAAAGGCAGAGGTCCCTATGGCAGAGCTCAGGAACTATGCCATAGACCTCAAGAGCATGACGAGCGGCACAGGCTCATTCGAGCTCGAATTCGACCACTACGAGCAGCTGAATGGCAAGCTTGCTGACGATGTCATAGCCGAATCCAAGAGAGATAAGGAAAACGCATGATGCAAAGGCCTCCGCAAGGGGGCCTTCTGATTTCAATCAAAAGGAGGAACCTTGAAAGCAGAGATCAAGCTCAGAAGCGGCGCGACGCTCAGGAACACATGGATTGTCGATGATGAGGGCATCAGGCCTAAATCAGGGGCAAACGAGTACAATACATGGAGATTCGAGAACGGAGAGGTCAAGCCTGCGGCAGGCATAACCCCGTATAACACCTTCCTGCTATCCCCTGATGAGATATCCAGCAAGGAAGGCGCGACTGACCGCAACACGATAGTCATAGAGAACGGTGAGATCAAGCCAAAGGCGAAGGCAACGGACAAGAACACCTGGATAGCCCAGGGTGGATCCTTTGCCCCGAAGGAGAATGCCGATGATACGAACACGTGGGAGTATCCTGAAGGACTTGATCCTTCAATAGTGGCATTCACGGTGCTCATCGCGAATGAGATGAAATAGCTGAAGACGGGAAGAGGGGCTGTAGCTCCTCTTCCTTGTTATCAGATTACCTCGCAGCCACCTCGTACAAAGGCGTATACGCCATCTGCCCGGCCATGCGCTCAGAAAGCATCAGAGAGACAGCACGCACATCCGCCGCTATAGGCTCGATGCGTCCTGGCCTTGCCGCGGTGGCTACCCTCCGCCCCAGCGTGATATGAGGCCTATACCGCCTCTTCTCCAGATGGAAGCCCTCATCTGCAAGAAGGGAATGCAGATCCCTCTGCACCTTCATCAGATCAGGATCCTCCTCTGCTCCGACCCACCAGATATCGCCATCGGGACGGGAAAAGAACCCAAGCCTGTCCAGCTTCAAGCGAAAGGAGGGAAAGCTGAGGCTGTCCATCGCGCGCATTGCCTTATTCCTCTCCTCCGCGCTGCATTCCCCGAGGAACTCAAGCGTGAGATGGAGATTCTCCCTCTGGACGAAAGAGCCATGGCTTGAGAGATCATGAAGCCCATCGCGAAGGGCCGAGAGCTTATCCACCGTATCATCACCGAATAATATGGCTATGAAAAGTCGCATGGGAATATGGTATTGCGGCAAGCCCGATGCGGCAACAGGGCTCTTTCCCTATGCTTATCCAAGTGATATCATCGATGCCCGTGAACAAGGACCTGACAGAAGGAAACATACGCTCCCTTATCTGGAAGTTCACGCTGCCGCTTCTCGGCTCGATGCTCTTCCAGCAGCTTTACAATATCGCGGACAGCCTGGTCGCGGGGAAATTCCTGGGCCCTGATGCGTTGGCCGCAGTCGGCAACTCATATGAGATAACCCTCATATTCATAGCCTTCGCATTCGGCTCCAACATGGGATCATCCGTTGTCGTGTCGCAGTACTTCGGTGCCGGCAAGCGTAGGGAGATGAAGAGCGCGATAACCACCACGTTCATCGCGGCAGCCGCGCTGTCCATAACGCTGACCGTCCTTGGCCTAGCCTTCACCGACATGCTCCTGGAGGCCATAAACACGCCTCCCGAGCTCATGGGCATGAGCGCCGAGTATCTTGATATCTACATCTATGGCATCATCTTCCTCTTCTTCTACAACATCGCCACCGGCATATTCACGGCAATGGGAGACAGCAAGACGCCGTTTGTGTTCCTCGCCCTCTCGTCAACCGCTAATATCGGGGTGGATATCCTCTTCGTCACTGCATTCGGCATGGGAGTCGAGGGAGTTGCCTGGGCGACATTCCTCTGCCAGGGCGTCAGCAGCATACTTGCGACGGGAGCGCTCATAATAAGGCTGAGAAGGATCGGGGAAGCAGAGGAAAAGGCCCCGCTCTTCTCCTGGAGAATCCTCCGCCAGATCGTTATCATTGCCATCCCATCCATCCTCCAGCAGTCATTCATATCGGTCGGGAACATACTGATCCAGAGTGTCGTGAACAGCTTCGGAGCTTCTGTCATGGCAGGATACGCCGCGGCCATAAAGCTAAACAACATGGTCATCACCTCCATAACGACGGTCGGCAACGGCATCTCAAGCTTCAGCGCGCAGAACTTCGGGGCAGGAAAGCTTGACAGGGTGCGCAGGGGATGGAAGGAAGGCATCATCCTCTCGCTGGCCTTCTCCGTGACAGCCTCGCTTCTCTTCGTGTTCCTTGGCCGCTACATACTCCTTCTCTTCATGAACAATGATGCGGCGGACGCGCTTGAGGAGGGCATGAGATTCCTGAGGATAGTATCCCCGTTCTACGCGCTCATAACATTCAAGCTCATAACGGACGGAGTGCTCCGCGGCGCGGGGGACATGAAGCCTTTCATGATATCCACATTCTCGGATCTCATACTCCGTGTCGCCCTCGCCTTCATATTCTCAGCGGTTTTCGGTGCCGTTGGGATATGGCTGAGCTGGCCTGTAGGCTGGGCTGTGGGGACTGCCCTGTCGCTGTTCTTCTATAAAAGCGGACATTGGGCAGGCAGATCGCTCATCAAGTGATCAGGCGCCATAACCCTTCAGCGCCTCATATATCGCCTGCACATCCAGACCGGAATTCATGGAAAGGGCCCGGAGCGGCATATCACGCAGCATCGAGAGCATCATTGTCCTCACGTCCCCTCCGATAGCCTCATACGCTTTCTCTGCCTCCTTGACTATCGGAGCAAGGATTGCCTTGCCTGCTTCCGTCTCCAAGACCTCAGATACTGTCGAATTCAGCGTTATGCCTCCATCTGCCTTTATACGAGGCACATCCTTGCGGAAAAGAGACTCGAAAGAGGGCAGCTTTCCCCGCTCTGCATATGCTCCATGAGCTTCCTTCCTCCCATTGATGCGGATGCTGGCCGAAAGAGGAAGATCCCTGGAGGATGTCCCCGCGTAGATGATATACTCACCATCCTCTATCTCGAAGGACTGAAGCTCAGTGTCATAATAGGAGAAGCTATCATGGGAAAGCCTGATCTCGATCCGCTCTTCCTCCCCAGGAGCAAGACGGACCTTCCTGAAGGCACGGAGCTCCCTGACCGGCCTCATTATATGGCTGCCAGGCAAGCCGATGTAGATCTGTACGACCTCCTCTCCTTCCTTCTCTCCTGTATTCCTTACGGAAAGACTTGCGGCAACATCATCGCCGTCCTTCCTCACATCAAATGAATGAAGGCTGAATGACGTATACGAAAGCCCGTAGCCAAACGGATAGGCAACTTCCTTGCCTGCCCAATCATAATACCTATAGCCAACGAATATGCTCTCCCGGTATTCGACATTCCTGTCATCTGTCGCGAAGGAACCGAAGCACGGGGTGTCCGCAACAGACAGGGGGAAGGTCTCCGCAAGCTTCCCCGATGGGTTGACGCGGCCAGAAAGCACATCGGCAAGGGCGCTGCCCACAGCCTGCCCGCCAAGATAGCAGAAAAGGAGGGATGAGACCCTCTTCCGGAAAGGAAGAATGACAGGGCTTCCTGCAAGCACGGCAGCTATGACAGGCACGCCCGCATCAAGAAGGGCTTCCACCAGCCTGATCTCACCAGAGGGAAGATCCATATGCTTCCTGTCAAAGCCCTCGCTCTCATATGATTCAGGAAGGCCTATGATGACGATCGCAGCATCCTTCCCTTCTGATACCCTCAAGGCATCCGAGATAAGCTTATCATCCGTGGATCCTGTCTCTGCATCATATCCAGGAGCGTAATCAAATGCCATGCCGGAAGCGGCAAGGGAATCCCTTATCGAATCGAGCTTCGTCGGATTTATCCTGCTGCTGCCCGCCCCCTGATACCTAGGCTTCTCCGCAAGTGCCCCTATAAGCAAATACCGGCCATTGCCAAGTGGAAGCGCCCCATCATTCTCCAGGAGGACAAATGACGATGCGGCCATATCATGAGCGATCTTGTGATGTGCATCCACGCTATATGGCTTCTTCTCCACATTCCTGCATCTCATAACCATAGAGACAATACGGGAAACGCACTTGTCTATATCCTCGATGGATAAAGCGCCATCTTCCAAAGCCTTCCGTATCTTCTTCTCGTTCATAGGCGATGGCCCCGGCATCTCAAGATCCAAGCCAGAAAGGGTTGCCTCTACGCGGTCATCCATGGCTCCCCAATCAGTCATGACAAGGCCTTCAAAACCCCATTCATCCCTAAGGACATCGGAAAGAAGCCATCCGTTCTCACAGGAATAGACACCGTTGATCATGTTATAGGAACACATGACAGTCACCGGCTGCGATTCCCTGACAGCAATCTCAAAAGGCTTCAGATAGATTTCCCTCAAAGCTCTCTCATCGATGATGGAATTGCTGCTCATCCTTGCCTTTTCCTGGTTATTGGCAGCAAAATGCTTCAGCGATGTCCCGATGCCATTCTTCTGTACACCCCTGATGAACGCAGCGCCCATCTTTCCAGCTAGATATGGATCCTCTGAATAGTATTCGAAATTGCGGCCGCAGAGAGGGCTTCTCTTTATATTCACGCCGGGGCCAAGGATTATGGAAACATCTTCCGCCGCGCATTCCTCCCCTATGGCTGAGCCGACAGATCCAACCATCCCCTCGTCCCAGCTTGCGGCCATAAGGCATGCAGGTGGAAAGCATGTTGACGGGATGCTGCCATTAAGGCCAAACCCCTCTTCCTGCTTCCTGAGCCCATGAGGGCCATCAGTAAGCATTACAGACGGAAGCGACGCGCTTTCAATAGGCTGGGTATGCCAGGCATCGCGGCCAGCCAAAAGCCTTATCTTCTCATCAAGCGACATGGAATCTACGATCTGTTTTACCACATGGTTATCACTCATATGTCTGATTATATGGGAATTTTCACGATTATTCCCAAAACATTGGCAGAAAACGCGACCTGCGGCGTATATATATTAGGAGAAGCCATCAGGCTCTCCTAAAGGAGCCAGTATGGCAAGACTTACGAAAAAGCAGGAGAAGAGCGTCCTGGACGGCCTCACGCTGATGGACGACGTTTTCTTCACCATGTGCTTCGATGGCAGCGCGGAATACGCGTCGGTGATGCTCTCCGTCCTCCTATGCCGTGATGACCTCACCGTGACGGAGGCAACCACGCAGAAGTGGATAGAGGGCGCCGATAAGCATTCCGTGAAGCTGGACATATACGCGAGGGACAGGGAAGGGATCAGGGAAATCATTCGGTGACGGAACGCATATACTCTTTATAAGCGCGAATCTCGCGGAGAGGGATACGGACCTTGGGAGGCTGATGGAGGACCTGAGGTGCCCCGATCCGGAGAGGATGCACTACAGGGAACTCAGGGATAGAGTCGGCTATTTCAAGAACGATAAGGAGGGACGGATAGAGATGTCAGGAGAGTTCGAGAGAATACTTAATAAGGAAATCGAGAAAGCGGTTAATGAAAACACCAAGAAAGAGCGGAAAGATGTAGCAAGAAGTCTATTGTCTGAAGGCACTTTCCCTGTTTCGAAGATCGCAGAGCTATCTAGGCTATCGGTTGGAGAGGTTGAGAAGCTCAGAAGCAGCATCAACGCCTAAACAAGCAAGGAGCTAGGGAACCACCTAGCTCCTTCCGATGCATGATCCTATCAGAGCTTCTCCAGCCAGATCTCGTTGATCGTATATTCCTTCTCCATGCCCTTGCGCTCGAACTTCGTTATCGGACGCCAGGCAACAGGAGGGGCAAAACCCTCGAAAGGATTATACAGGAGAGGCTCGCCCTTCGCGGTCTCGACAACCTCTTCAGCGTATTCCTCCCAGTCGGTCACCATGTAGATGTATCCTCCCTGCCTGAGCTTGGTGGCAAGGAGATGGATAAATGGAAGCTGCATCAGGCGGCGCTTATGGTGCCTTTTCTTTGGCCATGGATCGGGGAAGAATATATGGAAGCCCTCGATGGAGCCATCCGGTATCATATGCTCAAGAACCTCAACAGCATCGAAGCGGGTTATGCGGACATTGTCCATATCATCATCGCCAATGCGCTTGAGAAGCTTCACGAATCCCTGGAGGAACACCTCTATGCCGATGTAGTTGCAGTCAGGCCTGCGAAGCGCGATCTCATGGAGGGAATCCCCCATGCCGAAGCCTATCTCAACCACGACAGGCCTCTCGGTCGGGAAAATGGATGAGAGATCCAACGGCTTGTCCTCGAAGAAGAAGCCATAGCGTGGCATATACCTAAGGACAGTCTCCTTCTCCTTGTCAGTGAGCACGTTGTTGCGGAGGACATAGCTCTTTATCTTCCTTTCCTTGCCTTCTCTTATCTCTATCTTCCCTAGACGGGAAAGAATCTCGTCATCTGTCACAATAGCCTCCTGAGCTGCTCGAGGATGAAGAGCGCCTTGTCCTTCAGAGAGACAGCGCTTGTCTGCATCCTCATCTTATCCATATGCCGCGAATCCATCTGCACCTTGCCATCAGAGAGCCTGAGCAGGTTTATGACCCTATCAGGGTTGAGCGCGGAAAGCTTGGAGAACTCTATCTCCACCACCCCGCCACGCTCAGAGAGATGGTATATCGAGAGACGGCGGCATATTATCTTTATCTCGGCGATGCAGAAGAGATTATCAACCTCAGCCCCCATCTGTCCATACCTGTTCTCAAGCTCAGCCCTGAGGCCCTCAAGCTGCCCCTCGGTCCTGATGGATGCGATCTTCTTGTATGCCTCGAACTTCATGGCAGGATCAGGGATGTAGCTATCAGGGATGAAGCCTGAGTAATCAAGCTCCAGAAGAACATCCTCCTCCTTCTCCTCGCCATTGGAGGTAAGGCGGTCTATCTCCTCCTCCAGAAGGCGCATGTACATGTCAAGGCCGACAGCCTCCAGATGCCCGGACTGCTCACGGCCCAGGATATTGCCAGCGCCCCTTATCTCCATATCCTTCATGGCCACCTTGAATCCGGATCCAAGGGCCGTATTCTCGGAAAGCACGCGAAGGCGCCTTATCGCATCATCATTGAGCTCGGACCTGTCCTTGTAAAGCAGATAGCAGTACGCCTGCCTGTCTGACCGTCCGACACGCCCCCTCAGCTGATACAGCTGCGCCAGGCCGAAGCGGTCCGCGTTATCGATGATGATCGTATTGACGTTCGGTATATCTATCCCGTTCTCGATGATCGTCGTCGACACCAGCACCTGTATCCCTTCATAGACGAAGCGATGCATTATGTCCTCAAGCTCCGAGGCATCCATCTGCCCATGGGCGCTTTCGACTATGGCATACCTGACGTTTGAGCGTATCATCTGGCACACATCATCAAGATCATCTATGCGATTATGGAGGAAGAAGACCTGCCCTCCCCTCTCAAGCTCACGCTCTATAGCCTCCTTCACGATCGGCTCCGAGAACTGCCCTATCGTCGTCTCGATTGGCTGCCTCTCTCTCGGGGCCGTGGTCAGGAGGGACATATCACGGACCTTCAGGAGCGACATGTAGAGCGTCCTCGGGATCGGCGTCGCGGAAAGCGTGAGGGAATCCACGTTGGTCTTCATCTGCTTGATACGCTCCTTGTCCTTCACGCCGAAGCGCTGCTCCTCATCGACTATCAGAAGCCCAAGATCCTTGAACTTCACCGATTTCTGCAGGATCTTATGGGTACCGAAGAGGATATCTACAGTACCATTGGCCACACCCTCTGTGACCTTCCTCTGGTCCTTCGCGCTGACGAAGCGGGAAAGGATCCCGGCTGACACGGGAAATGATCCGAGACGGCGGCGGAAGTTATTGAAATGCTGCTCCGCGAGTATGACGGTGGGCGCGAGGAACGCAACCTGCTTGCCGCTCATGATGGCCTTGAAGGCCGCGCGGAACGCGATCTCGGTCTTGCCGTACCCGACATCGCCGCAGACAAGGCGGTCCATGACCTTGTCGCTCTCCATGTCCTTCTTGATCTCATCGATGCACTTAAGCTGATCGGGGGTCTCCGAATAAGGGAAAGCGGCCTCGAACTGTATCTGCCAGTCCTTATCCTTCTCGAATGGATAGCCGCGCGAGGCCTGGCGCTCCGCATAGAGATGGACAAGCTCCTTGGCAAGCTCCTCGGCATTGCGCAGAGCCCTTTCCTTCTTCTTCGTCCAGCCCTGAGTGCCAAGCGCGTCGAGCTTCGGAGGCCGGCCATCGTTTCCGATATACTTCTCGACAAGGTCTGCCTGCTCTATAGGGACATACAGGAACTCATCATTGGCATATCTTATCTTGATATAATCGCGCTCGGTGCGGCTCGACCTGACGCGATCGATCTTCACGAACCGCCCTATGCCGTAGTTCACGTGGACAACGTAATCCCCTTCCTTCAGCTCGACAAATGAGTCGAGAGGAGAGGAAACAGTCTCAACAACGCTCTTTGAACGCGACCTGCGGCGCCCGAATATCTCGGCATCAAGCACGACGAGAAGCGACAGAGGCTCGATCTGGAAGCCTGAGGAGAGCTCGGAGACGCCGATCGAGACGGGGAAATCGCCAAGAACGTTCTCCAGCCTCTCCTTCTGCACGTCAGATGGCGCTATGACCATCACGTTCCAGCCGTTCTTCAGGAGCGCAGAGAGATCATCCTTGAAATACTTCACGTTGCCGAAGTACGAGCGGGACGGGGTGACGGAGAAATGAAGATACTCCGGAGAGGAGATGTCATGGATGAAGAGTGCGGACCGGAGGGATGAGACAAAGCTCTCCCATGGCAGCAGGAGCTTATCAGGAAGCACGGTATCCGCATTCTCCTTATAAGCCTCCCGAAAGCGGGCCTTCGCCTCGTTCTGCATGGCCTTCCAGCTGGTGCCGATCCTTTCCATGCCGGCAAGGATCAGGAAATCATCCTCCTGCATGTAGCTGAGCATCGTCGTCATCAGCGGGCTCTCGCTCCCGGATATCATCGGGATATCCACGCGGGAGAAATCCTTATGCGCCTTCTGCGTCATGGGATCGAATGAGGCAATCCTCTCGATGCTGTCCCAGTCCGCGTATAGCCTCACAGGCTCATCGGATGAGAACGGGAAGATATCCATGACCTCGCCGCGGATCGAGAATGAGCCCATCTCAAAGCAGGATGATGAGCGGAAATACCCCGCCTCCGCCAGCTGGGCGGCGAGCTTCTCCGGCTCGAACGCATCGCCCTTCCTGACGCGTATGGTGAGACGGTCCAGCGAGTCCTGGCTCATGACCGGAGAGACGAACGCTCGTAGCGATGAGACCACGATGCCGCTCTTCATGGCCCTTATCCTGTCCAAGGCCTTCTTCTGCTCATACTCGGACGAGGAGGAAGTGTACTGCGAATAGAGCTGCTTGCCGCTTGACGGGAGACGGACAGCATCATCGCTTCCGAGGTCGGAAGCCAAGGATTCCGCCACCTCATCGGTCGCGGTTATGACGAATACGCGCCCGCCCCGCCTCTTCTCTATCATCCTGGATGCAGATGAGAGAGGATAGAGATCCAGGCCGTCGGCACGGACAATGCCTTCCCTGCCCTTCGAGAAGAGGGAGGGCCCCATGATTTTCCCTAGATATCCAGAGACAAGCTCATCAATGTTCCTGTCCACTCGTCCTAATATAATTGATTGCAGCATTTCAGTGAACCCTGCCCTGATTGCATTGCGCATTGCCAAACGCTAGAATAGCACCATGAACCTTGATCCAGAGAAGCTCGATGTCCTCGCCTCCGAGGTAAGGAACGCGGGAGCATTCGCGCGCAGCAGGCAGGCGGACGTAAGACGGACATACAAGAAGGACGGCTCGGTCCTTACCGAGGTTGATATGGCGATAAGCCATAGCCTTGTCGGGAGGATACATGACCTTTTCCCCGGCGCTGCCGTGATAAGCGAGGAAGAGGATACCGACGCGTCAAGGGATGCGGAATGGACATTCGTGCTCGATCCGGTCGACGGGACGGATGTATACTCCCAGGGCTTGCCATCCTTCGCCGTATCGCTCGGGCTTCTCGATAGCGACAGGAAGCCCGTCGGGGCATACATATCGGCACCAAGGTTCGGGATAGGCACCGAGGAGATGTTCGTGCGCCTTGATCCGGGAAAGAGGCCGATGATCAACGGGAAGGAGATAAGGCTTTCCGGGGACAAGGATGACGTGGTGCAGGTCACGACAGGATCAAAGGCCTTCAGGTATCTGGATTTCTCATCATTCACGGGCAAGATCAGGATATTCGGCTCCACGATCCTGCACATGCTATCCCCAGCTGTCTTCTCCTCGATAGAGGCAAGCGTTGCCTTCTCCTGCTACGCATGGGACATAGCATCTGCGCACGCGGTCATCAGGAGCCTTGGCATGGACGCGGTGTATCCTGACGGGACGGCAGTGGAATATGATGATGATTTCCTTCTAGAGAAAGCACCGCTAAGGGCTCCGCTCTACACGGGAACGGAGAAAGGCAGGAACAAGCTTATAGGCATGCTCCCCCCTATAAAGCAAGGAATTAGCTGAAGAAAATATTTGATAACTCCCCAAAGATAGGTTTATATTCATACTCAGAAGGCAGAGATGGCTCACTTGGTGCGTTTGTGGCTCATTCTCCACCTTCAGGGGGTTCTTCGCAGCTTATCCGGGCTGCACACAAAGGGTAATTCGGATGGGGGGGGGCTGCCGATGAACCCTGCTTCTTTCAGATGCGCTCCACCACAGCCTCGGCAAGGGCAAATGAGGATACGATGATTGGCACGAACTCATCACGCACGGAGATGATAAGGTCCACATCCTTGCAGATCACGGCCCTCAGCCCCGGCGCGAAGCCCTTCCCATCCGCTTCAAGGCGCCCTATCTCATCTATGATGACAGTTCCCTCCTCAACACGGGAAAGACAGCCATTCGCATATGCAAAGGCCGATTCATCATAATACCAGCGTCCGATCATGTCAGGAAAGGAAGGCGAGGATGTCATCAGGAGCCTCTCCTCCCCGCTCTGGATCTCATGAAGATAATAGCAGGAGCCGCGATGGATGGATAAGAAGCCATAAGAGCCGGAGGAGATGGAGAGAAGGAAGGAAGTCTTGCCTTCCCCCTTCCCGCCCGCCACTATCCTACAGCTCCTCATCCAAAAACGCCTCCAGCGCCTCATATGCCCTGTGGCTGTCCTCCCTTGTTATGACGAACGTGAGGACATTCATCGTGGAGACGATCTCTATGATGTTTATGTTCTCCCAGGCAAGCTTCCTTATGGCTAGGTACACGATGCCCGGAGTCTGGAGGAAATCGCCATGGAAGACGATTGTGAGCGCCACGAGATCGGAATAGCGGTGCACGACCTGCTGGTCCTTCATCAGCTCATCCACCTCCGCCCTATGGTTCTCGCTCACAGAGAGCGTTATCTCATGGGTCCCCATCGTTATGTTCAGGAAGTCGCCCTGCTCAGGGCGTACGATGCCGTACAGCTTCTGCAGCTTCGGTATGAAGGAATCATCGCGGGAGAAGTTCACATCATAGATATTGGTCTTCATCTGTATCTCATAGTCGATCTTCCCGCTGCCGATCTCCTTCTGAGACGCCTTGAGCTCCTCAGCATAGCGCCTTATCGCCATCACGATAGCGGCCGTGTTGACCTTATCGCCATGGAGGCTCTCGACCTTAGGCTGGATCGACTTGGCAAGATTGGAGAACGAGATGACCTCCTGTATGAGCATCTCCGAGATGAAAGGGCTTCTGTTTATTATCGTCTTCACTGCAGCTGCGACTGATACGGCCATATTGACTCCTGAGTTATCATGCTAACTGAATGTTATGATATTAACAAATCAAGAGCAAGATAGCTATATCGAAAATATGATGAAAGCTTTGCTCTTCCCTCTACAATTCCTATATATGCTGTGGTAACATTCTCCTATGCAATGCCCTAGATGTGGAAAGGATAATGACAAGGTTCTTGAATCGAGGTCCAACAAGGACGGCACATCGATCAGGAGAAGACGCGAATGCCTTGAATGCGGCCACCGCTTCACAAGCTATGAGAGGATAGAGGAAAAGCCCATCATGGTCATCAAGAAGGATGGCAGGCATCAGCCTTTCGACATCTCGAAGGTCGAGAGGGGCATCAGGCAGTGCACGGAGAAGCTCGCGGTATCGCAGGAGGCGATAGACACCATCCTCAAGAACATCGAGGACAGCGTCTACAGGATCGCGGGCAGCAAGAACACGATAACGAGCCAGGAGGTCGGAGAGGAGACGCTCCGCCAGCTCTATCCCGTGTCCAGGGTGGCATACGTGCGATTCGCCTCCGTCTACAGGGCCTTCGATGACCTCGATCAGTTCATAACCGAGATCGAGAGGATAGCCAAGGGCGACTAGCGGGTAGCCGCGTCGAACCATCGGCCAGTGACGTTCTGCTCTATCTCCTCATTCAGGTGATCAGGCTTGAGGATCTCATTGGCGGCGTCAAGCGCGAAGTTGTCGGTCATACCCGCCACATAGTCTATGATCATCCGCCTGTCGCTTCCCTCCTTCTCCATATACATCGGATACATCGTCTGGATATGGTTGGAGAATCCCGCGGCGAGCATGTTGCGCTCGGAAATATATCCCTTCTGGTCCAGCCCATATGATGAGTAGAGCTCCTCAAGATAATCGGTGATGAGCCTCAGGAGCCTCGTGAAGTAGCGAGTGTAGCCATTGAGGATATCAGAGCGATAGATATTCTCGTAATTGAACGCGCTGAAAGCCTCCACCGCCTCGAAGATATCATGGGAGAACCCGATGCCATCCTCCTCGCTCGCGCCTGCGATTATATCCTGGACAAGGGTATTTATGATCGCGCCGTTGGTCTTTCCAAGACGCTCGGAGACTATCGCGGGAAGCTCCTTTCCCTTGAGAAGGCCAAGCCTGTACGCATCCTCATAGTCACGGCCGAGATACGCGATCGAATCAGAGAAGCGGACGATGGCTCCCTCGTAGGTCGCCGGCACAAGCCCCTCCCTTTCCGTGATGCCATCAAGGTCCCTTATGCACAGCGTCGGCCTGATCCGCTTGCTCAGCTTCTCCCCGTTATGGCATACGATGCCATCGCGCACGGCGTACGTGAGATTGAGCCCCTTGCCATGCTCTGACAGGAAATCCACGACGCGGAGGGAATTGACCTCATGCTCGAACTTCCCGAGCCCCCTCTCCTCCGAGAGCTTGGATATTATCCTCTCCCCTACGTGCCCGAATGGGGTATGCCCCAGGTCGTGCCCCATGCCGATGGCCCAGGCGAGCTCCGAATCAAGCCCCAGCGGACGGCAGATGGAAGAGGCTATCGACGCGACATGCAGGACATGCTCCATCCTCGTGCAGATATGGTCATTCGATGGCGCGAAGAAGACCTGCGTCTTGTGCTTTAGGCGGCGGAACGGCGATGAGTGTATGATGGCCGTAGTGTCGCGGTAGAAGGGTCCGCGGGAATCCTCCGTCCTCTCCTTCCTGCGGCTCTGCAGGGCCTTCTCAAGATCTTTGTCCATGTACTCAATCATAGCCATATGCTATCATAGGAAGGGCGGAGGCTGAATATGATTGTCTATATAATCCCTATAACGGCATTGCTTCTGGCATTCATGTCGCTTCTCGCATCGCTCAGGTTCATATTCTCCCGCCAGGGGCTGTATTGGGTATTCCCCGCTATGATATCCCTCATACTCTTCTTCCAGAACCTCCAGCAGCTGCTGCTCGCTGGCGAGGAGGAGATGGCAGGCATCGACCTGAGCTTCCCTTCCCTCTCTCCCCTCATCCTCGCGGCCCTCTGGTACATGATGATCATCGTCTTCCACTACGCTCTCAAGAAGACCATCACGGAGAACAGGTTCGAGAACGACAGCATAAAGAACAGGGCTGAGGCGGAGTACCTTGAGAAATATGAGACGAGGATGCGCAGGAAAAGCCGCAAGGCCAGGGAGGAAAAGAGCGGGAACAGCGCCTCCGTGCCCTCTGTTCCTGAATACAGGACACCGCAAGATGATTGATGAGATAAGCTCTAGATGATACGATTTCCCTATTATGGCGGGATTATTCTTCGTTGGCATAAAGCACTCCGGAAAGACAACGCAGGCAAGGCTTGTCTCCAAGCTCACAGGCATCATGTTCCGTGACGCGGATGACCTTGTGCTCGAGACCCTTTCGGGAGAGAGCGTCAGGGACGCTTACAGGCGGGAAGGAAAGGAAGCCTTCATGAAGCGCGAGCTGGAGGCTGTCAGCTCATTCATAAGCGGCAACGGGAGCTTCATACTCTCACTCGGAGGAGGAGCCGCGGACAACACCCCGCTCATGGACCTCATGAAAAGAAGCGGCAGGATCGTGTATCTGATGAGGAAAGAAGAGGAGATGCTTCCCGTGATACTCCGCCACGGCATCCCCGCGTTCCTTGACAAGGATGACCTTGAAGGATCATTCCACCGCGTCTATGAAAGGCGTGACAGGATCTATCGTGAATACGCCGATCTCGTCATTGACCTCGGAAGCTACGGAGACAAGGAGGAGACGGCGAGGCGCACGGCAGCTTTGCTCAGGGAGGCTCGTTATGTCTAGCACATTCGGAAGGATACTCAGGCTCACGACCTTCGGTGAGTCCCATGGCAAGGCGATCGGAGGCATATTGGACGGCTATCCCGCGGGAATCCCCATAGACATGGACAGGATCCAGGCAGAGATGGACAGGAGAAGGCCTGGAAGCACATCGCTCGGTACCTCAAGGAACGAGAAGGACGAGGCAGAGATCCTCTCCGGTGTCTATAACGGCATGTCCACAGGCACGCCTATCGCGTTCATGATAAGGAACACGAGCCAGATCTCATCGCATTACAGCGAGATAGAGCATCTCTTCCGCCCAGGCCACGCGGATTACGCATTCCAGCGGAAATATGGGATAAGGGACCCAAGAGGCGGCGGCAGATCATCAGGCAGGGAGACCGCGGCAAGGGTCTTCGGAGGAGCGCTTGCAAAGGAGATTCTCAGAAGGGATGGAATCGTCATCGGAGCTGGTGCGATAGAAGTTGCCGGAATCAGGGCGACGGGATACGGATGGAATCCTCCTTTCCCTCCCCCGCTCTATGCACCGGAGTGCCCTGAGCTTCAGGACATGATAAAGGCAATCGAGGACGCCAGGGCCGATTCAGACAGCGTCGGCGGCGTGATCGAGTGCCGTGCGCAGGGTGTTCCCGCCGGTCTTGGGGATCCTGTGTTCGACAAGCTTGACGCTCTCCTTGCGCATGCGATGCTCTCGATAGGGGCCGTCAAGGCGATAGAGTTCGGGGCGGGCTTTGCCGCGGCAAGGATGAAAGGCTCCGAGAACAATGACCAGATGGAGGCAAGGGACGGGAAGGCCGCGTTCCTCTCGAACAACGCGGGAGGGATACTCGGCGGCATCTCGACAGGAAGCGAGATAGTCTTCCGCGTCGCGGTCAAGCCCACTCCATCGATTGCAAAGGAGCAGAGGACGATAACCGACAGCTATGAGGATACCGTTGTATCCATACACGGGCGCCATGACCCATCGATAGTCCCGCGCGCTGTCTCCGTGGTCGAGGCAATGGCCGCGCTGACTATCACCGATGCCCTTCTCGCGCGGAGATGCTATGAGCGATAAGCCACTGACGATACAGAGCGACAGGACGATGCTCCTGGATGTCCACTCCCCTTCGGCCGCAAGCTGCAGGGAGGATATCATGGCATTCTCAGACCTGGTTAAGAGCCCTGAGCATGTGCACACCTACATGCTCTCCTCGCTCTCGCTCTGGAACGCCATATCCTCAGGCATAAGCACCGATGAGATACTCACGAGGCTCCGGAGATGGTCACGCTATGAGCTTGATGAGCGCGTCGTCTTCTTCATAGAGGACCAAGGGAAGCGCTACGGGGACTTCGTCCTCGAGGAATATGATGAGGAGCATCTCTTGCTCTCAGTGAGGCGCCCGGTGTTCGCCCTGCAATTAAGGAGCGAGAAGACGCTTTCAGGGCTCCTCGTTCCAAACGATGGAAGCTCCTTCCTTGTCGACAGGATGCAGCGTGGAACGCTCAAGGCGAGGATGATCAAGCTGGGCTTCCCCGTGGATGACAGGATACCGCTGAAGAAAGGAACCCCTTTCCCGATAAGGCTCCGCGATAGCTTCCAGCCCCGCGGCTACCAGGAGGAGGCCGCGGCATCGCTACTAGGGGATGGCGGATGCGGCACGGGCTTCGGCACGATGGTGCTGCCGTGCGGGTCAGGAAAGACGATAGTCGGCATGCTCATCATGGCGTCCCTCAGCACCCATACATTGATACTCACGCCTAATATCACGGCGCTGCGGCAGTGGAAAAGGGAGCTTCTGGAGAAGACGGAGCTCAAGGATGGGGATATAGGCGAATACTCAGGGGAGAGGAAGGAGATACGCCCTATAACGATCTGCACATACCAGGTGCTTGCCTGGAGAAGCGGGGAAGAAGAGGAATACAGGCACTTCGACCTCTTCCGCAGCAAGGACTGGGGACTCATCATCTATGATGAGGTGCATATGCTCCCAGCCCCTGTCTTCCGCATCACGGCGGAGCTTCAGGCGATCCACAGGCTCGGCCTCACAGCGACGCTCGTGCGTGAGGATGGGCTTGAGGACGAGGTATTCTCCCTTGTCGGCCCGAAGCGCTATGACACGCCGTGGCTTGAGCTTGAAAGGGCGGGATTCATCGCGAAGGCATACTGCCACGAGCTGAGGATCCCGCTTCCTGAGGATCTCGAGGTTCCCTATGCCCTCGCCTCAGGTAGGGAGAAGTTCAGGATTGCCGCGGAGAACCCACGTAAGACAGATGCCGTGAAGGCCCTTCTGGAGAAGCACAAGGGGGACAGGATACTCATAATAGGGCAGTACATCGAGCAGCTAAAGGCGCTGCAGAAAGAGCTGGGATTCCCACTCATAACCGGAACCATGGCGAACAGGAAGCGCGATGAGCTTTATCAGGGATTCAGGGATGGCAGCCTTGATGTTCTGATAGTCTCCAAGGTGGCCAATAACGCCATCGACCTTCCTGACGCCTCCGTTCTTATCGAGATATCAGGGACATTCGGCTCCAGGCAGGAGGAGGCCCAGAGGCTTGGGAGGATACTCAGGCCAAAGAGCAAGGACAGCCATTTCTATACCCTCGTAACCGAGTACTCAAGAGAGGAGGAGTTCGCCCAGAACAGGCAGAAGTTCCTCTCTGAGCAGGGCTATAGCTACACGATCGAAAGGATGTGATATGGGCGACAGGGCAATAGCTGAGGCGATCACCGAGGAAGAAGGCAGGGCTCTTTCCTGCATCAGCCTCACCCGCTCATGGCAAGGGATAGGCACAGAGATGATGGCCTCGCTTATAAGAAGGGGCCTCGTGAAGGATGACGGCAATACCCTTCTCCTATCTTCTGAGGCGGAGGACGCCGTATCCCTATACCCCCTTCTCGGAAGGGAGGGGAAGGCCGAGACGTACCCTGGAAGCTTCCACGAAATGCTGCTTTCCGGCTCAGGGCAGATCAAGGAGATGGAGGAAGCTGCGGCGATCTGCTTCCCATCCCTCGATAATGCAGGGACAGCGCGTCTTGTCCAGAGCGCGAAGGACGCGTTCGATCGCCTCGGGCTCTTCAGAAGCTTCGAGAGGGCTGAGGCGTACCTCTCCCTGCCCCTCTCATCACGCATAGCGTACATACTCTCCCCTTCAGACAGCATAAGGCGGGCGAAGGCCGCAGCGGCCGTGCAGCTTTCCGCATTCATCAGCGGGATAAGCAGCGATGAGGAGAAGAGCGCAGAGGATCTGATAAGGCAGGCTTCAGGCTTTGATGAGCTTTCATTCTTCGACCTGGAAAGCCAGCAGATGCTCTACAGGAAGGAAGGACGGCTTTACGGACGGAGGGAGGGAAACGAGCGGGAGTCGCTTGTAGTATCATCGGACTTCACAGTGATAGCGGGCGGAAGGCACAGGATACCGATCCAGGCGATCGCGGAGCCAAGGCGCTCAGGTCCGGTTTCCGAGTGGATGATAACCAAGCAGTCCATAAGGAAGGCCCTTCTCTGCGGCCTTTCAGGGCAGAAGATCATAGATATCCTCGCCAAAGCCTCCGATGAGACGATACCGGAATCGGTAAAGTCAAGGATCCTCTTCTGGGAGGAGACGCTCAGTTCCGTGCGCGGGGAGGATGCCGTGGTCCTCACCGTAAGCGAGAGGGCCGGACGGCTGATGAACGCGATGAGGGAGCAGCTTGAGGAGCATATAATCGCGAATCCTGTCCCCTCCATCTTCATCATGAGGCCAGAGAGCGCGGATATATGGACAAGGCTCCTTGCGGATGTCGACCTTGATGTGCTTGGAAAGATAAGCGGGAGGCCGGCGCCTGAGCATGAACAGGATATCCCCATAGAGGAGATAAGGGTGCCGAGGATGCTCCCTCTGTACAGAGCCGTGCCGTTCAATGCCGAGAAGCGCCTCCGCCTGCTCTCGACGGAAGACCAGTACAGGAGGGCGCTGGTCCTTTCAGGCATTATATACAGCGAGGACCAGGAAACCCCGCCCCTGGAGGATGCTATCCTCGGCCTTGATTACCAGGAGAAGAGGAGAGCGATATCGCATGCGCTCTCGCATGGGGAGAAGATATATGCGGAATTCGTCGGAGGCAGCGTCCTGATAGACCGGCCGGAGAAATCCGAGAGGGAAGGATGCGTCAGGCTCGGCGGCCGTGATATCGACATAGCGAAGATATGGAAGACAGCCATCCTCCCGATCTCGATCGCATCCCTTACCTATCTATGCCCTTCGGATAATGATAGCCTGTGAACATCTCGAACTGCAGCTTGCCCTGCTCCAGGAGCATCTCCTCGCCATAATGCAGCGTGCATCCCGCGGCCGCAGCCTCTGTGAGGAGCTTCGTCATCCTTGGCTTGTAGATGATATCGTAGACGATCTCATGACCCGTGAACCTGAAGCCCTCGATGGGATTCAGGTCGAAGTCCGGATAGAGCCCGACGGATGTCGTCTGCACGACAAGGTCCACGGTCCCCTCGTATTTCCTCGCGTTCTCAAGCGTGTCGAACTCGCAGAGGTTCAGTGCCGCGATATCCGCGGCGCGAGAGAGCGTGCGGTTGAGTATCGTGACCTTCACCCCCCTGTTCCTAAGGGCCCAGACAATGGCCTTCGACGCTCCTCCGGCGCCTATGACTAGCGCGGACTTTATCCTTCCGCTGTCAATATCCTTGAGAATCGGGGACAGGAAACCATAGTAATCGGTATTGAATCCCTTCCACATCCCAGGCACGCGGACAACGGTATTGCACGATCCTATCTGCTTGACCTCCCTTGAGATGCGGCCGAGGAACATCAGCACCTGCGTCTTATATGGGATGGTGACGGAGAAGCCTCGCATCCTCAGGTACTCCGCCAACGAGAAGAACGAGCGGATATTGTCCACGAGGAACGGAAGGTATATCGCATCGTAGTTGATGGCGCGGAATCCGGGATTATGGATCTGCGGGCTTGTGGAATGGTAGACAGGATTGCCTATGATCCCATAGATCGCAGTCCGGTCAGTCACGCGGTCGGCATGATAGAGCGTCTTGAGCTCCTTCGCGGAGATCTGCCCGGGCGCCACGGCATCACCATCGGAGGCGAAGGTCAGCATCGAGCCGCACCTGCGGTAGAGGATGCGCGTCGGGATGCCCCACTCCCCCATGCCTATGATTATCTTCTCGACATCCTTGAGCTCATCGCTGATGCGGAAGAGCGTCAGCACATCAGAGATCGAATGAGGCGTGACAGCGGCCTTTGCTATATCACCGCGCTCCGAAAGCCTGTATATGCGTGAGTAGATATCCTCCGGTATGCCCTCGAAATCGTGGAATGACCTGATGATGCGCACGCCCTTGGCCCTTGCCTTGGACTCGACCTCGGTGCGCTTTATGTCCTCCTCGATATCCACATACGCGAATTCCCCTTCCAGGGCCTCCATGAGGATATGGCGCCTCTGCCTCTCCGAAAGAGAGCATCTGCCGCCATCCTGGATGCGGCGGAGAGTGAGTATCACAGGCACATCGACCATCGCGGGAAAGAGGCTTACCCTCTTCTGCTCCTCCTCATCCAGAAGATCGACACGAAGCTCCGCGATATCGATATAATCCCGGTTCGAGCGCACGAGCCCGGCGTTCTCCTCCAGCGTAGATCCAGATAAGGTAAGGCAGATCACTTATGTCTCCTTGATGAATGGCGTTATTCCTGATATTTTCCAATGATAGCCCTAAAGACATCGGATGGGCAAGCATACGACTATGAGAACACTACAGGTACAGGATATTTCGCTCTCCTTCGGGGACAGGGAGCTATTGAAGGATTTCGGCTTCACGCTTTCGGAAAGATCGAGGGCAGCGCTTGCGGGCGCGAATGGCTCCGGGAAGTCAACGCTGCTCAAGGCCATAGCCGGAACGATAAAGCCTGATTCGATGACGATATCCCTGACGAGGAATGCCAGGGTATCCTATCTCCCACAGTCTGACATAGTGCTTCCGGACAGCACTGTCTATGAGGCCGCGGAGGAAGGCTTCAGCCGCTTTGACGCCATGCTTGGCGAGATGCGTGAGCTTGAGGAGAGGACAGGAAGGGGCGGAAAGGAAGCGATGGACGCGGCCCAGCGCCTCTCCGAGTGCCATGACACGCTCACCCAATCAGGATACTACGACAGGAAGCAGAGGATAGAATCCATACTCTTCGGCCTTGGGTTCAGCAAGGATGACCTAGGGCGAAGCGCCAGGACCTTCAGCGGCGGCTATCAGATGAGGATCGCGCTGGCAAGGATACTGGTGGAGGATCCGGACTTCCTCCTTCTTGACGAGCCCACGAACTATCTGGATATCGAGGCATTGGTATGGCTGGAGGAATACCTCAGGTCATTCAGCGGAGGGCTGATGCTGGTGTCTCATGACCAGGGCTTCCTCGATGACATGGTCACCGAGGTCTATGAGCTCTTCAATGGCCGCCTTACAAGATACCAGGGCAACTACACACAGTACGTCGCGAGGCGCGAGGAGGAGATAAAGGAGCTTGAGAAGAGGGCCAGAAGGCAGAAAGAGGAGATAGAGAAGACAGAGGAGTTCATAGAGCGCTTCAGGTACAAGGCCACGAAGAGCCGTCAGGTGCAGTCAAGGATCAAGGCCCTTGAGAAGATAGAGCTGGTGGAGATCCCGCCGCATCTGAAGAAGCTGTCATTCACATCCCCCCCTTCCCCGCACTCTGGCAATGACGTGCTATCCGTGGAGCACCTCTCGAAATCATATGGGGATCACGCGATCTACACCGACTTCTCATTCCTTGTCCGCAAGGGAGAGCGCCTCGCCATAACAGGCCGCAATGGAGCCGGGAAGTCAACACTGCTGAGGATGATCGCTGGCGTTGACAGGGACTACAGCGGCGAGATAAGGGATGGTGCAGGGGTCAAGAAGGCATATTTCGCCCAGGACACGGAGAACACGCTGGACATGGAAGCAAGCGTCCTGGAGGAAGCCGAGGGAAATGCCGACACCAAGGATATCCCGGGGGTGAGGAATCTTCTGGGAGCGTTCCTCTTCTCCGATGATGACGTGTTCAAGAAGGTGTCGGTGCTCTCCGGCGGTGAGAAATCAAGGCTAGCGCTGCTGAAAATCCTCCTGCATCCGTCCAACCTCCTCCTGCTTGACGAGCCCACGAACCACCTCGACATAAACGCGAAGGAGATGCTGGAGAAGGCGATCGCCTCATATGGAGGGACCGTCATATTCGTTAGCCACGACAGGCATTTCATCCGCAATCTCGCGACGAGGATACTCTACCTCTCGGAAGATGGCCCTGAGTTCTTCGACGGGGACTACAGCTACTTCGAATGGAAGATAGAGGAGAAGGAAGCCCGGTTCAAGGTCAAGAGGACGAAGGAGGCGAAGAAGGAAGAGAGGATCGCCGAGCCTGCCCTCTCCCATGAGGAGCAGAAGCAGAGGAGGAACAGGATCAAGGCCCTTGAGAGGGAGAGCGAGAAGCTCATGGCTGAGATCGAGGCGCTGGGAAAGGAGAAGGAAAGGCTGGAAGAGGAGATAGCGAAGCCCGAGAACTACAGCGACGGGAAGAAAATATCACAGCTTCTTGCCGAGAAAGATGAGCTCGAGTCCAGGATTTCGGAGAAAGAAGAGCGCTGGATGGAGATATCCGAGGAGATGGAGAATGGAAAGGATAGCTGAGCCTGACAGCCTCATGCTCTGTTTCGGCAAGAAGGTTCCAAGCCTTGTGCTGGCATCCTCCTCCCCCAACAGGAAGGCTCTTCTCGAGACATCAGGATGCCGCGTCAGCGTATTCGTCCCGGACGCGGACGAGACAAGGGATGGAGATACCCCTGAATCGATCGTATCGGCGATCGCGGGAAGGAAGCTTGAGGCATATCTCTCATCCCCGTCATACGATCCAGAGGCTATCGCGATCGCGGCGGACACGCTCGTGCTCATCGATGGCCGCCTTCTCGGAAAGCCTGATGACAGGGAAGACGCGAGGAGAATACTTTCCACGCTCTCCGGACGGACGCAGACCGTGATCTCCGCCGCTGCTCTCAAGGCCCCAGAAAGGGATCCCGAGGTCATCGTTGATGAGGCTGATGTCATCTTCCGTACCCTTTCGGAAGAGGAGATAGAGTCTTACCTCTCTACGGGAGAATGGCAGGGTGCCGCTGGCGGCTACAGGCTGCAGAAGACAGGATACACGCTTATCGAGAGGATCGACGGGGACTGGACGACAGTCGTCGGCCTTCCCCTCCGCGCTATCCTTGACCACATTCAGCCCTGAGCCTCCGCTCCATGAACAAGGTAGTTTCCGAGGGGCTCTCGTTGTAGCGCTCCGTGAATCCAAAGCCATGCGCGAGATAGAGCCTTATAGCGCTCTCGAGGCATGGGAGGGTATCGAGGAGTATCCTGCTATACCCTATCTTCTCAGCATCATGGATGATCTTCTCCAGGAGAAGCGATGAGAGATGAAGGCCCCTGTACCGCGGCCTGATGTATAGCCGCTTGAGCTCAGCATCGCTATCTGAAAGGCGCCTGAGGGCTATGCATCCAGCAGCCTCGCCATCGACAAGGAGAAGATACAGGCGTCCATAGGGAGGGCCGTACTTATCACAAAGGCTCCTGATCTCATCATCATAGTGCTGGATGCTGAGATAGATGGAGAAGGAAGGATCGATGGAGACAAGCATATCCGTATACTCCGAGAAGAGAGAGCGGACTTCATCTTCCATGCCGAATCCGGATACGATCCGGATATCCATCAGAGAAGCTCCTCGTAATGCTCTATCCCAAGCTTGAGTATGCGGTGTATGTGGTCATCGGAGAGCCTGTAGATCGAGCTGCGGCCCTCCTTGCGGAACCTGACGAGCCGGGAAGACCTTAGCACCTTGAGCTGCTGGGATATCGCGCTCTGGCTCATCGAGAGCGCATCCGCTATCGCCCCGACGCCCATCTCCCCGTTCATGTCCAGCAGTATCAGGAGGCGAAGCCGCGTAGGATCCCCGAACACCTTGAAGAAGTCGGAGACATCCATGATCTCCTCATCGCTTATGAATCCATCCATGGATATAAATATAATGGATTATCGCGCTCGTGGTATAGTTTCCCCTTTTCCCTTTTGGTGATAAGCTTGCAGCATGGATAGGAAAGCAGGATTCATAGGGCTTGGCGTAATGGGTGCATCGATGGCCGGAAGGCTCATGGATGCAGGATACAGTCTCTGCATATACTCAAGGACGAAAGCGAAGGCGGAGAAGCTCATAGAGCGCGGTGCGGTGTGGTACGGCACGGCAAGGGAAGTGGCTGAGAATGCGGATATCGTATTCACGATAGTAGGCTTCCCGAAGGATGTCGAAGAGGTATACCTCGGCAAGGACGGGCTCTATGAAGGAGCGCATCAAGGCTCGATATTCGTAGACATGACAACAACGAAGCCATCACTTGATATAGCGATCGCGGAGAAGGTGAGGGAGAAAGGCGCGGCTATGGCCGACGCTCCGGTCTCAGGCGGTGACAGAGGAGCCCGAGAGGGAACTCTCTCGATAATGGTCGGGGCGGACGAGGATGTCTTCCAGACGCTCCTTCCCTATTTACAGACCATGGGACGGAATATAACGAGGATGGGAGGTGTCGGCGCGGGCCAGCACACGAAGATGGCGAACCAGATCGTTATCGCGGGAACGATGGCAGGCGTGTCCGAGGCCCTTGTCTATGGCGCCGCGGCGGGGCTGGATCCCGAGAAGATGGTCCAGACGATATCAAAGGGAGCCGCCGGATGCTGGACGCTGGACAACCTGGCTCCACGCGTGCTGAAAGGAGACTATGATCCGGGCTTCATGGTCGAGCATTTCATCAAGGATATGACCATAGCCGTTGAGGAGAGCGACAGGATGGGCCTTGCGCTTCCTTCCCTTGCGCTCACGCGCGAGCTCTATAAGGCCGTGAAGGCAGAGGGATACGGCAGGAACGGCACGCAGGTGCTCGTGAAGGCAATCGAGAGGCTTTCGGCGAAGGAAGTACTGCCAAAGGCCTGACAATCTGATCCAGGGAGGCGTCAGGGCAATATGGATATAGACAAGAACGGAGCAAGGATAATCCTAGGAGACGGAAAGGAATACGACTGCGATATAATCACCGACAGCATGGGCGACAAGTCGATAGACATCACCAGGCTCAGGGCTGAGACAGGGTATATCACATATGATCCGGGATTCGTGAACACCGGATCCTGCATGTCCTCGATATGCTATATAAACGGCGAGAAGGGAATCCTCAGGTACCGCGGCTATGATATCGCGGAGCTGGTGGAGAACTGCGACTTCATCGAGGTCGCGTATCTGCTCATCAAGGGCTCGCTGCCGACTGCCGAGCAGAGGATAAGCTACCAAAAGCTGCTGAATACCCATTCACTGCTTCATGTGAACATGAGGGACTTCTTCAAGGCCTATCCGCATGACAGCCATCCGATGGGCATACTCTCCGCCATGGTCGCATCGCTCTCCGCCTTCTACCCGGAGCTTGCCGAGAAGGACCCTGAGGACAACCTGGACCTCACGGTGACAAGGCTGCTTTCGAAGATGAGGACGATAGCGGCGTTCACATACAGGCAGATGAACGGGCTGGACTTCGTTGAGCCGGAGTACAAGTATTCCTACTGCGCGAACTTCCTCAACATGATGTTCTATTCAACCGTGAACAACTACACCCCCTCCCCTGTCCACGTCAACGCGCTCAACAAGCTCCTGATCCTCCACGCGGACCATGAGCAGAACTGCTCAACAAGCGCCGTGCGTCTCGTTGGCTCCTCTGAGGCCAACCTCTATGCATCGGTCGCGGCAGGCTGCTGCGCCCTCTGGGGCTCGAAGCACGGCGGGGCGAACCAGGCTGTGATGGACATGCTCACGAGAATCAAGAACGAGGGGCTCACCATCGGCTCGGTCATCGAGAAGGCAAAGGACAAGAATGATCCGTTCCGTCTCTTCGGCTTCGGGCACAGGGTATACAAGACATTCGACCCGAGGGCCAGGATCGCGAAGAACATCTGCCACGAGGTCATGAAGGGAACCCATATAGACTCGGATCCTCTTCTTGATATAGCCATGGAGCTTGAGGAAAGGGCCACCCATGATGATTACTTCCTCGAGAGGAACCTCTATCCGAACGTCGACTTCTATACGGGGATCACGTTCCATATGATGGGCATCCCGGTGTCGATGTTCACGGTCCTCTTCGCGATGGGCCGCCTGCCTGGATGGATAGCCCATTACCTTGAATGGAGGCACGATCCATACCAGAAGATCGGAAGGCCAAGACAGGTATACTCAGGCCCGGAGGCCCGCCATGTCATACCTATTGCAAAGCGTTGACGGCATAGTCTTCGACTTCAACGGCACGCTCTTCGAGGACGAGAGGGAGAACAGGGAGAGCTGGGACAGGATATCCCTGGAGATCAGGGGCAAGGCCCTCTCCGATGAAGAGTTCTCGCGCTACAACGGGCGGACCGATAGGGATATGGTGCGCTTCTTCCTCCCCGGATGCTCCGACAGCGAGGCTGATAGGTGGAGCGAGAGGAAGGAGGAACTGTATAAGGCGCTATGCATAGAGCGGGGGCTGACGCTCAGGAACGGCTCCTATGAGATCTTCAGCAAGGCCCGTGATATGGGCATCAGGATAGCCATCGCCTCCTCCGCCCCAAGGATGAACATGGATTGGTACATACCCCGCTTCCGCCTTCTGGACTACTTTGGCAGAAGCGCGATAATCGCGGGGCGTGATGACATCCCTTCAAAGCCCGATGGCGCGATATTCCGCCTCGCCCTTGACGCGATCGGCGTCAGCGGATGCCATGCAGCGGCCTTCGAGGATTCACGCGCTGGCGTGCTGAGCGCGATGGATGCGGGAATCAGGACAGTGATGAGGATGAGGAATCCAGAGGCGGAGCCCCTGGATATCCCCGGGATCATCGAGATACGGTCATTTTCCGAGATCAGCCTTCAATAAGGGAGATAAGGCTTTCGGTGAAGGCTGTCGTGGAAAGCTCCGTGGCAGATCTTCCCTCCTTCTCCATCAACCGCGCGAAGTCACGGGTGACGCGTCCCGAGGCTATTGCGGAGGATACTGCCGTTCTTATCCTGGCCGCAGCCTCACCCCAGCCTATGTACTCAAGCATCATAACCCCGGAAAGGATCATCGAGAGCGGATTCACGATATCCTTCCCCGCGATATCAGGGGCCGTGCCGTGCGTGGCCTCGAAGACAGCGTGCCCTGTCTGGTAGTTTATATTTCCGCCAGGTGCTATCCCGATGCCGCCGACCTCAGCCGCGAGCGCGTCCGAGACATAGTCCCCATTCAGGTTGAGCGTCGCTATCACATCATATTCCTCAGGCTTTATGAGGATATTCTGCAGGAATGCATCGCAGATATTGTCCTTTATCTCGATGCCGCCCCACTCAGTTGGTATCACGACCTTGCCATCCCTCTCCTCTGCCCCGTACTCCTCTCTCGCCGTCTCATAGCCCCATGCGCGGAAGCCGCCTTCGGTGAACTTCATGATGTTGCCCTTATGAACCAAGGTGACGCTTCGCCTGCGGTTTTTGATCGCATAATCGATCGCGGCGCGGACAAGGCGCTTCGAGCCATCTGGGGAGACTGGCTTTATGCCGATGGCGCTTGTCTCGGGAAAGCGTATCTTGCTCACTCCCATCCCGGAGGAGAGGAAATCGATGACACGGCGGACCTCATCGCTTCCGGATGGCCATTCGATGCCGGCATATATATCCTCGGTGTTCTCCCTGAATACGACCATATCGACAAGCTCTGGGTGCCTTACAGGTGAAGGGACACCCTTGAAGTACTCGACAGGGCGGACGCACGCGTAAAGGTCGAGAGCCTGCCTGAGAGCGACATTGAGGCTCCTCGCACCCTTTCCGACAGGAGTCATCAGCGGTCCCTTGATCGCCACAAGCGACTCCCTTATGAGGGAGAGCGTCTCATCAGGAAGGTTCGTGCCTGTCCTCTCAATAGCCTTGCCTCCAGCAAGGGCCTCCACCCAGTCTATCCTGCGCTCGCTCCCATAGCACGTCCTGACAGCGCTATCGAGGACAGAGCGCATCCTGTCGGTTATCTCCTGCCCCACTCCATCGCCCTCGATATATACGATCGTGGGGACAGAAGGGACTATAAGCCTGCCGTTCTCTGATCCTATCCTCATAGCGCCACCTCATTGAGCCTTCCGCCGAGGAGTATAGTCTTCCTCTGAGCCTCGCTCGCGAATATGCGGAGAGGGATCATATCCCCAGTGGTTATGTCATGCAGCATGAACGATCCGCTTTCCATCGCCTCGTGCGTGCCTGTTATCTCAAGCTCATCGCCCTCGCTTATCCTGTCGTAGTCATCGGCGTTCTCGAAAAGAAGCGGCAGTATGCCGAAGTTGGCGAGATTCGCCTGATGGATACGCTCTATCGATACAGCGACAACAGCCTTTATGCCAAGATACATCGGGCAGATCGCCGCATGCTCGCGCGATGAGCCCTGGCCATATGACTGCCTGGCGATTATGAAGCCATGCTCTCCCCTATCGCGGGCAGCGGAGGCCCTTCCGGAAAAGTCCTGATCGATGCTCTCGAACACGTACTTGGAATACTCAGGTATATTCGACCTGTACTTCATCCTTGCCCCGGCCGGCATGATATGATCGGTGGTTATCCTATCCTCGACCTTTATCAGGGCGCGTCCGTGTAGGGACTCAGGAAGAGCGGTGTTCCTTGGAGGCTGCCCGATATTAGGCCCTCTCTTCACCTCTGCCGTGAACGTGGGATAGATGAACATCGAGTCATCGTGCATAAGGCTATCAGGCATCTTCACCGATGAGATATCCTTGCCGCATTTCCTTGGATCGGTGAATACGCCTGTGATGGCGGAAGCCGCCGCGGTCTCAGGAGAGACAAGGTAGACGGAGGCGGACGCCGTTCCGGAGCGCGCGTAGAAATTGCGGTTGCTCGTCCTGAGCGACACGCTCTCCGTGCCTGGGCTCTGGTGGCTTCCGATGCAGAAGCCGCAGGCTGTCTCAAGTATCCTCGCCCCGGCCTTTATGAGCTTCTCCAGCGTCCCATCCTCCGTAATCATCATCAGCACATCCCTCGATCCAGGAGCAACGCCAAGCTCAACGCTTGGGTGGACGTGGGAGCCATCGAGGATCTCTGCGGCCTTCCTCAGGTCCATATAGCTTGAATTGGTGCATGATCCGATCAGCACCTGATTCACCTTCATTCCCTCAAGCTCGCCCACGCTCTTCACGTTCCCAGGGCTATGCGGGCAGGCCGCAAGAGGCTCGATCGACGATAGGTCAAGATCCCACACATCATCGTACACGGCATCCTCATCGGCAGAGAGCGCCCTGAAGCCCTCTCCCCTGCCTTCCTTCTCCAGAAACTCCCTTGTCTTCTCATCGGAAGGGAAAAGGGATGTCGTGACGCCGCACTCAGCGCCCATGTTCGCGATCGTCGCCCTATCTGGGACGGAGAGCGTGCTGACGCCGCTTCCCGTGTACTCGAAGACCGTGTTCACATTGCCCTTCGTGCCGAAATGGGCAAGAACGGAAAGAATCACGTCCTTTGCCGATACAAAGGGCCTGAGCTTTCCTGAAAGCCTTATGTTCACGACGCGCGGCGCAACCATCTGGAACGGGATCCCAGCCATGGCAAGAGCCACGTCAAGCCCGCCTGCCCCTATGGCGAAGCAGCCGATGCCGCCGGCTGTGGGGGTATGGGAATCGGAGCCGAGCAAAGTCTTTCCGGGCAGCGCGAAATGCTCAAGGTTGACCTGATGGCAGATGCCGTTGCCAGGACGGGAAAAGATTATCCCCTTCCTGTCCGCGATCGTCCTCAGGTACTCATGGTCATCGAAGTTCTCATAGCCGATCTGGATCGTGTTGTGGTCTATATAGCTCACGGCCAGCTCATTGCGGACCCTGTCGACGTCCATGGCCTCGAACTCAAGGTAGGCCATCGTTCCAGTCGCGTCCTGCGTAAGGGTGTGGTCGATGCGTATGCTTATGCTCTCACCGCTTCTGAGCGTCCCATCCACGAGGTGCTCAGACAATAACTTATAGGCAAGTGTCTGTCCCATATTGACTCCTAGCTGGATTATAGCCGGATGCGCCAAGAGCTTAAAGATGCTCTTGCTCCTATCCGCTGGCAATGATACGCTCTCATCATGGCGGATTTACTGGGAAACACTGCATTGATCGCCGCGATAGCCGGCCTTGTATCTGCACAGATCCTCAAGCCCCTGATAAGCATAGCTACGGGAGGAGGCTTCAGGCTGTACCTTTTCATAACCACAGGAGGCATGCCCTCCTCGCACACATCCGCTGTCGTTGCCCTTACCACATCGGTAGCGATCACGGAGGGGCTCGGAAGCCCTTTATTCGCGATCTGCGTGATAATCTCCCTGATAATCATGAACGATGCGACGAACGTACGCCTTGAGACGGGGAAGCAGGCAAAGCTTCTCAATGAGTGGTCCGAGATATTCGCGGCCCACGAGAGCGGGATCTCCCCGCAGAACCTCAAGACGATGATAGGCCACTCTGCAAAGCAGGTCCTCGCGGGACTTGCGCTCGGGATAATAGTAGGAGCCGCGGTCACGCTATGGCTAAGCTGAGCTTCGATGATTTCTACAGGGGCATCTGGGGCGGCCGCTGGGAAAGCCTCAGGGAAGCGATGCTCTCCGAGATCGATGACAAGGATACCCCTGCCGGTCTCGTCTCTCCGTATTATATGGACAAGGCCTCCATCGAGGCGGCTCTCCAGCTCTCCCCTTCAGAAGGCGATGATATCCTCGACATGTGCGCAGCCCCTGGCGGCAAGTCAATAGTCATCGCGACGCTTTTAAAGGGAACAGGATCGCTTACATCCAATGACAGGTCTCCGGAGAGGAGGGAAAGGATGAGGAGGGCTTTCGAATCATCGCTTCCTGCCCATTGGAGGGGAAATATAAGGATCACGGGACATGATGCCTCCAAATGGGGAGTGTATGAGAAGGACGCGTATGACCGCATACTCCTCGACGCTCCATGCTCATCGGAGCGCCATGTCATAAACAGCCCGGAGCATCTCTCCATATGGTCCCCCTCCCGCCCGAAGCGCCTCCAGGCCCTGCAGTACTCGATGTTCGCCTCTGCCATGCTCGCGCTCAGGAAAGGAGGCATACTCGTCTACTCCACCTGCTCTGTAAACAGCGGCGAGGATGAGGATATCATCGCAAGGTTCATGAAGAAGCACCCGGGGGAAGCCGAGGAGATCAAGATAGAGCTCGAAGGCGGAGAGAGAAGGGATCACGGCATGATAGTCCTCCCTGACGCAGCGGGAGGCAGAGGGCCTCTGTACGTCGCAAAGCTGAGGAAGATATGACAAGATGCGCAATCATGCATGTAGATGCATATGATGAGGATAAGGTCCTTGAGGCGATGCGGGGAATCGCGGACGCCACGGCTTTCCCTGATGTGGAAGGCAAGACAGTGCTCGTGAAGCCGAATATACTCTCAGACTCATACCCTGAGAAAGCGATAACCACGCACCCAGCGGTGATCAAGGCGCTGATAACGCTGCTTTGGGAGAAAGGAGCGAAAAGGATCCTTGCAGGTGACTCACCGGGAATGCAGACAGGACGCTTCAATCCCGTGAACTCAGGACTGAGAAAGGTCGCGGAGGAAACCGGGGCTGAGATCGTCGACTTCAGGGAAAGCACGCGCATCCATGAGGTGGAAGGCATCAGGATCCCCATGACTGACGCTATCGACCAGGCCGATATCGTTATATCCGCGGCAAAGTTCAAGACCCATCAGCTCATGAGCGCGACAGGCGCCGTGAAGAACATGTTCGGCCTTGTACCTGGACTGCAGAAAAGCCCGATGCACCTGAGGGCAAGGACACCTGAGAGCTTCGCGCGCCTGATCCTCTCCATCTTCCGCGAGGCCCATGTGGACTATGCCGTGATAGACGCTATAGAGGGAATGGAGGGAGCCGGACCGACAAACGGGCAGCCAAGGCATGTCGGGCTCCTCATGGGCTCTGAGAACGCGCTTGCCCTAGATAAGGCAGAGTCGGTCATCATGGGCTATCGCTCGGTTCCTATCATAGAAGAGGCCGAGAAGCGATTTCCCGGCATAACAGACGCGGAGTATCCCCTGCTGAACCCCGAGGATCTCATCATCAGGGACTACAGGAGAATCCCGGAGGGGAAGAAGACAACAATCCGCACGCTCTTTCTTCCCAATCTCCTATCACGCATCGGCATAGCCACGGACGGCAGGGCCTACCCTGAATTCATCCATAGCGAGTGCAGGCATTGCCTCAAGTGCGTGAATGTATGCCCCGCGAAGGCCCTAGAGATGAAAGGCGGCAGGATACATATCAGCAGACGGGAGTGCATAAGGTGCTACTGCTGCCATGAGATGTGTCCCTTTGATGCGATTAAGATTAAATAATATAAAGAATTAATTATCATACAACCTGTTCAAAAAAGCCTAAAAAGCGCCAAATCGACCACGAATCGACCACGCCGGATTCATTATCGATTTCCTTTCCAAGTGCTCTGATTGTCTTCCAGTCTGCTCAATTCAATGGGCCTCTTGCTGGGATCAATAGCACTGCAGCATGAGCCAGGTATTCTCAAAACGGCGTGCAAGGAGATCCTCAGCAGGCAGGAAGAAATATATCCTGCCGCAATCCCCGAACATAAGGGAGAAATCCT
>CALXLT010000026.1 GCA_944389275.1 uncultured Spirochaetaceae bacterium
CTCCCGCTCCCGTCCCTGGCGTAGATGTCCAGCTTCACCGAGCGCTTGTCTCCTCCCTCTATCCACTTCTGCGTAGTGGCACTGGTCACCTTCAGGTCCTTGCGGCCCAATAGGACCGAGAGCAAGAAGGACGCGCACTCGGTGCTGCCATCGAAGTACTTGGTGAAGTAGGCGTCGTCCATGAGCGTCATGTCTGAAAGGGCGCGCCTGGCCTCAGTCGTTGTTAGCGTATCCATTCTTGCTTCCTCCTATACCATATACGCTGCAAGTCCTGTTTTCTGCCAACTTTCGGAGGAAAAAAGTGAAAAATCTCATTCATGGCTTTGTCAGTCGTTAATCTTCCTCTAATCTTTTCCTGCTATAATCGAATCATGCGAGCATTGATTGCAGATGATGAGAAGGATCTGAATGCCGTCATCTCAAGGACGCTTGAGGACGAAGGCTATGCTGTGGACAGCGTTTACGATGGTATCTCCGCATTGGAATATCTTGAGGCCACTCCATATGATGTCGTGGTCCTTGATATAATGATGCCAGGCCTTGATGGCATAGAGGTGATAAGGCGTTACAGGGCGGGAGGGGGCCATGCGCCTATACTTCTCCTGACTGCGCGTGATGGCGTTACGGATCGTGTGAATGGCCTTGATTCCGGAGCTGATGATTATCTTGTGAAGCCTTTCATGTTCCCTGAGCTTTTGGCGAGGCTGCGCGTGCTTCTCCGGCATAAGGGAAACGGCCCTAGGTCATCTATCCTCAGCTGCGGCTCCCTGGTGATCGATACGGCCTCTCATAAGGCAACGCGCTCTGGACGCTCGATTGATCTCAGCGCGAAGGAGTTCGCGGTACTTGAGTATATGATGCGCAATGCCGGCGTCATACTCTCCCGTGACAGCATCCGCAGCCATATCTGGTCATGGGACTATGAGGGGGAGTCCAATGTCGTGGATGTCTATATAAGATACCTGAGGAAGAAGATCGATGAAGGGGAAAGCGTCAAGCTCATCCATACGATTCGCGGCTCAGGCTATATGATTTCAGAGGAGGGAAGGTGAGCCTCTCCATCAAGAAGACGATAGTCCTATGGTACACGCTGTGGATGGTGATGCTTGCCTCCCTGATAATCCTCCTTCTCATATCAGGAAGCTCATTCCTTGTTGAGAGGCGGAGCCGCATGCTTCTCTCCGAGATCGTGCATGATGCTGCTGATGATATCGAGATCGAGGATGGCGAGGTCGAGATAGATGAGGATATCAAGGCATTCGATGAGGGCGTGTATATCTCGATATACGATGAGGATGGCGCCATAATATTCGGCAGAGTGCCAACCTCCCTTTCAGCTGTCCCTTCAACCGGTGGCATGATAGAGTCGGTCGAGTCCGATTATGGGGCATGGTATGTGTATGACGTGGAGCAGGCTGTATCCGAGACGTCTGTCATCAGGGTTCGCGGCGTGATGCGCGTGCAGGATATGTCGATGTTCCTCTCGTTCATGGAGATATCCGCATTCATAATCGTCCCCCTTCTAGCTGTCCTGTCTTCCCTTGGCGGCTTCATCATCGTCTCGCGCTCGTTCAGGCCAGCCGAGCGTGTCATAATCACCGCGGGTAGGATCGCCAGCGGCAAGGACCTTTCGAAGCGCATAGGGCTTGGAAAGGGAAACGGGGAGATCCATCAGATGGCCGCCGCATTCGACAGGATGCTCTCGCGTCTTGAGGAGGCCTTCGAGAAGGAGAGGCAGTTCTCCGATGACGCCTCTCATGAGCTACGGACGCCGATCTCCGTCATCCTTGCAGAGTGCGGCTACGCAAGGACGCATCTGGATGACAGGGAGAAGATGGAGGAGTCGATAAGCGCGATAGAGAACCAGGCCTCGCGTATGTCCAGGCTTATCTCCATGCTCCTTTCCATAGCGCGCTCGGACAAGGGCACGCTTCAGCCGATCCTCAGCGATGTCGATGTCTCCGAGCTTGGGCAGATCGTGCTGGAGACCATGGAGGAGAAGGCTGCGGATAAGGATGTGAGGCTTCTTTCTGAGATAGAGCCATCCGTCCATGCCCGCGCTGACCAGGACATGCTCATGGCCATAATGATCAACCTCATCACGAATGCGATAAACTACAACAAAAAGGGTGGCTGGTGTCGGCTTTCCGTGAAAGAAGACGGCAAAGATGTTATCATAGATGTCAATGATAGCGGCATAGGTATAAGCGAGAAGGATATGGGGAGGATCTGGGACAGGTTCTTCCAGGCGGATCCTGCAAGAAGCGGAGGCGGCGCGGGCCTTGGGCTTCCTATAGTCAGCATCCTTACCCAGTGTCATGGCGGAAGCGTCAGCGCTGAAAGCAGGGAAGGGGAAGGAAGCAGATTTTCCGTGAGGATCCCGAAAAACCCGTGATTCTCATATTCCTTTAATCTTTGGCCGCTAGCATAGGGGTATCAAAGGAGAAAGAAGAATGAATAAGTTCAGAAAGGCAATCATGGCAGCAGCCATCGCAGCGGCAGGGGCCGCTGCATTCGCATCGGTTGGAGCAAGGGACGCTGAGTCCATCGCGATAGATCACTCAGGCGTGAGGAACGCGAGATTCGTGCATACCGATCGTGACAGGGACCATGGAAGGACAATCTGGGAAGTCGAGTTCTATGACGGGGACAGGGAGTATTCCTATGATATAGATGCGGAGACAGGTGACATCATCAAGGCTGACTGGGACCTTGACTGGTGGGACAGGGCCGGGGATCAGATCAGCGAGGATGAAGCCCTCCGCATGGCCCTTGATGATTCGGGAATCAGCGAGTCCGATACCGATTACCTCCGCGTCCATGCAGAGCGTGATGATGGGGATATCATCTACAAGGTGAAGTTCTACAGTAGCGATACAATGTACGAGTACGAGATCGCGGATAACGGTACGATGGTATCAAAAAGCGAGGAGCTCGAGACAAGGCGCGGCGATAGCTCGATCAGCATCGAAGAAGCCAAGGGCATAGCCCTCTCTCTTGTCGAAGGAGCTACCGAGAAAGATATGAGGATCCGTCAGGATTGGGATGACGGGCGTGTCATGTATGAAGGCAGCATCTATCTCGATGGGTTCGAGTATGAGTTCGAGCTTGATGGCAGGACAGGGCGCGTGATTGATTTCGAGCGGGAGCGCGATAGGCGCCATTGGTAAGGCGGAGCCGGGGAAACCCGGCTTTTCCTATTGACAGCTTCTGTCTTAAGCAATACTGTTTTTGACGTTTGCAATATAAAGTGTCAGGAAAGATAAATGTACGGAACGATCATCCAGGTTTTTGACAAGACGGTTAATGACAATCCAGACGCTATAGTCCAGCTCGGCAAGAACAGGGCTGGATCTTTCATTCCGCGTACCTATGCGACGCTCCAGAGGGAATCAAGGGCGCTTGCCCTGGCTCTTAGGCATCTTGGGGTGCAGCGTGGCGATATCGTGGGCATCATCAGCGATAACCGCTCTGAGTGGTTCGTCACGGATCTCGCGATCCTCTCTCTCGGCGCTGCCGATACCCCTCGCGGGCGTGATGCCATGCCGTATGAGGTCGAGTACATACTTGGCGTGACGCGGTGCCGCATGGCCTTTGCCGAGAACAAGGATCAGCTTAACAAGATCCTGGCCCTGAAGCCTTCTCTTCCTGACCTTGAGAGGATAGTCCTCATAGAGGGAGAGAGGCCTGAGCCTGCTGAAGTCGAGGTCATTCTCTACCAGGATCTTCTTGATGAGGGCCTTGCGTTATTGGACGCGGAAGGCGGGAAGGCTGAGATCGAGAGGGAGATAGCCCTCGGAGACGAGGAGGACACAGCGACCATAATCTTCACCTCAGGCACCACCGGACTTCCCAAAGGTGTGATGCTTTCCCATCGCAACATCATCTACCAGCTTCATGCCGTTGATAAGATCATAGACTTCAAGAAGGGGTGGACAGCTCTTTCCGTGCTCCCTATCTGGCACGCCTTCGAGCGCATAATCCAGTATGTGGTAATCCATAAGTGCTGCCGGATCGCGTACTCCAAGCCGATAGGCAAGGTCATGCTTACCGATTTCCAGCGCGTGAATCCCGAGGTCCTCTGCTCTGTCCCGAGGATATGGGAGACAGTCAAGGCGGGTGTCTACCAGAACCTGAGGAACAAGAAGCCGATAGAGAGGAAGGTGTTCTCATTCTTCGTGGCTATCGCGAAGAGGAAGCTTCACTACGAGAATGTGGCGTATGACCTATATCCTCGCTTCGGAAAGCCGAACAAGCTGAGGATGAAGGCTGCGTTCATCCCATACGCATTCTTCAATCTCCTTTATAAGATCGGGGACAAGGTGGCATTCTCCCAGATCAAGGAGAAGCTTGGATCATCGTTCGTTACAGGCATCTCCGGTGGAGGCTCGATGAGCCGTGACGTTGAGGAGTTCTTCTCCGCGATCGGCATCAAGCTCCTCGATGGCTATGGCCTGACAGAGACAGCTCCGGTTATCGGCCTGCAGCGCTATCCTCGCTCAATTCAGGGCTATATGCAGCCTTTTGAGGGCACGGAGATGAAGATCATAGACACAGAGACCGGCGAGCCGCTTGGAATAGGGCAGAAAGGAGAGCTCCTTGTCCGTGGGCCGCAGGTCATGAAGGGCTATTTCAATGATCCTGAACGCACCGCGCGCGCGATTGACAGCGATGGCTTCTTCCATACCGGTGACCTCGCCATAGTCGAGGCCCGTGGTGATTTTGCGATAGTCGGACGCGTGAAGGATACGATTGTCCTCTCCGGTGGCGAGAATATAGAGCCCGTGCCTATCGAGAACGCTCTCAAGTCCAGCGAGTATATCGAGAATGTCGTTGTCGTCGGACAGGACAGGCGCTATCTTGGAGCGCTTATCGTCATAGATACCAAGAACGTGGAGAGGTTCCTCAAGGATAGCCAGGTGCCTTATATAAACAAGGCGGAGCTTACCGAGCTTGATGAGGTCAAGCACCTCATAGACGGTGAAGTCCAGCGCCTTGTATCGCGTTCAGCTGGTTTCAAGCCTTATGAGCAGGTACCGCGCTTCGCGCTTCTCTCAAAGCCTTTCCAGGTAGGCCGTGAGCTTTCCGCCAAGCAGGAGGTCAAGCGCGCGGAGATCCAGAAGCTCTATAAGGATGAGATAGAGAGCATATTCGCCTAGAAACAGGTTGCAGCAGGAGCTTCCCCTCCTGCTGCAGATTCGGAATCAATCAGGCCTTTATGCCCTTCTTGATGCTCTCAACCTCCTGAAGAGTGAGGCCGGAGTATTCCGCGACCTTTGATAGCGGAAGCGCTCCATCTGTTATCATTGCCCGGGCAGAATGCAAGGCATTCTTCTTTACACCGATTTCAATCCCCTCATTCCGTCCAATATCGATCCCTTCATCAAGGCTTTCTTGCCTCACGTTCTTAAGCACCCTGTCAAACTCGTTCTCCATATCCGTTATTCCCTCCTTGGTCTCCTTGAAGTAGCTCACCCTGTCCCTGAGCTCCCTGTAGTGCATCTCCCTCGGGTCCGCGCACGCAAGGTCGTGCATCAGCATCCCAAGCCTCGTGTCCCTCTCCGCAAGCGATGAGCTGACATATACGATGTGCGACCCGTCTCCGAACCTCCTCCCCGTCTCCTCCACCGTCCGCTCGATCCTGTACAGGGGCTTTCCCCCTCCTATGGCGTCTCCCGGCGTGATGAAGATCACGAAGGTCTCCGGCAGCTCCTTGAACCCCGTGTCCTTATCCAGGGCATCGGCATCCATCATGGAGCTGTAGTACCGGGCCCTCCTGCTCCCCACTCCCTCCTCGGCCTTCTGGATCTCGATGTCATACAGGCTCCCGTCGCTGCCCCGTGCCGCGATGTCGAACCGCACCGAGCGGCCGTCTATGCTCTGCTTCCACCCCTGGGTCCTCGCGCTCTCGACCTCAAGGTCATCCCTGCCGAGTATGACGCTCAGCATCAGCGACGCGCACTCGGCGCTGCCGTCCAGGCACTTCGAGAAGAACCTGTCGTCCCAGAGCGTGAGGGAGGAGATGGCTGCCCTCGCCTGTTCCTTGTTCATGAACCCCATATGGATTCCTCCTTCAGGAGAAGACAAATGGGCTTCTCCTAATAGTATATACTCTCTAAGTCCGCTTTTTTGCCAACTCTAAGGAAGAACTCCTCCAGATATCATGGATGCCATCACTGTACGCTCATATGCGTTTCAGCTAGAATCACAGCATGAAGGTTCTCGTAGGGATGTCCGGAGGGATAGATTCCTCCGTCGCTGCATACCTGCTGAAGAGGCAGGGCTATGATGTCGAGGGGGTCACCATGCTTATATGGCGCCCGGATTCCCCATATCCTGCTCCGGTATCCAGCACATCCTGCTATTGCAAGGATAAGAGCGAGGATCTTGCGCGTATAGACCGCGTCTGCTCGGATCTTGGCATAAGGCATACCGTTATAGACTGCTCATCGGTGTTTGAGCGTGAGGTTCTGGAGGTCTTCCGCGCTGAGTACATCTCGGGCCGCACGCCAAATCCATGCGTCATGTGCAACAGCCGCGTGAAGTTTGGCGCAATGCTCGAACGTGCGTCAGAGCTTTTGGACTTTGATTATTTCGTGACAGGGCATTATGCCCGCATCGTCCATAACGATAAGAGCGGACGATACGAGCTTTGGCGTGCCAAGGATACGAAGAAGGATCAGGCCTACTTCCTGTCGCGCCTTTCTCAGGGGCAGCTTTCAAAGACCCTGTTCCCTCTTGGGGAGTATACCAAGGGTGAGATACGGGCGCTGGACGAGGCGTTGGGATACCACGAGAAAGGAAGCGCCGAGAGCCAGGACTTCTATGGCGGTGATTATTCGGATCTGTTGATGCTCAGCGACAAGAAGGGCAGGATCGTTTTGGATGATGGCACTGTCCTTGGCGAGCATGATGGCTACTGGCATTACACCATCGGGCAGCGCAAGGGGCTGGGCATAGCTTATCCAGAGCCTTTGTATGTCACGCGGATTATTCCTGAGAGCAACACCGTAGTAGTCTCAATCGCCTCAAAAAGCGCATTTTCAGGCCTGAAAGCCGTGAAAACCGTATTCGTAAGCGAGGATTACTTTGATGACAGGATCTATACGGTGAGGATAAGGAGCACTGACAAAGGTAATGAGGCGCATGTCAGAGCGGGATCTGATGGATTCTCCGTCTCGTTCCTGCACCCTGTACGCGGCGTTGCTCCCGGCCAAAGCGCCGTTGTCTATGATGGCGATAAGGTCATCGCTAGCGGGATAATAAATGAAGCTTAGGAAAGGAACAAGGGAAGATGCCGCGGCGCTCTTCTCCATCATAAAGGAACGAATTGAGTGGATGGATAGGGAGAAGCTCAACTCCTGGAATAATGTAGGATACCTTACATTGTTTCCTCTCCCGTATTTCGAGGAGGAAGCCGGAAAAGGCACACTCTTTGTCGCTGATGATGAGGAGAAAGTCATCGGCGGCGCCGTGATCCTTGAAAGCGACGACAGGTGGCCAGAAGGCGGCAGCGCTCTCTATGTCCACAACCTTGTCGCGAGAGCAGGAACGAACGGCGGGAGCTTTATCCTGAGCGAAGCAGAGCGCATGGCAAAGAATGAAGGCAAGGAATATCTTCGCCTTGACGCCTCCTCTGAGAATCCTCCGCTTCTCTCTTATTACGAGAAGAAAGGATTCCATCCCAATGGCACGGTGGAAATCGGAGTATATAGAGGCATAAGGCTGGAAAAGCGAGTATAATAGCTAAAAAGAAGGAGACATCATGAGAGTTATCATCGAACCGGATTATGAGAAGATGTCGCTCTGGGCCGCGAGGTACATAGCGCGCAGGATAAAGGAACATGAGAGAAGCGGGGAGAAAAGGCCTTTCGTCCTTGGCCTTCCTACAGGCTCCTCTCCGATAGGAACATACAAGGAGCTCATCAGGCTCAACAAGAATGGGTATATCTCATTCAGGAATGTAGTGACATTCAACATGGATGAGTATGTGGGGCTTCCCGAGGACCATGAGCAGAGCTACCACACGTTCATGAAGGAGAACTTCTTCAGCCATGTGGATATCCCGGAGGAGAACACCAACATGCTCAACGGCAATGCCCCTGATGTCGAGGCTGAGTGCGCCCTCTATGAGGAGAAGATAAAGAGCTATGGCGGTATCGATCTATTCCTGGGCGGAATAGGCGCTGATGGGCATATCGCGTTCAACGAGCCGTTCAGCTCGCTCTCATCCCACACGAGGCAGAAGTCCCTCACGTATGACACGAAGGTCATGAACTCAAGGTTCTTCAACGGGAATATCTCCGCGGTTCCTTCAACAGCGCTTACTGTAGGAGTGAAGACAATCACGGACGCTAAGGAAGTGATGATCCTCGTGAACGGACACTCAAAGGCAAGGGCTCTCCATCATACGGTTGAAGGCGGGGTGTCGCAGATGTGGACAGGATCCGCGTTGCAGCTCCATCCGAAGGCTATCATCGTGTGCGATGAGGATGCCTGCGACGAGCTCAAGGTCAGCACATACCGTTACTTCAAGGATATTGAGAGAGCGAACCTCGAGCCGCTTTCGCTTTAAGCTAAAGCCCAAGGGAGAGATCCTGCGGGCTTATTCTAATATCCAATGAAAATATCAAAATAAAATATATATTCCTATTTCAGATTATAATATCTGATAGATTCAAATGCATGAAGCTGAGAATATGAAGCAGGGTGTTCACCTGCATTGCCCTCGTGCGGCTGATCATGAAGCTCCTTGTTGATTTCCTCATCCCCGATGGAAATGAATGCAGCATCTCCTCGATGCTCTCGCTGCCGGAGGCGGAAAGAAGCCTATGAAGCATCGCGCGCTTTGAGTTGTCCACAGCGTGGCTTGGAGTGCGGGAGAATGAGAGCACGAGAAGCTTCTTCTCGATAGCCTGCACGAATGAGCCAAAAGCCGAGCCCACATTCTCCGCATAGATTTCAAGGGTAGCCACGCGTGGGTTGCAGATGTCTCCATCCAGCATGTTGTAGAACCTGGGGCTTGCGTTGCTTTTAAGCCTCCCCGTGAAGCGCATCATGATCCAGAGCACTATGATGAGGGCCTTTGGCATCCCGCTATAGCAGTATCCTTCAGTGCGTTCTATCGGGACCTCCGGACCGATCTTTTCCGACTGCGCCTCAAGCCTATCAAGGAAAGCGGGTATGTCATAACCCGGCGGAAGCTTGCTGACTATATACGATAAGGTCATGTCCGCGTCGGTATTGAGGGAAGCGTAGTAATTGGAGGCCCTGTCATTGTTCTTGCTTGCCATCCCGTAGAGCGTGCTGCAGCCATTGGCCTCAAGAAGCATATCCGCGGCAGTGACCCTGTTCACCTTGATCTCATATATCATGAACTCCTCTTCCGGTACCTTGATCCTGAAGCCCGTGTCACAGAAGCCGCGGAAGAAGTCCCCGATATGCGGAAGTCCCAACGCGTTGGAAAGCCTCTTGAGCTTCGATATCGAGAAGTTCCCGAATACCTCGTACGGTGAGACAACTGCTTCGAAGTTCAGTTCAATACTTTCATAGTAGATCACAACAACCCCCTGCGTGAAAGCACGCAGACACAAGTGTAGGACATTCCAGGCTGGATTTGCGGAAAAAGGAAAGAGAACGCGATACTCACTGCGTTCACGCTCCATATTCTTTGACGTCCTTCCAAAACCATCAGAGCCTGAAAAGCAGGAGGGCATACAAAGTGAAAAGACTCACAAAGTTAACGGCAATGCTTCTGATCATAACAGCATTGGCATCTTGCGACCTATGTACATTGTTCGGTTTGGACTACAGCAAAGACAATGACACTCAAACAACACAGCGTCCATCTGAAGAGGAGCCAAAGAATCCTGGCTACTTCTATACCTCAGGCAACACAGAGGATTACCTGTCTATAGCTGCCGTAGAGATAATCCCAGGGGAGAGCGAGATTACAGCAGTGGATGAAGAAGGGAAAGAAGAATCCATAGACCTGACAGACAACAAGTACAAGTTAGGACGGGCGACAATAATGGTGACAGTAGAGCAAGACAAAACCATAACGCTCACACGATCAGACAAAGAACCGTTGATTTACACATACGAAGAATGACATCAAGGCCCATCAATGCAAGGTGGGCCCTAAACAACAATGAGAGAAAAAGGTTACATAAAAACCCGAGCAAAATATTAACTCTCATAAATACAACAAGATAACAAGCAATAACCAAACATCAAAAAAGTTGAGAAAACTGCAAAAAGCACTTGACAAAAACGTACTGGGGGGGGGAAGCCTAATGGTACAAAGTTTCAATTCGGAGGATTTGAAGAATGAAGAAAGTAATGATTGCAATGCTTGCTCTTGCCGTTGTTTTCGGCTTTGCAGCTTGCGATAACAGCACTAGCAATTCTGGCACACCAAGCCAGCTCGATGTCTCTTATATCGAAGCTACTGCAAAGAGTGAAATTGATTATCTTGTTGGTGAGACTCCAGATCCAGCAGATTTTACATTCACTGGCTTTGATATGACTGGAAACGTTGTTGTTGAGAATATGGCTTCTTCTCTCTTTGCTGCTCAGGCTCCACTTGCAAAGAATGCTGATGAAGCTGTGTTCGTATATAATGGCGCTGTTTCTGTGCCAGCTATCAAGGTTCCTGTAAATGTATATGAGGTCGAGAAGCTTACAGTTGATGCAACAGCTGCTGATGTCGTGAAGACGTATTATACTGTTGTTGCAACAGATGGTGATTCTTCTGTAAATGTTGCTCTTGATAAGTATGCACCATATGCAAAGATCAATAAGACGGGTCTTGTTGTAACAGCTACATACAATGGAACAGAGACAAAGACTGTAGATGCAAAGGATTATGATGCTACCCTTGGAACAATAACAACAAAGGCTACGGATCTTTCTTCCTTTGCTGCACTTGATTGGGCTACAGATCAGCTTTCAACGGACATTACAGGCAAGGATGTAGTCGTAAAGATTTCTATGGATAATACATCTGCGGCTGCAATGTACAAGGTTGATTTTAAGGAAAATCTTATCAGCTCAATCTATGTTGATGTAGACGAAGACTATAAGTTCTATTACGACATGGATAAGACTGGGCTTGGTACAACAGATAAGTTTAAAGCGGATAAGGTTACTGTTCTTGCAAACATGGTTAATGGTCAGGCAGGTGCAGCAGTAGTTGCCAGTAAAGTCAACTATGGTATTTCTCAGAGTGATGTAAGCAAGACCAATATTGCAGAAGTAAGCCTTGATGGTGTGAATACTGATATAACTGTTTGGGCTTCTTACCTTGGAACTGACGATGTTGTTCCAAACTTCAAGAAAACTCCAGTAGCTGCAACAAGGGCGATCCCTGTTATTAAGGATAGCATTGTTGGTATTGAGATTACTGAAGTCGGAACTGAGGGATTTGCACTTGATACTGATTACAGTGCATCTGGTGCAGTAGCTCCTGCAGGTTTTGAGGTTAAGTATAAGATGGCCTCTGATGGTACAGGAATTGCAAATGGTGCCGCGCTTGAGCTTAATGAAGAAAAGGATGGAT
>CALXLT010000027.1 GCA_944389275.1 uncultured Spirochaetaceae bacterium
GATGCGAATGAGAATCTTATGAGATCGCACCCCATAGCAGAAAGAGAAGCTATGCGGCGGAGTATGTCATCGACGCTCTCTGCGCCAAATGGCCTATCATACATTGTCTGGATGCGCACAGGGGCCTTTCCCCCGATCTCCATCCCTCTTACATGAGCGCTTCTGGACGAGAACATCTACTCCACCCTGTACATACGTACCGATGCATCGGCTGTTTTGGCAATGAACGGCTCTCCCGGAAGGAAAAGCACAAAGCTGCCCTCTCCTGCAGTAACAGCAGCGAGCGGCTCTCTCGAATCAGGGGTCTCCCTCCAGGATGTGCTGAAGACAGCAGAGCCCCTGTCAACGATGAAAAGCACGGTATGCTTCCTGTCCACGATGTATCCATCCGATGGAGCTATTGCATCAGGCTCCATGCCGGCATATCCTTCCAGCCCTTCTGAGAGCGTCCTATAGAGATGAAGAGCCTCTAGCTTGTCACTGACCATATACAGAGGATTATAGCGGAAAACGGCCCTGAATGATAATCATCTGCCCGTATAGGACTGAAGATCCTCGAACCACATCTCCATCCACCGCGCTATCCTGCGTGGAGTCGCTATCTCAGGGAATTCCACGACCATCATACCCTCTTCCGGGAAGCTGTATGTTATGCCTGCGCTTCTAAGTCCGTACTTCGAGTCCTCCTTGCTGAAGAATCCCGAGACATACTCATTTGTGATAGGTTCGGAATAAATGAGCCTGACAGACGTTCCTTCGACCTCTGCCCTGAAGAGATTGTCCCTGACCATGAAGCTCTCTTCGGTGATTGCCTCAGCTTCCTCTTCCTGATCCTGATAGACTACGCCCTCAGTATAATCGGCAGGCTCTGCCTTCCCTTCAATGATATCAGAGCTATGGACTGTCGTGACAGAGCTTTTAATCCCAGCATCCCCATGCGGTCCAGAGACTGCTATGAGAATAGCCAGAAGGGCTGCGATGATCACAACAACAATCAGAATCTTCCGAGGAGTCATATTACTATTCTCTGCCAAGATTGGCTAAATTCATATCCCGCAAAACGGGAAAATCGGGATTTTCATTCCTTAATTGCCGAGAAGATTATCATTATAGGTCTTCTCATCTCATCCTTCATGCCATCCAGCTCCATCATGGATTCTGGAGGCTGAGGCTCCGCGATATCCAGTATGCGGAAGCCTGCTGAGAGCAATGAGCGCACATATGTCGTCAGCGTTCTGTGGTACTTCACGACATGCTGGCCAAGGAAGACTGCATCCCTCCTGCCTTCATAGAAGTAGTTATCGACCGGGAAGTGCTTTATATCCCCATCCTCTCCATAGCACCAGTCCTGGGAACCCTCTGCAGTGAATACAGGATGCTCAGCAGAGAAGACGAATGCCCCGCCAGGACGCAGCCATCTATGAACCTTCCTTGCCATTGATGGGAAATCGCTGATGTAATGGAATGCAAGCGAGCTTATCACTATATCGAAGGAGCTGTCGGGAAGCTCAAGATCCTCCATCGCACCCCTGCGGTACTCGATTGCGCTATTGCTGTTGATCTCCATTGCCCTCTCAAGCATCCTGCTGGAAATGTCGGTTGCAAGCACGTATTCAGCTCCATGCTGGACGGCATGTGCATCATGCCAGCCATATCCGCAGCCAAGATCGAGGACCCGCTTGCCGGAGAAATCGGGAAGATGCCTCTCAAGCTCCGGCCATTCCCCTGCACCCTCCAGTCCTTTCTCAGATCGCATCATCCTGCTGTATGCCAGGAAGAACTCCTTGTCGTCGTATCTGTTTTCCTTCATGCGAATACCCCATCAAGAAGCATCATTGCGGCAAATCCAAGCGCTGCGCCTATCGTACCCAGATTCGAGTGCTCACCCTCCGATGCCTCTGGGATCAGCTCCTCCACTACGACATAGAACATGGCTCCTGCCGCAAACGAAAGAAAGAGCGGGAGGATAGCCCCTGCGAATCCAACGAAGATGAATGCAAGTACCGCCCCAGCAGGCTCTACAGCTCCTGAAATAACACCCTGGATGAATGCGGCTCCCCTGCTCTTTCCTTCCCTGTAAAGCGGGAATGATACAACCATCCCTTCAGGGAAGTTCTGGAGCGCTATACCGAGGGAGAGAGCGAGTGCAGATGCATATGTCATCGTTCCGCCGGAAGCTGCCGTAACAGCAGCACCTGCTCCTACGGCCATGCCCTCGGGAATGTTGTGGATCGTCACTGAAAGCATGAGAAGCGCCGAGCGGGAAAGCGATGAAGGTCTTCCCTCCGGATCGGATGCCAGGGCATGAAGATGCGGTGTCAGGTAATCAATAAGGAGAAGGAACGCTATACCCAGAAGGAAGCCAGATGCCGCCGTATAGTACGATGATGACTCTATTGCAGGAAGAAGAAGCGACCAGACAGAGGCTGCAATCATAACCCCTGAGGCAAAGCCCAGCACAGCCTTCTCCGTCCTCTTGCCTAGCCCGTTCTTAAGGAACAGGACCCCTGATGCACCAAGCGCGGTGCCTATGAATGGTATTATGAAGAGCAATGCAATCTGCATACATCCATGATAGTACATGTACAATGATATTCCAAATGGCTAGAATCAGGCTATGAGAACTGCGCTTATCGACGTCGGCGGCGGGATGAGGGCCGTTTACGGCGCTGGGATATATGACTATCTGATGGACAATGATCTCTATCCGATAGACCTTGGCATCGGTGTATCCGCTGGAGCTGCGGATCTCGCCACGTACTTTGCAAGACAGCGAGGAAGGGTACTGAGATACTTCACTGTCTATCCTAAGCGCAGGCAGTATATGGGACTCTGGCCATTCCTGACGCGCGGAACGTTCATGAATCTCAAATACATCTATGAGGATCTCTCCCTTCCAGGATGCGAGGATCCATTCGATGCAGAGACCTTTCTCCGCTCCCCTTCCGATATGGTCTTCGTAGCGACGAATGCCCATACAGGGAAGCCGGAATATCTTGAGAAGAACTCGATAAAGGTAGGTGATCTGAAGGTACTTGAGGCGACGGCAGCCCTTCCTGTGGCATGCAAGCCGATAGAGTTCAATGGAAAGCTCTACTACGATGGCGGCATCTCGGATCCGATACCATATGAGAAGGCCTTCAGCATGGGAGCTGACAAGGTCATCGTGATACTCACGAAGCCGAGAGATTTCGTCAGGGATCCTGAGAAGGATAGATGGATCGGCAATACGCTTTCCAAGCGTTACCCGGAAGCAGGGAAAGCTATGCTGATGAGGGCTGAGACATACAACAGCCAGATCAGGGGCATGGAAAGATATGAGAAGGAGGGAAAGCTCCTTGTGATAGCCCCGGATGACACCTGCGGCGTCACAACGCTGAAGCACAGGGATGAGGATATCATGAGGCTGTACGATAAAGGATACAAGGACGCGGAGAAGATCATTCCGTTCCTTGGAATCTAGAGAAAGCAGAGTGCTGAAAGAAGAAGAGCAGGGCCCT
>CALXLT010000028.1 GCA_944389275.1 uncultured Spirochaetaceae bacterium
CGAACTGCTCACGTGCCTTCTTGTTTACATGTGGCGACCTGAGGACAGTATACTTGTTGATACGAGTCGGGAGAGGTACTGGGCCGGAAACCTTAGCGCCCGCCTTCACAACTGTCTGGACGATAGCCCTGGAGCTCTGCTCCACAAGCTCAACGTCAAATCCCCTCAGCTTAACCCGGATTCTTTCATTTGCCATTTTCAAAAATCTCCAAAAATCTAATGTCCTGCTGGGCTTGAGCCCAGCAAGACGGGTTTGCTTACTCTGTGATCTCAGTTACCTGGCCAGAAGCAACAGTCCTACCACCCTCGCGGATAGCGAAGCGGAGTCCCTTGTCCATAGCGACAGGATGGATCAGCTCGACATTGATCTCAGTGTGATCGCCAGGCATGACCATTTCCTTGCCAGCTGGAAGGTGGACAGTACCTGTGATATCGGTCGTCCTGAAATAGAACTGAGGCCTGTAGCCATCGAAGAACGGTGAGTGCCTTCCGCCCTCTTCCTTGGAGAGTACGTAGACAGTTCCCATGAACTTCTGATGAGGCGTGATTGAATTTGGCTTTGCAAGAACCTGTCCGCGGACAACTTCCTTCTTGTCGACGCCCCTGAGGAGAGCACCGATGTTATCGCCAGCCTGGCCCTCATCAAGGATCTTGTTGAACATCTCAACGCCTGTGACGACAGTGTTCTGAGTCGGCTTGATACCAACGATCTGAACTGGGTCGTTGACGTGGACAACACCCTTCTCAACCCTACCTGTGACAACAGTGCCACGGCCAGAGATGGAGAAGATATCCTCGATAGGCATGAGGAACGGCTGATCAACAGCTCTCTCCGGAAGCGGGATGTATGTGTCCATAGCCTCGAGAAGCTCGTCGATGCACTTCGTGGCCTCTGGGTCGTCCGGGTTCGTCATTGCCTGATATGCAGAGCCTCTGATGACAGGAGCGTTAGCGCCGTCGAAGCCATACTCAGTAAGAAGATCCCTCATCTCCTCCTCAACGAGGTCAACGAGCTCTGGATCGTCAACCTGATCGCACTTGTTGATGAAGACGATGATTGCAGGTACGCCAACCTGGCGAGCAAGGAGAAGGTGCTCCCTTGTCTGTGCCATAGCGCCATCTGTTGCAGCTACTACGATGATAGCTCCATCCATCTGCGCAGCGCCGGTGATCATGTTCTTGATGTAGTCAGCGTGTCCCGGGCAGTCAACGTGGGCATAGTGCCTGTTTGGTGACTGATACTCAACATGCCTTGTGTTGATGGTGATTCCGCGTGCCTTCTCTTCTGGTGCATTATCGATTGCATCATAAGCAAGGGCCTTGTCACCGAACAGCTTCGCACAATGCATCGTGATTGCTGCGGTAAGGGTGGTCTTGCCGTGGTCGACGTGACCAATCGTACCTACGTTTACGTGTGGCTTCGTTCTCTCAAACTTTTCCTTAGCCATCAGTTCCTCCTTGCGGCATTGCCGCAAAAACAAAGATATCCAATAAAGGCCCATGCCTTTATATGATTCGAGACAAATACTGATCGCTTCGGTATCAAGAGGTTTCCAGAGGTCGGCAGATCCTAGCCTGACGACAATAGAGTCATATAGTATAAAGACCTATCTTCCGGAACCACCTTATCGCAAGAAGCAATCGGTTTGGCTCTGTTGCTGGCCGTCCGCATAGGGACAGGGTCAGACACCTTGACCAATATAAAGAAACGGTGAAGCTTTGTCAACAGCTTTCTAAAGCAAAACAGCAAAAGGAGTTAGATGGCCTTGAAGCATGGGGCATCGGGCCCGCGGGACACGCGAGGATAAGCCATCTTTCGCTATATATAGCGTAAAAGGGGGAGAAACACGCCGCAAAAGCGGCATCAGGGCTTTGATAGAAGGTAATTGCGTAGCCTCTCCCCTTCCCTCTCGGCTATGTTCCCGCGCACTGCCCTATAGCCCTTTGAGGCAAAGAAGGAAAGCGCCGTTATAGACGCGTACACGGAGTATGGTGGCTCCGCGTGCGCCTCCAGCGCCGCCAGAAGCTTTCCACCGACGCCCTTTCCCTGATGGCTGCAATCGACATAAAGGCAGTCTATATAGCTTCCATCCGCGTTGCCGAAGCCAAGAAGGGCGTCGCCATCCACCGCGAGGAGGGTATAGCTATCTGCCCATCTCGCGCTGAAGGCCCCGGAGAACGATGAGGATATCCAGGCCCGGACCTCCCCTTCCGTATAATCCTTTGAGCATGTACGGGCTATCGTATCCCTGAAAAGGGCCGCTATCTTCCCATCCCACTCGCGGCTATATCTGATTATCTCCACTTGTCCATACCTGCCCTTAGCAATTATATTCATCTCCGATGAGACACGAAACATACAAGACACATGGCACATGCTCAAGGCTTATCGATTTCGACCTTGATGATAACGGATGCATCCATAACCTCTCGTTCCAGGGCGGATGCAATGGCAACCTGAAAGGCATAGGACAGCTCTGCGAAGGCATGAAGGCCGAGGATATCGCGGCACGCCTTGAAGGCACGAAATGCGGATTCAAAGGCACAAGCTGCCCGGATCAGCTGGCGAAGGCAATCAAAGAGGCTCTCAACGCCTAGACATTCACTCCGCGCGCGGTGAGGAAGGCCACGAAATCGTTGAATATATCTATATCGGCGATGACCTCCTCCCCGTCAAGCGCGATGCCCTGGCATGCTGTCATGGCGACAAGATCCTCTATGGTCACCACCTCATCCTTCTCCACCCTCTCGAAAAGGAAAGGGATCTGGTCCGAGCGGAAATGCTCGTTGCCGTTGCGCATCTCCCAGTCAGCGATAGCCGCGATGGTGGACTTCTGCGAGAGCCAGCCATCTATCTCCCTCATGGGATTGCGGACAAAGCGCCTGGCGTAGCCCGTGAGCGAATAGTAATCATCGTAATCAGGAATCATGGGAATACTATATCATGGAAAAAGCCTCCACCGAAGCGGAGGCTTTCCTTTAGCGAAAGGATCAGAAGCGGAAGTGGCTGAATGCCTTGTTCGCGTCCGCCATCCTGTGCGTGTCTTCCTTCTTCTTGAATGCCGCACCTGTTGAGTTGAACGCGTCAAGAAGCTCATCAGCGAGCTTGTCGCTCATGCACTTCCCGTTCCTTGCGCGTGCTGCCGCGATGATCCAGCGCATCGCGAGGGCTTCCCTTCTCTCCTCCCTGATCTCAACAGGGACCTGATAGGTCGCTCCGCCAACGCGCCTTGACTTGACCTCGACAAGAGGCTTCACATTGTCAACAGCCTTCGTGAATACCTCGAGAGCATCCTGTCCGCTCTTCTCTGCGATGTTCTTCATGGCAGTGTAGAGGATCCTTGTGGAGATGCTCTTCTTTCCATCGACCATCATGCGGCAGATGAACTTCTCGACAACCGTGCTATGGTAGATCGCATCCGGGGATACGGTCCTCTTAGGGGCTTTTCTATCTCTTGACATAAACTCGCCTCCCTATCAGGCCTTTGGCTTCTTGGCGCCGTACTTAGAGCGGGACCTCTTCCTATCGGCAACGCCGAGGGTATCCTTGGTTCCGCGGATGATGTGGTACCTTACGCCTGGAAGGTCCTTGACTCTTCCGCCCCTGATGAGGACGACAGAGTGCTCCTGAAGATTGTGCCCGATACCTGGGATGTATGCGGTTACTTCGATTCCGTTTGAAAGGCGCACACGTGCGACCTTCCTGAGAGCGGAGTTAGGCTTCTTAGGGGTAACAGTCATTACCCTTGTGCATACTCCTCTCTTCTGAGGGCATCCCTGGAGAGCTGGGGACTTCGTCTTTCCCTTAGCGCTCTTCCTGCCCTTTCTGATCAGCTGATTAATAGTAGGCATCTTACGATACGCTCCTTGAATTATGATCCGCTTGTCTCACACCAAGGGATCTATGCCGCACAAGCGGCACATCTATTTCCAACAGTGGTCAGCATGAGCTTGCCGGGCGAAAGCCCACAAGCGAGTGCCGACAGGCACTCACTCGTCTTCCAGACCTTCGTCGATATCGACAGAAGCTCCCACTGTCTTCATATCACCTAGATCCTCGATATCCAGATCATCGATAGGCTCCGCGGACTTTCTTTCCGCCCTCGCCCTGTCGACTTCCTTCTGGAGCTCGAGAAGCTTCTCATCCTCCTCAAGACGCACGTTCCTGTACCTCTTCATGCCTGTTCCGGCAGGAATGAGGTGACCGATTATGACGTTTTCCTTGAGGCCCCTGAGCTCATCCTTTTTACCAGCAATGGCCGCATTAGTCAAGACGCGCGTGGTAGAGAGGAATGACGCCGCGGAGATGAAGGAATCAACGGAAAGGGCCGCGTCTGAAACACCCTGCAGCACAGGACGCGCGATAGCCGGTGTCCTTCCCTCCCTCTTGGCTTCCTCGTTGACGCGGTCGAAGAGGTTCTTGTCGACCTTCTGCATCTTGACGAACTGCGTGTCTCCAGCCCTGAGGATCTCGACCTTGCGGAGCATCTGGCGGATTATGATGCCGAGATGCTTCTCGTTGATCTCAACTCCCTGCATCCTATAGACCTTCTGGATCTCGTTGACCAGGAAGGAGAGAACGGCGTTCTCACCAAGGACATCAAGGACCTCACGGGAGGTGACAGGCTCGTCGCACAGCGGCTCGCCGGCCTTGACCTCATCGCCTTCCCTGACAAGAAGGAGAGCGTCCTTCGTGTATACCTTATGCGGGTGCAGGGCACCGAACGCGTCGCGGATCGTGACGATCGTGGAGCCGCTATTGGCGTTGGAGGACGCCTGCACGCTCTCGACCGTTCCAGTGACACGCGCGAGGATGATCGGGTTGATCTTGTTCGATGACGCGACCTTTCCGTGGCGTGCCTCGAAGAGCGAGTCGACCTGCGGAAGACCTCCAGCGATATCCTTCGTGGTCGTGCTGTCCTTGGAGACCTTGGCGATGATATCTCCGGCCTCGATCCTCTGCCCCCTCTCCTTGACGACCATGTATGCGCCGCCAGGGATCTGGTAGCTGTTGAACTCGCCGGAATCGGTGCGGACCAGCACTGCCGGGCGGAACGCGCCGAGCTGGGCTGATGGCACAACGATCATCTCGGTGTCTCCAGCCTCGTTGAACACGCGCCTGTAGGACTTGTCCTCGACGAAGTCATTCATCTCCTCAACCACTCCGGAAGCCTCCGCGATGATAGGCTCGCTGAACGGGTCGAACGTGATGATGGCCTCGTCAGCAGGGACGACCTCGCCCTCGTACACGGAGAGCTCGGAGCCAGCCGGTACAGGATACTCCGCGGGGGACGCCACGACGAACACGCGGTCGCCGGAATCGGAAGGAAGATGATACAGCCTTCCGTTATCCTCGGCCATCACGGCCTCGCCGCCCCTCTTGTAGATAGGATAGCCCTTCGCGACAGGCTTTCCATCCTCGACAAGGAGCTCATCGTACAGCCCTGTGATCTCCTGATACACCTTCGATACGGTGATGTGTCCCTTCCTCGGGAAAAGCTTCTTGCCGCTGCTGTCAGTTATCACGAGGCCCTTCAGGCCGCGGATGATGACAGGATAGCTGAACGATAGCTTATTCTCCTTGGTTGATGTCGATGCGGTGCCTCCAACGTGGAATGTACGCATCGTAAGCTGCGTTCCAGGCTGGCCGATTGACTGCGCCGCGATGATTCCGACAGCCTCGCCGATCTCGACAGAGCGGTTTGTGGCAAGGTTGCGGCCATAGCACTTGCGGCAGACGCCATGCTCAGCCTCACAGGTAAGGACGGTGCGGAGCAGCACGCTCTCGACGCCGGCCTTCTCGATCGCCTCCGCGCTCTCGTCAGAGATCTCCTCATTGGCCTTCGCGAGGACGACAGGCTTGCCGTTCTCATCCTTGAGGAACGGATGAAGCACGTCCTCGACAGGGCATGAGCCAGCGATGCGGGAAGCGAGGGACTCGACGATGGTGTCTCCGTCCTTGACAGCGGATGTCCAGATGCCGTTGATGGTATGGCAATCCTCCTCGCTGACGACGACATCCTGAGCGACATCGACAAGCTTACGGGTAAGGTATCCGGCCTTAGCGGTCTTGAGGGCCGTGTCGGTAAGACCCTTTCTAGCGCCGTTGGACGAGATGAAGAACTCCATGATCGAAAGTCCTTCCTTGAAGTTCGACTTGATAGGAAGCTCGATGATCTTGCCGTTAGGCTTGGCCATGAGTCCTCTCATGCCGCCCAGCTGCCTGATCTGGTTCTTCGATCCTCTAGCGCCTGACTCGACCATGAGGTAGAGAGGATTGAACCCATGCTGGCTCTTCTTGAGCTCATCCATGAGCATATCCGTAAGCTCCTCGTTGGTCTCCGTCCAGACCTCGATGACCCTGTTGTATCTCTCTTCCTGGGTGATCTGGCCATCGTGGAACTGCTTGAAGACGACAGACTGCCTCTCGTTCGCGACATCGATGAGCTCGGCCTTCTTCTCCGGGACGACCATATCCGAAAGGCCGATCGTCGCGCCGAAGAGCGTCGCGTACTTGAATCCGAGATCCTTGACAGAGTCAAGAAGCTCAACGGCCACGGATGGCTTGTTGTGCTTGATGGTCTCGCCTATCACCTTCCTCAGCTGCTTATCGCCAAGGCAGTAGTTCTGATACGGCAGCCCCTCAGGGATCGCGGAGTTGAATATGATCCTTCCAGGTGTCGTGAGGATCCACTTCTTGCCGTCGGCGATCTCCCTTCTTCCATCCTCGTATATGACCTCGAGGCCCTTCTTCAGGCGGTAATACGCGCTCTCGTTATAGCTTACGGAGCCCGCGTCGATAGCGGCCTCGATCTCAGCGATTGACTCGAAGTGCTTGATCTTCCTGTTCGGATCGAGATCCGTCATCTCCTTCGTGAGATAGAAGATGCCGAGGACCATGTCCTGGGACGGGAACGCTATAGGCTTGCCGTTCGCAGGGTCAAGCAGGTTCGTGGTCGAGAGCATGAGCGTCCAGCACTCAAGCTGCGCGGCCTGCGTGAGAGGCACATGGATGGCCATCTGGTCTCCATCGAAGTCAGCGTTGAACGCGTGACACACGAGAGGATGGAGCTTAAGGGCCTTGCCCTCGACAAGCACAGGCTCGAATGCCTGGATACCAAGGCGGTGGAGCGTAGGAGCTCTGTTGAGCATAACCGGGTGCTCCTTGACAACCTCATCAAGGACTCCCCATACCTCCGGGGCCTCCTGCTCGACAAGCATCTTGGCCCTCTTTATGTTCTGCGCGACATCGTTCTGCACGAGGCGGCGCATGATGAATGGCTTGAAGAGCTCGAGAGCCATCTTTGACGGGACTCCGCACTGATGCATCCTGAGCTCAGGACCGACGACGATAACGGAACGGCCGGAATAGTCTACGCGCTTTCCAAGCAGGTTCTGGCGGAACCTTCCCTGCTTGCCCTTGAGGACATCGGAGAGCGACTTGAGGTCACGCTTGCTGCTGCCCTTTGTAGGATTGGCCGTCTTCGAATTATCGAAGAGGGAATCGACGGCTTCCTGAAGCATCCTCTTCTCGTTGCGGATGATGATATCAGGAGCCTGTATCTTGATAAGCCTGTCAAGGCGGTTGTTGCGGTTGATGACACGCCTGTAAAGCTCGTTGAGGTCTGTCGTGGCGAAGCGTCCGCCATCAAGCTGGACCATCGGGCGAAGGTCTGGCGGGATGACAGGGATGACCTTGAGGATCATCCATTCAGGGCGGTTGCCGGACGATAAGAACTCCTCACAGTAGCGGATGCGGGAAAGAAGCTTGTTGTCGATCTTGTTGTTCGCCTCTTCCTTCTGCGCGAGCTGTGCCCTGAGCTCCTCGGAAAGAGCCTCGAGGTCAAGTCCCTTCAGCAGGTCATAGATAGCCTCGGCGCCCATGCCAGCCTTGAACGTGTCACCATACTTATCGAGAGCCGCATAGTACTCATCCTCATCGAGCACCTGGTACTTCCTCAGATCGGTGTCCTGGCCAGCATCGGTCACGACATACTTCTCATAGGAAAGTATCTCCATGAGCTCAGATCTCTTGATGTCGAGAAGATAGCTCATGATGGAAGGTGTCGAGCGATAGAACCAGATATGGGCTACCGGAGCGGCAAGGGTGATGTGCCCTATGCGCTCACGGCGGACCTTGGTATCGGTGACCTCAACGCCGCAGCGATCGCAGACGACGCCCTTGTATCTATTGGACTTGAACTTGCCGCACCAGCACTCCCAGGCCTTGGTCGTACCGAATATGCGCTCGCAGAATAGCCCATCCCTCTCCGGGCGGAGAGAGCGGTAATTGATGGTCTCAGGCTTCTTAACCTCGCCATATGACCATGCGAGAATCTGCTCAGGGGAAGCAAGCTTTATCCTTATCGAGCTGAAATCCTGTATTTCCTTCATCACCTTCTCCTTAGAGAGTTCCCTTCTCTCTCTTTGCGATAAGCTCCTCATCCCTCTCGGTAAGCGGAACCTGCTTTCCGTTCTCGTCATAGACGGAGATATCAAGGGCAAGGCCCCTTATCTCCTGGACAAGGACATTGAATGCCTCAGGCATCGACACGGTCTCGGTCGGCTCGCCCTTCACTATGGACTCATAGATCTGGACACGGCCCTTCATATCATCGGACTTGATGGTAAGGAGCTCCTGGAGCGTGTTCGCGGCGCCATACGCCTCGAATGCCCAGACCTCCATCTCTCCGAGCCTCTGGCCGCCGAACATGGCCTTTCCACCGAGAGGCTGCTGCGTGACCAGCGAGTAAGGACCTGTAGAGCGGGCATGCATCTTGTCATCGACAAGGTGATGCAGCTTGAGGTAGTAGATGTATCCGCAGAAGACATCGTTCACGAACGGTATTCCCGTGCGGCCATCATAGAGCTTCGTCTTGCTGTTCTTCGGAAGCCCGGCCTCCTCCATCTCATGCTCGATCTGCTCCATCGACGCGGACTGGAAGACAGGGGTCTTGTACCACTTGTCATTCTTCACGGCGGCCCATCCGAGCTGTGTCTCCATCAGCTGTCCGATGTTCATTCGGGATGGAACGCCAAGCGGGTTGAGGCAGACATCAAGCGGAGTGCCATCTTCCATGTAAGGCATATCCTCTTCAGGAAGGACCCTGGACACGACACCCTTGTTTCCGTGCCTTCCTGCCATCTTATCGCCCTGCTTGAGCTTCCTCTTGGTTGCGATGAGCACCTTTATCGTCTGCTCGACGCCTGGCTGGAGCTCATCCTTGTCGCTCTTCCTGAGGCGCTGGATATCGATGACAGTGCCCTCGGTGCCATGAGGAACCTTGAGGGAGGAGTCCCTTACCTCCTTCGCCTTCTCGCCGAAGATGGAGTTGAGGAGCTTGACCTCAGGGGTCGTGTCAGCCTCACTCTTCGGAGTGACCTTTCCGACAAGGATGTCACCCGGGCGCACATATGTGCCTATGCAGACGATACCCTCGCTGTCCAGGTGCTCAAGAAGCTTGTCGCTCGTGTTCGGGATATCCCTTGTGAGCTTCTCCGGTCCAAGCTTCGTCTCCCTTATATCGATGGAGAACTCCTTGATATGTATGGAGGTGTAGATATCCTCCCTGACCACACGCTCGGAGATGAGGACGGCGTCCTCGTAGTTATAGCCATTCCAAGGCACGAATCCTACAAGGATGTTGCGGCCAAGGGCAAGCTCGCCGTTCTGCGTGGCCGGGCCGTCGGCAAGGACATCGCCCTCATCGACATGGTCACCGACATTCACGATCGGCTTCTGGTTGAGGCAGGAATCCTGGTTGGTCCTCTCGAACTTATGCACCTCGTACCTATCGACATCACCCTTGATCTCCGGGTTATCCGGGCGGACCCTTATCTCTGTGGAGGAAGCGTACTCGACAGTCCCGGCTCTTCTCGCCTTGATAAGCACGCCAGAGTCATACGCGGTCCTCTGCTCCATGCCTGTTCCTACCCTCGGAGCCTCCGGGAATACGAGAGGCACGGCCTGGCGCTGCATGTTCGAGCCCATGAGGGCGCGGTTCGCGTCGTCATGCTCGAGGAACGGGATAAGCGATGTCGCGACAGATACTACCTGACGCGGGGATACATCCATCCATGAGATCTCCTCAGGAGAAGCCACGCCGTAATCGCCATAGTGGCGGACGGAGACTTCCTTCTCAAGGAAGTGGCCATCGGCATCGATCTTCGCGTTGCCCTGCGCGATATAGTACTTCTCCTCGTCATTGGCGTCGAGGTACTCGACCTCATTGGTGACGATGCCGTTCCTGACACGCCTGTAAGGAGTCTCGATGAAGCCATGCTCGTTGATGCGCGCGTAGTTGGCAAGCGAGAGGATAAGGCCGATGTTCGAGCCTTCAGGGGTCTCGATCGGGCAGATCCTTCCATAATGGGTGTAATGTACGTCACGGACCTCGTAGATAGCGCGGGCGGAAGACCTTGAGAGGCCACCCTTAGGACCGAGCGCGGACACACGCCTCTTATGGGTAAGCTCAGCGAGCGGGTTGACCTGATCCATGAACTGCGAGAGCTGCGATGAGCCGAAGAACTCCTTAATCGCTCCCACGATAGGCTTGATGGAGATGACCTCCTGGGGCTTCACGGAATCCTCTGAGGTGTTCATCTTCTCGCGAGCGGCCTTGGCCATGCGGTTGAACGCGTCCGTTATGTTGTTCTCGAGAAGCTCGCCGACGGTGCGGACCCTTCTGTTTCCAAGGGCGTCGATATCATCTTCCTTGATGATGCCGTTGCAGAAGTCGATGAGGAAGGAGACGGTGTTCACGACATCCTCAACGGTGAGGGCCGTGTCGCTGATGTACTTCTCCTGCTCCATGCCATAGAACTTCTTATTGAGCTTATAGCGGCCGATATCCGAAAGCTCGAAGCCCCTTCCGTGGAGGAAGAACTCCTGGAAGTAGCTGATCACGCGCTTTGGATCGGGGAATGTCTTGAGGTTCTGCGGAAGCGAGTTCTTGCAGGCCTCGACGATCGCCCCGATATACTCGTTCTGGAACTCCTCTGAGTCCTCGTGGCGATAGCTCGGGCAGAAGATCCTCTCGCGCCTGAGCGTCTTGAGGACCGCGAGCGATGGAGCGTCAAGATCGCGGGCGTTGGTATCGACGACCTCGATCCTCTCTATGCCCCTGTCCCTGATCTCCTGGAGCTCGATGTTGCCAAGCTCCTCGCCGGCGAGGAACCTGATCTCGCCATCCTCATCGTAGATGTCCTTATAGGAATAGAAGAGGACATTCTCAGAAAGGACATCGTCGATCACGATCTCCTTCGACCCGTAGAATGAGGAGACGATCTTCTCGCGCGTGTCAAGGCCGAGAACGCGGAGGAAGAACGTGACAAGGAAAGGCTTCTTGCCGAAGTTCACCTGGATGATGTTGTTGACCTTCTTCTTCTCAGCGGCGAGCGTTCCCTCGTTCTTCTTGGAATCGGTCTTCTCGTTCTTCCTGGTGAGAGTGAACTCAAGCTTCGTTCCCGAATAAGGATAAAGCGTGCCTGAGTACGAAAGCGAAGAGGCGTCACTCTTCTTGCCTTCCTTGAATACAACGCCTGGAGAGCGCACGATCTGCGATACTATTACGCGCTCCGCGCCGTTGATGATGAAGGTACCACGATCTGTCATCAAAGGGAAATCGCCGAAGAAGATCTCCTTCTCCTTGATCTCGCCATTCTTGACCGTCTCAAGCGCAACACGGGCCTTCACAGGAACACCAAAGGTCCTGCCCTTCTTCTTGCATTCGGACTCAGAGTATTTGATATTATCCATATCGACGGTATATCCATAATACTCAACCCTCATATCCTCATTAGGGGAAACGATCGGGAATGTATTGCGGAAGACCTTCTCCAGTCCAAGGGAAGGATCGGGGCTGATGCCCTTCTCGAGCTTATCGAGCTGCAGGAAATTCCTGAACGACTCAGTCTGGATACCTATGAGGTTAGGAAGTTCGCAGACTTCCGGTAGCTCAGAACCGATGTCGATTCTCTTGATGGCTTTGCCTTTGCTGGCCATTCGTTGTACCTCCATAAAGCACCGAAGTACCTATTTTTCTCTTTTCATCTATAGACACCTATGCCATCGGGGACTCCGATGGCATAGCCCGGGCCCGGAATCAGGCCCAGGTCAATAAAGGTCAAGGCGTTATTACTTTACCTCGATTTCACAGCCAGCAGCAGTAAGCTTCTCCTTCATGGAAGCAGCCTCCTCCTTGCTTACGCCCTCCTTGAGTGTACCGCCGTTCTCGCAGAGATCCTTTGCCTCCTTGAGGCCAAGACCTGTAACAGCCCTGACTTCCTTGATGCATGCGATCTTCTTGGCAGCGTCAACGCTCTTGAGGACAACCGTGAACTCTGTCTGCTCTTCCTCTGCAGGAGCAGCCTCACCGCCAGCAGCGGCCGGGCCAGCTGCGACAGCGGCAGCAGCGACAACGCCGAACTTCTCTTCCATCATCTTGATGAGATCAGCAACGTCCATCACGCTCATCGATGCGATTGACTCAATGATTTCTTCCTTTGTAGCCATATTACCTTCTCCTTATGAAAAATATATTACCAACGGCCTAGCAGGTTACTCTGAAGACTATGGCCGTATCAGTTGGATTCCGCAGGAGCCCCGCCCTTTGACTCGACATAAGCGAGAAGAGTAGCAGCGAGCTTCTGTACCGGTGCCTTCATCGTTCCCATGAGGGAAGAGATGAGCTCGAGCTTGGTCGGGAGCTTCGAGAGTGCCTCTACCTGGTCAGCAGTCATCAGGTCATCGCCGATGAGAGCGCCCTTGACCGTGAGCGTGACGCCATCCTTGCCAGCCTGGAAAAGAGCCTTGGCGACGGTGTTGGCGCTGTCTCCCTTGATGAGGGCCACAGCCGTAGGTCCGACCATCTGATCGTCGACGCCGTTCTTATCAAGACCCTTCATGGCGATCTTCGCATAGCGGTTCTTGACGACGCGGTAAGCAGCCTCCTGCTTCCTGAGCGCCTTCCTGAGATCAGTGATCTGCTGGACAGTCATGCCCCTGTAGTCCGTGAAGATGAAGCTATCATATCCAGCGAACTCGTCCTTGAGTGCCTTGACTGCATCTTCCTTTGCAGGTGTTATGCGTGTCTTGTAGTTATCCATGATCGCTCCTTACACTGCTGCAGATGCATCCGCTGCATCCTTCGCGTTCACATGAACCCCAGGGCCCATGGTCGAGGAAAGAGAGACAGAGAGGATGAAATCACCCTTCGCATCAGACGGCTTCTTCCTGATGATCTCAGTGATGGTAGCCTGTGCGTTCTCCGCGATCTTCTCTGCATCCATATCAACCTTGCCTACCGCGAGGTGGACAACGCCTGTCTTGTCGGAGCGGAACTCAACGCGGCCCTTGTTAAGCTCAGCGAGAGCCTCCTTGATGTCGTTCGTGACAGTGTGTGTCTTCGGGTTAGGCATAAGTCCCCTTCTTCCGAGGATAGGTCCAAGCCTACCTACGTCCTTCATCATGTCAGGAGTAGCGACAGCGATGTCGAAATCCATCCAGCCGCCCTTGATCTTGTCGATGAGGTCCGTGTCGCCGACATACGCGGCCCCTGCGGCCTTAGCCTCCTCAGCCTTGTCGCCCTTGGCGAACACGAGGATCTTCTTCTCAGCCATGAACTGGTTAGGAAGGACCACCGTGTCCCTTACGGACTGGCTCTTCTTGAGGGAAAGGGAGACAGACACCTCGACAGTCTCGGTGAAGGAAGCGTAAGCGCAATCCTTTACGATCTGTGCAGCCTCAACGAGGGAATACTGCTTCGTCCTGTCGAACTTCTTGACAGCTTCCTGATATTTCTTGCCTCTCTTCATCTTACTTCTCCACCTCTACACCCATTGAGCGGGCCGTACCAGCAATGATTCTCTTAGCAGCCTCGATATCGTTGGCGTTGAGATCCTCAAGCTTTGTCTGGGCGATTTCCGTAAGCTGGGCGTCCGTGAGCTTGCCGACCTTCGTCTTGTTAGGCGTGCCGGATGCTGTCTGGATGCCGAGGGCCTTCTTGATGAGGACCGCTGCCGGAGGGGTCTTCAGGATGAACGTGAAGCTCTTGTCCTGATAAACCGTGATGATAACAGGGAGGATGAGTCCAGGCTCGTAGTTCTTTGTCTTGTCATTGAACTGCTGGACGAACTGAGGTGCACTTACGCCATGAGGTCCAAGTGCCGGCCCGATCGGTGGTGCTGGCGTGGCCTTCTGCGCAGGGCACTGCAGCTTGATTACCGCAGTAACCTTCTTCTTTGCCATTTCCTTCTCCTTACGCATGGAGTCTGGTCTGAGCTGACCGATATTCCGGACTCCGCGCTGGTATTAACGCTCTTCAACGAAGAGCTCCCACCTTGGCAAGCCAAGGGAGATTCTAAGCTATATTGTAAAAAACCGATGGCCCTGGGTTATACCAGGACCTTCTCGACCTGCGAGAAATCAACCTCGACAGGCGTTGAGCGACCGAATATCTGGACGGAAAGGCGAAGCCTGCCTTTCGCGAGATCGATATCATCGATCGTTCCATTGAAGGATGCGAACGGTCCGGATATGACCTTGACCTCCTCGCCCTTCTCGAAATCCTGCTTCGGGCGGAACACCTTCTCTTCCGGCATCTCGCCTGTGCGGCGCAGGATATCGCTATGCTCTCTCTGGGTAAGCGGCTTGGGAGGATTCTTTCCCGTCTTGTCGGCTGTGAGGAATCCCGTTACTCCCGTGATCCTCGCGATCTTCGCAGTCACCGTCCTCCAGGTATTCTCAGGCAGGTCAAGCTCGACGAGGATGTATCCAGGAAGGACCTTCTTCATCTCTTCCTTCTTCTCGCCCTTGTCATTTATGACGAGCACCTTCTCCATCGGCACGCTCACGCCGGTGCAGTACGCGGCGAACTCGCCATCAATGCTTCTCAGCTTGTTGATCGTTCTCTCGATCTTCTGCTCATAACCTGTGTAGGTATGGACTACGTACCAGCCTTTAGCCATCTTAGCTCCTAGAATATCAGATCAAGGCCGAGGCCCAGGACGATATCAACGACGCCAAGCACGACGGCAAAGACTATCGTGGAGATGATTACGATCCATGTGGAGTGAAGGACAACCTGCCTGTTAGGCCAGGACACCTTCTTCATCTCAAGCCAGCACTCCTTGAAATATCTTGCGATCTTCTTCATTGCTTTCCCTCATTGTTTCGGGGTGTCAGCAGGCCAGGTAGGATTCGAACCTACAACACCCGGTTTTGGAGACCAGTGCTCTAGCCGTTGGAGCTACTGACCTGCTCGCACCCCGAATACGTGATTACTTTATCTTGGTCTCGCGATGCAGAGTGTGCTTGTGCTCGAACGGGCAATACTTCATAAGCTCAAGCTTGTTAGGCGTATTGCGGCGATTCTTCTCGGTTGTGTAGTTCTTCTGCTTGCACTCAGTGCACTGAAGGGCAATCTTCTCTACTGGACCTTTCTTCTTTGAACTAGCCATCTGTATTCTCCTGACCTATGGTCTTTATTTCTTCAACAGCCGTCATGCGGCCCGCAGAAGCGTATGATATCTGACAACGCAGATACATGTCAAGCTGATGCGGAAATTCTCCGAGATGATATCACCTCGGGCCATCCACATCAACAGATTCCAAGCATTTTCCTTATGCTCTCATCGTATTCAGGGATGGCCCCTGGCCTCGTGACGACATAATCGGCAAGGAGCGATGCCTTGCGAAGGGCCTCTTCCTCCCCGCACCCTGCAGAGAGAAAATACAGGAACGCCGCGGATAGGCTGTCACCGGCTCCGACTGTGTCAATAGCCTTCACGTCCCCCGTCCCCGCATGGATCGAGCGGCCATCCCTTGTATAGCAGTATGATCCATCCTTGCCGCGAGTGATGAGGATCCTTCCCAGTCGAGGGAAAGCGAAGAGGGCCCTGATGATATCTCTCTCAGAGCACCCTATCGCAGCGGCTACGACCGGGACCTCGTCATCGTTCATCTTCAGTATCGTCGAGCGTTCAAGGCCTGTGCGTATGACGCTGTCCGAATAGAAAGACAGGCGGATGTTCACGTCAAAGAAGAACTCAGCGGAATCAGCCGCGTCCAGAAGGGAGATAAGGGCGGAGCGCGTCGCGCCATGCCTCGCGGCGAGGGTGCCATAGACCACGGCGTCAAGGCGCGTCGAGGAGATGGCGGACAGAGCCGCATCATCAAGCCTTATATCATCCCAGGCCGCGGGATCGTTGAAGGAGTATGAAGGTATGCCATCGTCAAGGCGCACCATCGCGACTCCCGTGGGATCGGAGGAAAGGCGAACGAGGCTCCTGTCCACGCCAAGCTCATCGATAGCAGAGAGCGTCAGATGACCAAGCTCATCATCTCCCACCGCGCTCACGATGAGGCTATCCCCGCCAAGCCTATGCACATGGCCGGCTACATTCAAGGGAGCCCCGCCAAGCGTGCGCTTATCCCCATTGATATCCCAAAGTATCTCTCCGAAGCTAAGGACCTTCATATTACCTCTTTATGATACAGGCTGCTTCATCGCTTTGGAATCCACAGCCGTCATATATTATAAACAATATAAATAATTCCTATTAAGGAATATCTATATTGATATCACCTTTAAAACTACCCCTTTATCCCGGTCATCGTGAGAGACTGGATGAACTGCTTCTGGAACATGAGGAACAGTATCAGGACAGGAAGCGTCATCAGCGATGAGAACGCGAATATCTGCCCCCAGAACACGTAGACATCCGTCGAGAGAGCGCGGAGTGCGAGAGGCAGCGTCCTCCAGGTCTCATCCCTAGTGACGAGGGTCGGCCAAAGCACGTCTCCCCATATCCTTATGAATCCCATGATGGCGACGGTCGCGACTATCGGCTTCGAGAGGGGCATCATGATCTTCCAGAACACACCGGAGTACTTCTCGCCATCCACGACAGCCGCCTCCACAAGCTCCATGGGCATGCCCTTGAAGTGGTTGTAGAAGAGGAATATGAACATAGGATATCCCGCTGACGGGATAGCCAGGCCCCAGATCGTGTTCATCAGCCCCATGGAGTTCACGACGATGAACTTGTTGATTATCACGGACTCGGTAGGGACAACGGCAAGCGCTATGACAAGCGATATGATGAGCCCCTTGCCCTTGAAGGCAAGCATGCCCAGGGCGTAGCCGATCATGGCGTTGACGACGATCTCTATGCCAACGTTCAGCACCGCTATCAAGGCGGAGTTCTTGAAGAATCTCCAGAACTGTCCCTCGACCATTATCGTCGAATAGTTTGAGAAGCTCAGCTCACCCGTGGGAAGGAAGGCCTTCACCGTGGACATGTCACTGACGATCTGCGTGTCGGTCTTGAATGACGACACGAACATATAGAGTATAGGAAGAACGAAGACGCATGCGACCAGTACGTACAGGACCATGCTCACGATCTTCAGTGTTCTTGTTCTTGCTGCTGACATCGCCTGCATATCATTTCTCCCTCATCAGATAGTTCTGCAGAAGCGAGATGGCGAGCACTATGAGGAAGAACACCACCGCTATGGCAGAAGAGTAGCCCTGCTGATTATTCAGGAATCCTACCTTATAAAGCTGGTAGACGACCGAGACAGTTGAATTGCTCGGGCCTCCATTGGTCAGGACATACACCTGCGTGAAGAGCTTGAGCGTGTTGATGGTCACCGACACGAGAACATAAACCATCGTGTTGCGGAGAAGCGGGACGGTGACATACCAGAAGCGCTTGACGGCGCCGCAGCCATCGAGCATGCAGGCCTCATAGAGCTCTCCGGGGATATACTGCAGGCCGCCGAGGATTATGAGCATCTCCAGCCCGAGAGTCTGCCAGATGTACATCACGGCCAGGCAGCTGAGGGCGAGATCCGGATCCTGGAGCCATGTCTGCGGCTCTATGCCGAAGAGTCCAAGAAGCGAGTTCATTATACCCGTCGATCCCGGCGAGAAGATGAACGACCATACGACAGCGACGACGGTCATCGTGACGACCTGCGGACTGAAATAGATAGCGCGGAATACCTTCACGCTCCTTATGGGCCTGTTGACGAACACCGCGAGTATCGTTCCAAGAACGACCACGGCAGGGACAACCATGATGGCATAAAGCCCTGTATTGACGAAAGATTGCCTTGTCGTGCCGTTGGTGAAGACCTTCACGAAATTCTCCAAGCCAACGAACCCGACCTCCCTTCCCGGACGCATCACGAGCATCTTATCCGTGAACGAATAGACAAGGGACATCAGGAAAGGCAGCAATATGAACAGCGAGATCAGCACCAGGGCTGGGGCCGAGAAAAGCCACGCGACGCGCGCCTGATCCCTGCGGAGTCCACTCTTCTTCATTCTCTCCTCCTTAAGAAGCAAGAAGCCGCAAAGGCATCATCCCCTGCGGCTTCATGCAGCGATCAGCTATTCCAGCCGTTGTCGACGATTACCTCATCGATCTCCTGCGACGCGTTGTGGAGAGCCGTGTAAGGATCGGCGCCTCCGATCACATCGCTGTATACCGACTGCATCGCGTTGTAGATCGTCATATGAGCCGGGGTCAGCGGGCGGAGCACTGAGATGCCGTCCTCAAGCTGCTTCCTATAGAGATACAGCCTTCCTCCCTCCTGCAGGTTCTCCACCTGATCCATCACGGAGACCCTTGAAGGGATAGCGCCGTTGAAGTCAGTTACAGTCAGGATGTTCTCTGGCTCAAGGGCCTTCTCGAGGATCGTCCATGCGGCCTCGGCCTTGCCGTTGTCCGCGGCGGCTGTCGTCATCGCCCAAACCGTGGAGCCGGAGCAGCTGAACACTCCGCCGCCGAGATCCGGGCAAGGGATGAGGATCGCGTCATCGCCGAGGAAGTTCACATGATCGGCATACTTCCAGTGCCCAAGGAGGGCAAGGGCGCTTTCCTTCCTCTCATAGAAGCCGTTCTCATAGTCGCACGCGCCGTTGATATAATCCTGGTCAACCATCCACTGGAGATACTCGAAAGCTGCCACCGTGCCTTCGCTGTCAAGGGCGCCTGCCGTGAGCATCGTGTCCTCATCGAGATAGGAACCACCGAAGGAGGCAAGGAACGGCATGTACTGGAAGTAAAGCGACGCCGGCTTGTTCTGGCGGATATAGAGAGGATATGGAACGCCGCTCTCCTGAAGCTTCTCAAGGGCATCCTCGAACTCCTCCTTCGTCCACGCGTCCTCCCAGCTCTCCGGGATCCTCACGCCGGCGTTCTCAAGCATTGACTTGTTTGCCCAGAGCGCCATGCCCGCGTCGAACTGCGCGACTGAGACGATCTGCCCGTCATAGCTTGTCTCACCCTTGACCGATGGGATGAAGTCAGCGTAGAGATCCTCAGGCATATACTCGTCGAGAGGCTGGATAAGCCCTGAGGAATAATATGACGGGATCATGAGATAGTCCGCGATTATGAGCTCTGGCGTATCGCCAACGAGCGGGGAAACCTGGAGCTTCTGGTCAAGCTCATCCTTAGGATAATACTCATCGGTGATCACGATGCCTGTCTCGGCCTCGATCCTGTCGAGCACTTCCTTGTACTTATCGTCCTCAGAGCCGCTGCTTACCCATACCTTAACGGTCACGGGACCATCAGAAGCCGCAGCCTGGGTCTCCTTTGAACCACCTGCCGACACCATGGAAAGAACCATCATGGCAAGCAATGCAAGAGTCATCAGCTTTTTCATGCTAAACCTCCCTAAAGATGTTAAACGGTTGATATATTTTCAAAACCAAACCCAGTATAAACCCGCATTTTCACTTGTCAACACAAATATTTATCAAAAGCAAACGTTTAACAGAAAAATAACAAGGCGTTCATCAAAGAGGATCCCTGGACGTCTTGGCGTCGCCGAAGAAGAACATGAAATCCTGTATCTCGGTCCTCATCATGCCGCCATCCGCGCGATAGCTGTCAGCCACGGCCTTCTGCACGCTCCTGTCATATGGGCAGCTTCTGAAGCTGATCTCGCCATCCTCGATGAGCATATACTGGGCGCTCTTGTCAGGATCATCGGGGCGCCTGTACGAGATGCTTCCGGGATTCAGCCAGAGCCTGTCGCCCTGGAGGATATGCTCGCACTGCCTGTGCGAGTGGCCGAATATCATGCGGCGGCCAAGCGTTCCCTTCCGCTCGCCCTTCCAGTGCTCATTCCAGTAATTATCGAAAGCGTAAGGAGATTCTATGATGCCATACTTATCATCATACTGATGCTGGATGATGTAGTCATAGCCATCCGCGGTGAACTGGATATGGTACGGGAGGCTATCAAGGAAAGCCACCCGCTCATCATCGAGAAGGCGGCAGTTATGGTGTATCCACTTGAACTCCTCGCCCTGGACGCGCTTCCACTCCCCTGATCTATACACATTGATCAGATGGTCATCATGGTTGCCACGCACGATAGCCGCCCTGCCGCCGTATGAGCGGAAGAAATCGACAGCGTACACAGGATCGACGCCGTAATCCACCACATCCCCGGCGAACGCCAGGAAGTCCACATCGCCCTCTTTTGCCAGCACGGCCTCCAAGGCCTGCCTGTTGCTATGCAAATCTGAGATAACAAGGATACGCATGATCTACCTCCGATCCCAGTATTATCCCTAGATATGGCAAACGGTCAACATATCAAGTGCTTTCCCGGACCACCAATGACACATCCAGATTGATCGTCGAGGACGGGAAGGACCCCGCCTTCAGCGCGGCCTCAAGAGAGGAGATCGCGATCATGGCCATCTCCTTTATGGGCTGGCGCACCGTGGTCAGGGACGGGGTAAGGGAAGAGGAATACCAGGTGTCATCGAATCCGACGATCTTCAGGGAAGACGGGATGGCTATCTCCCTCCTCGCGGCCTCCTGGATAGCTGTGGCCGCTATTATGTCGCTTGAGCAGAAGAGGCCGTCCATATCCTGGTTCTCGCCAAACACCTTCTCCACAAGGGCTCGGTAATCCTGCGCGTGGAACATCTCCCTCGTCGCATGGTAGATCTTCGCCTCGGCGCCCGGGATCCGAGCCATCTCCTCGAAGCCAGAGGCCCTGCCATCCGCGGGCATAGCCTCGTCCTGATCTCCGGCAATCATCACAAGGCGGCGGCATCCTCGGCTGATAAGATGCTCCGCGGCGAGCTTTCCGCCATTATAATTGTCACAGACAACGGAAATCGCGCCATCAAGTCCCATTCTCTCGATAGACACGACGGGAACGCCGTAATCAACGAGGCGGACAGCCTTGAAGTTCCCCGAGCAGAGGATTATCCCGGAAACCCTGTTCTTCTTGCACTTATCGAGGAAGCGGACCTCCTTCTCATCATCCCCATCGGAGACGAAGACAAGAGGCTGCATGCCCCTCGCCTCAAGCTCATCGTCAAGATATTTGAGAAGCGTCGGGAAGTACGGGTTGAGGAGCGTCGGGATTATTATGCCGACCATCGAGGAGTTGCTCTGGCTGAGGGACCTGGCGATCTCGTTCGGCTGGTACTTCAGCTTGCGCATGGCGCTCTCCACCTTCTCCCTAGCCTTCGGGCTTATATAGCCCCTGTTGTTGAGGATCCTTGAAACGGTACCCACGCTGAGCCCAGCCTCAGCAGCCACATCCCTTATAGTCGCCATAAAGCCTCCAATATGATGATAGCATAACATTTATGCTTGCGCGGTGCTACTTTGCGACATATTATAATAAACGGTTAACATACGGAGGTGATCATGGCATACCCTGAAAGATTCAAGGCTATCAAGGACGAGCTTGAATGGCTCTATATGGAGCTGTATGGCAACAGGGATATGCTCATGTCGCTCGAGACGATGATGGCCGAGGCCGCCTCGGAGAGAAAGGCGGAGCTGCGGGAGCTTGACGAAAGAAGGATAAGGAACCCGAGGTGGTTCCTGGAAAGCCAGATGGTCGCGGAGACCATGTACACAGGCCTCTTCGCGGGGACATTCAAAGGCATAGCGGACAATGTCAGCTACCTGAAGAAGCTTGGCGTGACCTATCTTCATCTCATGCCTTTCCTGAAGACGCCGAAAAAGGACAATGACGGAGGATTCGCCGTAAGCGATTTCCTTGACACCGACGAGCGGCTCGGAAGCGTGGATGATGTGGAGGCGCTTGCCGACACGCTCAGGGCGAACGGCATAAGCCTCTGCATGGACTTCGTGATGAACCACACCTCGGATGAGCATGAATGGGCCGTGAGGGCAAAGCGCGGGGACAAGGAAGCACAGGCCATGTACATGACCTTCCCGGACAGGACCATCCCCGACGAGTACGAGAAGACGGTCCCTCAGGTCTTTCCGGAGACAGCTCCCGGGAACTTCATCTACTCGGAGGAGATGGGAAGATGGGTGCTATCGACATTCTATCCCAAGCAGTGGGACCTGAACTACCATAACCCGGCTGTATTCAACGCGATAGCATCGGCGATGGTAAGCTGGGCGAACAAAGGCGTCGAGGTCTTCCGTCTCGATGCCGTGCCTTATATCTGGAAGGAACTAGGGACGAACTGCCGCAATCTCCCCCGCGTGCACACCATAGTGCGCATGATACGCATCATCCTCGAAGCCGTCGCGCCCGCGGCCATACTCAAGGGAGAGGTCGTGATGGCTCCAAATGAGCTCGCCGCTTATTTCGGGACAAGGGAGAAGCCTGAATGCCATCTTCTCTATGGAGTGTCATCGATGGTGAACATATGGGGAGCCCTGGCGTCCGAGGACATAAGGCTGCTGAAGTCACAGACGGAGGCCTTCCTCTCGCTTCCGGAGCACTCGGCGTTCGTAAACTACGTACGCTGCCATGATGACATAGGATGGGGATTCGATGAGGACAGGGAACGGGAGCTAGGGATAGACCCGCTGCAACATAAGATCTTCCAGTACAGGTTCTGGTCTGGGGATTTCCCCGGCTCATACGCGCGCGGCGGCATCTACAACTACGATGCGAAGACCCTGGACGCCAGGACCGTGGGCACCGCGGCATCACTGGTGGGGCTTGAGAGCGCGGAGACGGAGAAGGAGGTGGAAGACGCGATAAAGCGCTTCAGCCTTATATACGGCACGGTCTTCGCGCTCAAGGGGCTTCCTCTCATAAACAGCGGAGATGAGATAGGGATGCTGAACGACAGGGATTACGTCAATGATCCCGAGAAAAAGGATGACTCAAGATACCTGCACCGCCCTGTCTTCGACTGGAAGAAGGCAAGGAGGATCGGAAGGAAGGGAACTGTTGAGAACAAGCTCTTCTCCTCGATAAAGGCGCTGGAGGGAATCAGGACGGGCTCTCCCCTTTTCTCTCCGGACGCGGAGGTGTTCACCTGGGATAGCCACAGCGACAAGGTCTTCGCTATAAGGCGGAGGCAGGGGGAGAAGGTGCTGCTCTCGGTCTTCAATTACTCCCATGAGCCGCAGAACGCAAGGTTCGATTACTTCATGGGAACCTATCATGACATCCTTACAGGCAAGGCCGCGGAGCCAGGGATAGGCATAAAGCTCGAAGGCTACGAGGCGCTGTACCTGGCGAACTACGACACGCAGTCACACTGAGAGATGCTTCCGCTTGTAGACCAGGTAATACGGGACCTCGAATAAAAGCATCAGCACCCAGCCGATCGCGCAGGCGTAGGCGATGGCATGGATGCCCATGTGCGGAACAAGCAGGAACGTGAAGACAACGCGCATCGACGCCTGGATGAATGTCGATAGCAGCGTGACGCTCATGTTCCCCACCCCGCGGAAGAAGCCTTGTATCGCGTTGGTATAGGCAGGGAAGATGTAGAGGAAGGACATCACGGAAAGGTACAGCTCTCCCTCCATGATGACCTCAGAGGCCCCTTCCCCGCTTATGAATAGGCGCATTATCTCCTCCTTGAACGCGAAGACAAGGGAACAGATGATGAGAAAGTAGGCAGTCTCTATGACAAGCCCCCTGCGAAAGCCCTTGAGCATCCTTCCCGTGTTCCCCGCCCCCTTGTTCTGGGCGACGAAGGTCGTTATGCCATGGCTTATCTGCTGCTCAGGGGTGAAGGCGAAGTCATCTATCCTCGTCACGGCGTTATAGGCCGCGATCGTCGCGACGCCAAGCGTGTTCACCGCGCTCTGTATAAGGAGCTTTCCTATCGGCTGGCAGGCCTGCTGCAGCGCCGTGACAGATCCATATGAGAGCGTTGTCCTCAGCAGCGTCCTGTCGACCTTGATCTCGCGGGGCCGCAGGCTGAGCGTAGGGACCTTCCTGTAGATGTACGCGAAGCATAGAAGCGCGGAGAGAAGCTGGGCGATCGTCGTCGTCATCGCGGAGCACATGATGCCGAAGCCAAGGCAGCCTATGAAGAAGAGATCGGAGACGCAGTTCACGATCGAGGACGCCATGAGGAACTTAAGAGGGGTCTTGGAATCCCCAACGCTCTTAAGGGCCTGGGAGAGGGCGTTGTAGAAATAAGTGAATGGAGCTCCAAGGAACACGACGCGGATATAAAGCGCCGTGATATCAATAATCTGCTCCGGCACGTTCATGGCGCGAAGCAGAGGATAGGCGAAGACGATCCCAAGAAGGGCGACGATGATTGAGAACACCGTGCCGAACACTAAAAGGGTCGAGAGCTCGCGCTTCAGCTTCTCCGTGTCCCTGGCGCCGAAGAAGGAGCTCATCAGCACCCCGGCTCCCATGCATATGCCTGATATCCCAAGTATGAGGATATTCATCACGGGAGCGGCCATTCCCGTCGCGGCAAGCGCGTCCGTGCCGATGAATCGTCCCGCTATCATCGAATCAACGGCATTGTAGGCAAGCTGGAAGAGGTTCCCGAGCACAAGCGGGACCGAATACGCGACAAGCTCGCGGAATATGCTTCCCTTCGTCATATCCATCGTAGGCATGCGAGAATTGTATCACCTTGCCACGCCCTGTGCGATAACCCAGGCTATCCCCTTGGCCAATCTTCCCTCAGGATCCGAGAAATGGCCGCCCTTGTTCATCTCATAGGCTGTATTGATTCCCTTTTCCCTCAAGGCCCTCTCCACGCGTGCCGTGCTCTCCCCGACCGTGCGCATGATACGGCTTCCGCCCTTATCCTCCCTGTCCCCGAGGGAGAGATACACGCCTTCAACCTTCCCAGCTGTCTCATGGGATTCCGTGAAATCAGCGAATCCCGGATACCAGAGGGAACCTGAGACGCTGGCCGCGGTAGAAAAGACATCCGTGCGGAAAAGAGCGTAAAGCGCGAAAAGGCCGGCAAGGGAGTACCCCGCTATGGAGATGGATGATGGCCTGTGACCAACGCTCTCAATCACTTTCGGCACGATCTCACCGGTCAAGGCCTTTATGTACTCATCTGCAACGCCTTTGCAGGAAGGGGCCCAGGAGGCGAAGCTCCATGCAGGCCATGGCGTGAGATCATCGTACCAGGAGAGGCCGCTCACAGCGGCAAGCGTGAAAGGACCAGAGCAGAGCGGCAAGGCCCGGCGATAGACCTTCTCCCCCTCGCCCTCCGCCGCGTTGAGAACGACAAGAGGCCCCTCTTTCCCGTAGATGTCCGCATGGTGGCCTGATATATCCATGCGAAGATGGTACCACAGGATAGTGACAAAGGGAGCCATGGGGAATATCATCCGCACCATGAGGATAATCCTTCAGCTCTCGCTTCTGTTCATACTCACTCTTGCAGGGGAGGCCATATCACATATGCTTCCCTTTGATTTCCCCGGAACACTGATCGCGATGTTCCTGCTGCTTCTTCTGCTGGGAACGGGAATCGTCAAGGAGGAGCACCTTGCGGAAAGCGCCTCTTTCTTCTCGCGCTACATGGCGCTCTTCTTCATTCCAGCGGGAGTGGAGGTCATAGAGAACTTCGAGGCTCTCAGGTCCGCGTGGATCGCCGTGGTGATCATATCGCTGATATCGCTTTTCGTGACATTCCTCGCCGCCGCGAAGGCCGTTGAGATCGCAGAGAGGATCGCGAGGAGGAGGGAAGCATGAAGGAGGCGATCATATCCAATCCCCTCTTCGGGATATCCATAACGCTCATAAGCTACGCGTTCGGCGTTTACCTCAACAGGAGGACCAGGAAGGCCATATTCAATCCACTGCTGATCGCTGAGATCATCATAATCCTCACCATTCTCATCTTCCGCATCCCGTTCTCCGCGTACAACAAGGGCGGCGCGTTCATAAACATGTTCCTCGGCCCGGTCACGGCTCTTCTCGCGTACTCGATCTACAGGGAAAGGAAGCTCGTCATCAGCCATATCATACCGATCCTCGCGGGAACGGTGGCGGGAAGCGTCGCCTCGATAGCGGCCATACTGCTTCTCTCCCGCCTCTTCACGCTCGACGCCATCCTCACATCCTCGCTGCTTCCGAAGAGCGTGACGACGCCTATCGCCGTCGCGATATCAGAGACGCTTGGAGGGATAAGGTCCATCACCGTCACCGCCCTCCTCTTCACGGGAGTCGCTGGAAACATCCTCGCGCCTTTCATGATCAGGATATTCCGCGTGAGGAGCCGCATCGCGCAGGGAGTGGCTATCGGGACCGCGAGCCATGTCGTCGGGACATCGAAGGCCCTTGAGCTTGGTGAGGATATCGGGGCGATAAGCAGCATAGCGCTCTCTTTCTCGGGAATAATCACGGCACTGATCGCGATGTTCTTCCTCTCATGACTGCCCCCTCTCCACATCCTCGCCGCAGCGTGTAGAATAGTGGCATGAGAAAGCTACTTACCACCTTAGCCATAATGACACTGATCGCGACACCGGCCTTCGCCGATAGCGATATAGCGACGATGGGCATCACCGGAGGGTATTCCATGAAGGACAATACCGCGCTCTTCGGATTCAATGCCGGCTATTCATACTACGCCTCGATCAATGAGAGCGTGGGTATCGGAGGCGGAGTGCATGGGGACTTCGCGTTCGGCCTCAACCACAGGAATGACTTCACGTTCGCCTCCGGCTTCATAGGAGGCCTTGGCCTGGAATTCCGCATAAGCGACTCAGCGTCGATCAATCTCCTCGCGGGCCCCGCCATTGCCGTGGATATGGGCATCGTTGAGCCCTCTGTCGGCATAGGACTTGGCGCTGACGCCTCCTTCTCATATTTCTTCGGAACGGAGAGGACCGTGGGCATAACGGCCGGAGCGACGATCTATCCGCAGTTCCTTGTGTTCGATGACTCAAGGGATGATTATTTCAGTCTCGACGCCTATGGATACATAGCCATGTCATTCAGGTTCCCCGCCTCCCTCGCGGCGCTGCCGGCGATGCTCTACTTCTTCGACTGAAGGCCGAAGAAGGCAAGGGCGTCCTGTATTGCGAGATCCCATAGCCTCCATTCGTGGCCATAGCCTTCCCTTTCCCTGAAGACAATGGGAAGGTCTTTCTTCCCCGCCTCGTCGTGTAAAGCGCGGAAATCATCGTAGAAGATGGCGTCATCTGTCCCGCACTCAAGAAAGAGCGGCGGCAGGGTCCCGTCCTGGGCCATCCGGAAGATCATTGAATAAAGATCATTCTCCTTTATATATGCGTCCTTCCCGCCCGCGTTGGCGACCTGGTTCACGAAGCGCCCGTTGCAGACGCTGTTCCGCCTCTCCGGATGGCTTCCATCCCAATCCCAGCTATCAGCACGGGCGGGGCAAGCGGAGAGGATGGCGCCTGAGGAGAAGAGCTCCGGGTATCGGAGGATGTAAGAGAGGGCGCCAAGCCCTCCCATCGATAGCCCCGCGATGAAGTTGTCCTCCCTTCTAGCGGAGGCCGGGAACCAGTTCTGCACGAGAGGCATCAGCTCCTTTACAAGATGTGACGCCATATCATAGCCGAGGGCGAACGACGGCCAGGAAGCGTAGTCTGAGTTGAGGGCGCTCGGCATCACGCATATAAGGTCAAGCTCCGACGCGTACAGCTCGATCATGCTCTTCCGCACCCAGTCGCTCCAGTCCCCGTATGTCCCGTGCAGCAGCCAGAGGACCCTGTACTTACCACCGCTGCCATAGAAGGACGCCGCGTCCACCTCACGGGGCCTATCGGGGAGGATGATTCCCACAGTCGTGTTCGAATTGAGATACTGGCTCTCGAAATCAAGCTGGACCAACGCCATGCGACCCTCCTCTTTGTTACAAGTAACACCATCTTGCGGCAAAATCCCCGGATTTGATGTTACAGCCATCATTTTTTACACACAATTAACATTTGCCTAATTATAATACAATCCAAAAGGAGGAAAGAAATATGTCAGGTATCGGTCTGATTATCTCTTTCATCATCGCTATCGTAGTGATGATCGTCGCGATCAGCAAGTTCAAGCTGCATCCGTTCATAGCGCTCATGGGCATCTCGCTCATACTCGCCATCGTCGTTGGCATTCCTCTCGCGAACATCCCGAACATGATCGGAGCGGGATTCTCCGGCACGTTCAGCAGCATCGGAATCGTCATCATACTCGGAGCACTCATCGGCACCATCCTCGAGAAGACAGGTGGAGCGCTGAAGCTCGCGGAGATGGTCGTGCGCCTTGTCGGCAGGAAGCATCCTGACATAGCTGTCGAGCTCATGGGCTGGGTCGTATCGATACCTGTATTCTGCGACTCCGGATTCGTTATCCTCGATCCTATCAGAAGCGCCCTGCAGAAGAGGACCGGCTATTCATCGGTAGCCCTTACCGTGGCGCTCTCCGCGGGACTCTACACCTCACACGTGTTCATCCCGCCAACCCCGGGCCCGATTGCGGCGGCTAGCTCTCTTGGAGTCGGGGACCATCTCCTTCTCGTCATGGGGATCGGCGCGCTCGTGTCCATACCATGCCTTATCGTGGCGAATATCTACGCCAACTATATCGGCAATAGGGTAAAGACATCGGAAGACAAGAACGAGGTAAGCCAGGAAGAGTATGAGAAGCTCCTCAAGAGCTTCGGAAAGCTTCCAGGAGGCTTCATGGCCCTCTCCCCGATCATCATCCCTATAATCTGCATGGCCCTCGGCTCGATCTCATCGATGGCTGGCTGGACAGGCGCGTTCGCAACGCTTTGCACATTCATCGGAACGCCTATCATAGCTCTGGCGATCGGAACGGTCTTCGGTGTCATCCTTCTCGCCCAGAGGCATCAGATGAAGGACTTCTACTCCATAGTCGACGAGACTCTCAAGACGGTGGGCCCGATACTCTTCATCACAGCCGCGGGCGGAGTTCTCGGGAAGGTCATATCCGAAGCTGGCTTCGTGGGATACATGCAGGAGCACGCGGCGGTGCTCGCGAAGGTCGGTATCTTCTTCCCGTTCATCGTGTCCGCTATCCTCAAGACAGCGCAGGGCTCATCCACGGTCGCGCTCACGACAACAGCAGGCATCATGGGCATGATCACGGATCCAGGCTCGATGATGTCCCTTCTCGGGCTCACGACGCCGATGGCCGGAACGCTCACCGTCATGGCTATCGCGGCAGGCGCGATGACTGTATCGCATGCTAACGACTCCTACTTCTGGGTCGTCACGAAGTTCGGGCATATCGAGATGGAAGATGGATACAAGACGCAGTCCGCGATGACAGGCATCATGGGTGTAGTCGGCATGATCTTCGTATTCATCCTCTCGCTCTTCCTTGTCTGAGGCTGAGATGAGGAAAGCGGTATTGATCCCAGACTCGTTCAAGGGGACGATGTCGAGCGCGAGGATCATCTCAATCATGAAGGAGAGGATCCTCCACTACCACCCGGAGTGCACCGTGGTCTCAATCCCGGTGGCTGACGGAGGGGAAGGCAGCGTCGACTCCTTCCTCACCGCCCTCGGCGGCGAGAGGATCGCGCTCAGGACGAAGGGCCCCTGGAACGAGGAGATTGAGAGCTTCTACGGGATGCTCCCTGACGGCACGG
>CALXLT010000029.1 GCA_944389275.1 uncultured Spirochaetaceae bacterium
GCTTCCTGGATAGCCTCGGCATCATCGATGAAGTCATCGGCAAGGTCATCAAGGGCCGTCTCATCGCCATCGTAGTAGCGCTGGTCTGCAGATACGGCCTCTTCCTTCTTCCTGACCTCATCCTCCGTCAGGCCGGAATAGTCAACCGGATGCTCATCCTGATAAACAAGGTTGCCACCATTTCTCTGAGAGTCTATACTCTGAGTGGAGGACGATGTGTCTGAAAAGTTTAGATTCGTGGAAATCAACGATATTCCATTCAAAATTGAAGCTACTACTTCTTCGCCAGTCTCCAGGCTTATTCCTTCTGAGGATGGCAAGGAGATAGTGGAAATAGCGCTAACAGATTCCGAGCTGACTTGGTATCTTGATAGAGCTGAAGACAATGCTTGCCTTATCGACAGGGATACAGCGTTCCGCCTAGCCTCCGAGCTCTCATAAGCCTTTCTGTCGCTTGCATAGATCTTTGCCAATCCATATTCTTGAGCGCTCCATGCATCTATAGCTTCTTGGAGAGCATTGAATCCTTCTACACCATGCTTCTTAAATTCTGTTATCGTGCGGGATATTTCATATAGAGCATGGCCAAGCTCTCTCTTCATGAAGAAGTAATCTCTATCAAGGAACTGAATCTCAGCGATGAAACCATTATCCATTCTGATATTGATCTTGTAATCCTCATACCCCATCGGCGTGATAAGATGCTTGTCCTTTACGATTCTGTCGCCATAGGCATCCTTCACTTTCTTCCATGCAGTCTCTGCCTCCGCCAGGCTATCGAATTTGATCATTGCGCCGTCATAATCCAGGTTCTGACTATAGTCTCCACCATAATCCCCGAGAACTTTCTCATCTGACCTTTTCCTTGATTTCAGAGTTGGTCTTATGGATACATCGGAGTCGTCTGCATCTACCAGCTGCCTAATGTCTTCCACGTCTCGAACGAATTGCGGATGAGCTTCTGTCGCAAGCTCAATTGCGGCCTCATAAGTATTCCCTCTTATAGGCATGCGGATAACATGCCTTGATTGATGCTGTATGCCATTGCCTTGCTTAGAAGCCTCACCGGAGCCGCTCGACGTATACATCAGCGCATCGTATGCATCCATTATCTCCTTCTGCAGAGGCACTGTCTGCCTGACGGTCTGATACACCTTCCTCATGAACTCGCCTATCTTTGCAAGGATATTCCTGATCGCTCCAGGAAGCGCTGTCTGCTTCGAGCGTTCTGCGGCGGCATATGCCTCCGCAAGCCTGGCAAGGTTCTCGAACTGCTCACGGCTCCATGTCGACGCATCCCCATCGGCCTTGATGGCCTCAAGGCTCTTCATGATGCCATCTGAATCGAAATGCGGTCCCCATATCTCCTTCGAGTCCTCAATGAAGCGCTGGAGGTTTGTCCTTGAGGCATCATCCTTGAATGCGTTGCTCACGGCCGTGGAGAGCGCCCTGGCATCTGACGGCCGCTGCGTGGCATTGACGTGGAAGAGCTCATGGTAGAATGTCGAGAAGTCCGCATTCTTCCCTGCATAGATGATGGCCTTCGCCCCATCTGCCGCACCTCTGTACTTCGAGGATAGGTCCGCCTTCTGCTGCACCGGCTTCCCGTCATTGAGAGCTGTGAGGCTATTGTCCCTGTCGGCAATGGAATAAAGGCGCGCGGCGACCACGCTCTCCTCCCTGGAGAGGTTCGGCATCGCCGTCCTGATTGCCGATGAGAGCGTCTCGATATCATGGTCCCGGTTGAGCGAAAGGTCTGCGCCATAGTCCAGCCCAGCCTGCTCCCCTCTCGGGTTGTTGCGGATGAGGCTGTCCCGGACAGACTTGAGCCCCTCTGTCCTCGGCTCCCAGGAGATCGCGCTCTCCCCGGTCCTCTCTTCAGAGATCGCCTTCCTTACAAGCTCCTCCCTTATGCCCTCATATCCCGGACGGACCTTGACGCTCTCGACAGTGAGGGTATCGCCATCGGTTGAGAGCTCTGCATAGCCATAGGCCGCCTTGCTGTTCGGGTCCCCTGCATAGACATATGTCCTGCCGTTCTCCTTCCTCGTCTCGGTAAAGAGCGTCTTGTCATCGGGATTGCGGTAGATGCTGCCATCAGGGACGATGCCTTCCTCCTCGCCTGTCTCGGGGTTGGCTGTCGTATAGAGCTCCTCCTGCGAGATCTCCTCTGATTCGAGCACCGTGCCTCCGAAGCGTTCGGCCTGCCATTCCGCCTGCTGCTTCCTGGCGGCATTGAATATCCGCTCACGCGCGCTGTCAAAATCCGCCTGGCTTACATCCTCAGGCTTCTTTGCATCGGTCCTGTCCATATAGGTCTCAAGGCTTGGCGTGGCATTGGCTTCCCTCCTGAGATCAAGCGACAGCTCATTGTACCTGCTCATCGACTGCGACACGCCGAGGCCCCCATACGCAAGGCCTACAAGCATGCCCTCGAACGATGAATGGAAATAATCGGAGGCAAGCTGCTTCAGGGATAGATCAGGAGCTCCTCCCACAGTCTTGACGTATGCGGCATTGAGGACCGCGGTAGCGAGCTGCTCGGGCCCTTCCTGGAGGAAGCCCTCATTGAGGCCTCCTGCCAGCCAGTCCATACCGGCATACGCAAGGCGTGACGATAGCCCTGATACGCCCCTATCCGCAAGCACCTTCACCGTGAGGTTCGGGACGCCGAAGCGCTGGAGCACAGCAGGGGCGAAAGAGCTGACGCCCTTCGATATGACGCCATCCACCATCGTCTCCAGGAAGCCTGTGATATTCCTGTTGAGGCCTGCATAGAACGTGGCCGCGGCAACATCCCTGTGCATAAGGCTGCCTTCAGCATCGGTCATATGCATCATATCCCAGAAGGTGTCGTATTCAGCAAGCTCGCCTGTGCGCTGGAATGAGGCGACTGCTCCCGAGAACGCAGCATAGAGAGCCGCAGATGATGCTGCGGCAAGGCCTGCGATAGGATTGGCAGCAGCGACTCCTGCGACCATATGAGAGGTTACGGCCGCGGTTCCGACAGACACTGCAGCGCCGTACTTTATGCCCTCTGCCGTATAGCCGAGAGAGCCGAGGACTCCGCTTGCGACACGGTCCCAAAAGCCTGTAGGGATGGCGTTCTGTATGCCGCCTATCGCCTCCTCCCGCTGGAAGATCTCATTCTCAAGCGCAATCGCCTTCGGGTCATCAAAGCCCTTCTCCTTCACGATCCTCATCCACTGCCCCTTGAGGTTAGAGATGTTGATGGCTTCAAATGACGCAGTGGCCTTCTGCGCGAACGTGGCGTCATTGGGCCTGTACGTCTCGCCTGTGAAGTACTCGGAGATCGCATCCAGGCGCGGATATACCTCATAGATGGTCATGCCCGTCTTCTTCGAGAGGGCAAGGGATGCGACATACCTTCCGGCTGTATCCACAGGATCCTTCGAGCCTGACACCATCACCTCAAAGAGATCCTGCTCATCTTTGGACAACGCGTAGCGATCTCCGAACCACAGCGCGAACTGGCTGCTGACCGATGCGATGGAGGCCTCTATGTCGGACATCATCGCCTTCGGCTGCTCCTGATCGCCGGCCATAGGCGATGCCTGCCTTTCCTGAAGGCTGCTGCCTCCATCAAGGGAAAGCTGTCCAGGCGTTATCGTGCCGGCAGGCTTGGCTTCCTTCTTATCCTCGTCTTCAAAGCCCTTCCCTGAAGCCAGTCCTTGAGGCACGCTGATCCCTCCCTGCTGTCCCGGGGTCGTGCCCATAGCCATTGAATAGAGATCACCTGTCAAAGCTCCGTATGCCATATCAGCCTTCCTCCTTTCCCTTGTCCCTTTCCATCTCCAGCCTTCTCAGCTCAGTGCCTATGGATGGCCACTGCGACATGAGCTCCGGGATATCCTTGAGCATGTTGTAGACATCCTTTGTGGTGTAGTTCGCAGCCTGCACTATCCTCGGGTCCACCGTTACGCCCTTGACCACCGGCCCCATCCTGCCCATCTCAGTATCGAGCTTGATGTAGTCCCTTATGTTCTCTCCGCTTATGCTGAATGCAGCGCCATCAGGAGCTGTGTCACGGTCATCGTCTGCCAGCGCTGCACCGATTACCGTAGGACGGCCGTCATTGTTGATATAGGCGAACTCCTTCCATTCGCCCTTTCCGTCTCCAGGCGTGCCGGTATCGACAAACTCCTGTATGGTCTTGCCCCTGCATCTGAATGAGCGGCCATCGTGATAGAACACAGGAGAGGCTATGGCGGCATTCTCGCCTACCGCTTCCGGATAATCAGCTCCCATCAGGTCTGCCTCGCTTATCCCAAGCGCCATGGCAAGCTGCGAGCGATAGACATTCACGCTCCTGCGGTATTCCTCCTGGACGCCCTCATCAAGGAAATGGGCTGTCGGCAGGCCATTCTCGATATTCCTGGTAAGGCTTATCTGCCCATTCTCATCCGCTGCTGCATCGATGCCCTGCATGAATGCATCTGAGTGGTCATACCAAACATAGGATGCATCCTGATCGGCCGTGATCTTGCTGTTGCTCTCGGCTACGGAGTTCACCACCTTCTTCATGGTCACGCCAGGATCTGTCGGGAGCGGGATGTCGGTCTCCCCGTCCTTCCCGAGCACTGACTGCTTGAGAAGGAAGGACTGGTATGACTTATCCGCATAATCAAGGACTGACTCTATAGGGACCTTCTTCTTGCCATAATCCCAAAGCGTGTTGAGGATATTGCCGTTGGTCTCGGCGACAAGGCTGTTGATGAGCTGCAGCTCTTCCTTCGTCCTCTTGCTCTTCGTGGCATTAATGGTCCCTTCAGCTACAAGAAGGGCCTCTACGCTGCTGCGCACATCGTCTCCATAGACCTCCTCCACATAGGCATCGGTAGCCTTGCCCATGGCGGTCCTCCATGCGGTCGTGATCTCCACATCCGACATCTGAGACTGCTGGAGCGCGGTATTCGCATTGGCCACAAGAATCTCTCCGTACTGCCTGCCAGTGATGGCGCCTGTATCGAACAGCGAGAATGCCTCATTATTCGCGGCATTGAATGCATCGATGACGCGGTCATCCATCTCCTCGATATCCTTGAGGCTCTTCCCCAGCGCGTCCGCTGCGGTCTTCCTGATGGTCGTTATCGCGCTGTCATACTTCGCGATGGCTCCCTGCTTCATATCATCGCTTCCATAGAACCAGGAGTCATAGACGCCATTGGCGAGATTCTCCCTGGTGGACTCAAGCGCGGCCATGCCGATCATGGTGTCGGATGCAAGCGTGTTATCGATAGCCGCATTGGCCGCTTCCATCTGCGTGCCCTTCGCAGTGTCCTTGAGCTTGTTCACCATGCTCTCGGGAAGGCCGTTTGCCGCAGCCATGTTGTCAATCCATTCATACACATCGGACGGAGAGCTCCCGCCGGGGTCTGAGAATGCTGACTCCATCATCGAATCGACTTCCGCTACATAGCCGTTCTCAATCTGCTGGTATGCGGCATTGGCCTTTGACGAGATGGAGATCTTCTGCTCCGCAGTGAGCGATTTCTGAGAATAGATGTAGTCATTGGCTGACTGCATCCCCTGCGATGTAGCGATCTGCACGGCCCTTTCCTGGATGCCCTGGCGCTGCACCTGCTGGATGTACTGCGCCGCATACGCCTTCTTCTGATCATCGGTCCAGTCCGAGCGTCCGGCAATGGTGGCCATGCCCGAATAAAGGACTCCTTCAGGGAGCTTGCCGTCATACTGCGCATACAGCTGTGCATCCGATACCGAGTCTGCGGTGATCTGCGTCTCGAAGCCCTGCTCGATGCTATCGAATGATCTCTTTATCGCGCCCGACTGCATATTCTGCACAAAGCCATAGTAATTCTGAGTAAGGCTCTGCTTCATCGAATCCTTTACCCGTTGCGTGTAGTCGGAGTCATCGATGGCCTTCATTGCATCCTGATACCAGGTCTCAATCCCTTCTCCGGGAGAGAATACAGCAGTCTCATTGCCGTTCTCATCGGTTTCGAGGGTGAACATGGAAGAGCCATCAGCGATGGATTTCTCCGCAATGCCCTTACCTTCAGTGGTCATCTTCAGCAGGTCGGTATTCGCATCCGCCATCTGAGCCTCAGAAATAAGTTTCCCCAAGGTCATACCGCCAGAAACTATCGTGGTAAATGCGTTGATGGCATTCTTCCCGACCTGAAGGGTATCATTCCAGGCCTGTTCTTCAATAGCCTGAGTGCGGAGGTTTCGCTTTGCCAATGTCAGATCATTCTTGGCGCTTGTCTTCGAGGCCTCTGTAGCGGCCTTGCCCTGAGCTGCCTGCGAGTTCTGCTGCAGCGAGCCGTAATAGGCGCTTCTGTCACGCCTTACCATCATTGCCATCTATTCTGCTCTCCTATTTGAAAGAGGACTGCTCCCATCCTCTGTCCTTCTCGTATTCGTTGATATCGGTCATGACCTCATTGGCGCTATCAAGGATAGACTGGGCCTCGTCCTGCAGGTTCTGCATGCTCTGCTGCGCATACGCAAGGTTCTTCTCGTAGTTGGCGAGCGTCTTGTCATAATCGGCAAGGAACTGCTCATTCTCCTCTGCAGCATCCGCGGCCTCATCCCTGAAGGACATGAACGTAAGGCGCGCCGCATCGACATTCGACTGCAGCCTGTTCGTGTTGTCGCGAATGGTCTGCCGCATCGAGATCATCATCTTCGCATATGAGCCGGCGCCCTTCCCTGCCTCGGAAAGCGATTCCGCTCCGGTCTCGTTGAGCCTCATGTCATCGCCGGCAAAGGCCTTGATGGCTGCGCGCGCCTGCTTGGCGGCATTGTTGTGGGCTCCGACCACCGACCCTGTCGCTGAGGCATATACGCTCTGCAGGGCCTCTGCCTGCCTCCGGCTCTTGAACTCCGTAAGGCCTGCCTGGATCGTGGAGTCAAGCTCAAGGATGGAAGCGTCCTTGTATGATGCGAGCTCGTTCTCTGTGTTCTCTATCTGCTGCTGGTTGTACTGGTCCTGGGCAAGGAGCAGATTGTCCTCATCGCCCTCTCCGGCAAGCATCTGCCTGTAGTCCTCAAGCCATTCCTCAGACTCCGCCTTCTGCCTGTTGAGGTCCTCGATGAGCCCCTCGTAATAGAAGGCGTTGTTCTCATACGTGATCTTCTCCCCCTCGATCGAGCTGAGGCGATTCGAGTAGTCCGTCATGATATCGAGGTCCTCAAGGTAGGCGTTATAGTTGTTCTTAGCCTCATTGAAGGACTTATTGGCAGAGCCTAGAGAGATGATGCTCATGAAGGTCCGGAGCCCGGAATCTGCCAAAGCGCCGCTGAATGCACCGTCATCCTTGTTGCTGGATGCGCTGAATGAAGCCATGCTTACACCTCCTGTATCGAGAAATCGATGATGATCGCGCAGATGCAGAACGGATATGGATCGGATGAGAAGATGACTATCCTGTCGTCATCCGTGTTCGTGCTGCGTAGCGTTGTCGGGACATCTCCCGTGAAGAGGTTCTCAAGCTCCCCATAGCGGAATTCCCCATAGCGCCTGTAGAGGATCGTCTTCGCATTATCCGTGATCGATGCCCTGTCAAAGGCCCCGGACGAATAGCTCGGCCTGAGCGAGATATAGCCGCCAAGCGTCCTGTCCATACGGAGCGTGACCTCCTTGATGGTCCTGATCGCGCTCTGCGATGTGCCGTTCGCAGGGAGCTCTGAACGGAGCGTCCCGATGATCATCTCGTACCTGAGGCCTGCCGCGAGCCTTACGCCTTCGCCCCCGATATCCTTCAGGAGCCTATCGTCGATGGTGATGACGCCATCCTCATCAGCCGTAGCCGTGACGGATGATGAGTACGCGATGCCCGACTCCGCGCTCTCCTGGTACTCGACCATCTCCACATCGCGCCCCGCAAACTGCGGAAGCGTAATGGTCCCGTCATCGTCCACCTCAGGGTCAAGCACGTAGGCATCCAGGAACGGGACGGTGAAGGCCGATGAGCCCGGCACGGCCTCAAGGGATTCTATCGAGTATGACTCGCCTCTCTTCATGACAAGGCAGAGGGTGCTGTAGCGTGAGATGTCGGACTCCATGGCCTCTATCCATACAGGATGGTCTTCCCCGCTGAACGTGATGACCGACCATGCGATCATCTGGCTGGATGCGGAGAAGTGGCATGCCAGGAGCTTCCCGTCATTGGTGAGCACCCATACTATCGCAGGGCTACCCTCCGTGATGCATATCGTCTTGATGCCGGCCCTGAGATAATCAGCCACGGGCACGCTGATATCGGTGCCGGTATACGAGGAGTATTCCTGGGAATAGTTCATGCACATCAGGCTGTGGCCTCCGATGCCGGAGAAGAACACATAGCTGTTGTACGCTACGGCCTTGTCGCCTGAAGCGCCGAGCGCAACAGCCTGCGATAGCGAAAATGTCGCGACACCATCCACCACGACCGATGAGATGGCAGAGCCTCCCGTGTACTGGTAGATGGACATGCCGGCTCCGATGAGGAGCGCCTGGTGCGCCATCGCCCAGCGTATCCTCGTGCCGTACATATCCGATGACTGGTACACGCCTCCGCAGTCCGCGGTAGTCACATCCTCCTCGGTCATCTCCTCCTCGGACTCAAGCTTCACCGCCTGGGTCTCCTTCAGAGTGAAGTCATTGAAGCGGTAATCGCCGGAGACCGCGTCCATCGTCCTGGAATACCATATAGTGAGCGGCTCATTGTCGGTTCCCATCAGGAACCAGCGCCCGCCGAAGAATATCTGCTCGGAGGGATAATCCCCTGCCGTGTCGAATGTCTTGGCCGTTGTCCATATATCGCCGTTCTTAAGGTCCTCATCGGACGGCTTCGCGACCGATGCGACAAAGGACACATCCTCAAGCTCAAGCTGCAGGAGCCCTCCTTCCGTCTCAGACTCCGTGACTGTGATCATGGCCGGCTTGTGATTGCGGTGGACTATGTATATCGTGCCAAGATTGCACGCGACAGAGAGAGTCCTCAGCTCTGCTGCCGTATAGGTTGTCGTGATCTCGATGCTTGCAGGCTTGCCATCCCTGTCTATCAGGCGAGCCCCCTTGTCCCAGCACTCAAGCATGTAGATCTCATCCTCATCCTTCCAGTAGCGGAAGAGGACCGAGTCAGCTGACTTCGCAGCCGCTCCGTATTTCGTGCCATAGCGCCTGTAGATCCCGGTTGTCCCGTAGAAGACATTCTCGGCTATCGAGAGCCCCTGGGCGTACGCCGAGGAGCCCACTGCCCCTTCCTGGAGGGGCGAGAGAAGGCCTGCTATGAAGCTGCTCTGTATCGTCCTGTACTGCGTGGCCATCAGTCGTCATCCCCCATAGCGGTCCAATATGGCGCTGACCTGTCTTCCTGGTACCGGCTCGCGAAGCTGAAGTTGATGACATTGCTCAAAGCCTGCGTGTACTTGCTCTCAAGCACCTGCGCAAGGCTGTTGTCATGCGTAAGCGGCGCCGCTAGGAGCGCTGCGAGCTTCAGCGTCACAAGATTCCTGGCATATGACGGCATGTCATCGGGGGTATCGGGGAGATTCACGTACTGGCATATAACGCGGCATGCATCGGTGCATACCATGCCTTCAGAGAGCTCCCAGTCCATATCGCATGGGATGGTCCTGATCGAGAGTATCTTTGCCGCATTCTCCGGCCTCTTGTAGCAGAACCGGTACACAGGGTGGGGCTTGTTGCTCCTTGGGAGCTCTTCTGTCTTCGCGATATCGTAGAAATCGACCGTGGCATAGACCTCATCAACGGCCGTTGGCAGGAGGACGTCCACATAGCTTGCCTCAAGCGTCCCGTCATCAAGCTGCTCCATCAGGTCCGCTGAGACCATGGACAGCGCGGAGTTCACCAGGTGAAGCCATTCCTTCCCGTATTGCATCGGCAGCCTCCTCTTCCGCATATGCCGTGCCCTCCTTCATCAGAGGACACGGCGCTTGCTTGCAATTCAATCGTTCATGTTGCTACATCCTGACAGCCATCATGCCATCAGGCGCTCTTTCCGCCTTCCTCGATCCAGGCGATGATCTTACCCGTGCCCTCGCCTCCCACGCGCAGATACTGCGAGCAGGTAAGCGGCAGAGAGAGCTCCACCCTGTCCCCGTCAGCCATAGCGGCGATTGTCGGGTACGTATGGAGCGCCGTGGTAGGCGCCGTTGCGGCTCCCGAGTAGAGCGAGATCTCCGCAGCTGTCACCGCACCGTTGGCAATGACCACCAGGATCGCGTCCTCAAGGTTGGACAGGTCATAGGAGTCCACCTCGAAGTTGACCTCGTTCGCGGAATATCCTGCGCTCTCGCTTCCAAGAGTCACCTCTCCGAAATACAGCAGCTTGTCATCCATCTCTGCACCTCCTTAAGCGACCTTCGTCTCGTCTGACGTGATTGCATCCATCGTCATGATCGGGAGCGTAAGGAAGTGAACGACCGGCCCGTAGTTCTCGATCTCGACAGTGCGGACGTTCGTTGCCTTCTCAAGCACAAGCTCCTCAAGCAGGGACTTCACGTCGGAGTTGACGAACATGAATGCCCTGGAGCCCTTTGACGGGAGCTTGTTCTTCGCCCTGATCACCTTGGACAGGAGCGATGATGCATCAGTCGTAGCGATATCTATGTTCGCGATCCTCTTCACCGCAGCGTCGTTGCGGTTCGAGAAGCCGAAATAGATCTTGTAGTCACGCTCGAAAGCCCAGTACTGGCCGCTGCCATCCTGCGCATCGATCTTGACCCTGCCCATATCCTCCGATGAGATGCCAGGAGTCGCGCCCTTGGCATAGAGGAGCTTCAGGCCCTGCATGCCGAACTCGATGATGTATGCGGAGCTGAGGTTCGAGCTGCCACCGAAGTCGATGACGTTGGCATCGGCCTTCTTGTTCCTCATCGCAGCCAGTCCCGTGAAGCCGCCTGCATCCTTAGGCGTCCCGTATACCAGGATGTTGTTCCATCCGTTCGAGAAGCCTGCCAGGTTCATCGCGTCCTCGCTGTTCCTCACGGCAGCGACATCGGTCACTCCATCGAAGAGACGCACATCGACATAGGATGCGCCCTCATACACGACTACCGGATCCGATACCTTATCGGTCACCGATGAGATGTTCGGTATGCCGGCATTGATTCCCGTGATCTTGCCTTCGCCGAGCTTCTTTGCCCTCAAGGTCTCATTGAAGAAGCCCTTGTTTGCAGGCGCTACAGCCGCTACGCGAAGGAAGTCATTCTGCTCAACCATGTCACCAAGAAGAAGCTCCGGGCTCTCGTATCCGAGCCTGCGGTACGCCTCGATCAGGGACATGCGGTCCGTTGAAAAGGTTGCCATTACCCTTCCTCCTTAATTCTTGCTTGCTGCGCTTCTCTTATCCATAAGCGATCGGTTACGGTTCGGACGGACCTCTCTTCTCCCGCATCGTTTCCCACGGAGGTAGGAAAAACAAAAACGCCATGGGAAAACTTCCCATGACGCAATTGTTCCATAAAAGTCAAGCTTAGTGGTTGCACGCGGAAATAGCGCTATTCCTGCTGCTTTGCCTCCCGTTCCGCGATGAATCTCTTGAAGTCATCGCCCTGCGGGAAAAGGAGGCTCTCGCCCTTCGGCTCATCTTCCTTGCGCTCCTCTCCACCGTCTTCGTTCTGAGTCTCCTTGCCCTCATTCTTTCCTGCATCCTCCGGCTTCTTCTCATCAGCCGGCTCCTTCTTCTCCGCATCCGCATTGAGCGATGCGAAGATCTCATCGATCAATCCAAGTCCTTCTGCCATGATCCCTATCTCCTTGAGTCAATCAGTTTCTGGAAATCAGCGCTGTATGGCTGGCCCATATACGTATCCTGCTTCGGCTTGCTGCCTGAGCCCGTGAATCCCTTCGGGTTGGTCACGCCGTTCTTCCTGGCATAGGCCGCGATGCCCTTGATGATATCGGGATCTGCCGCGAACTGCGTATGTGAGAGCCTATCCGCAAGCCCCACATCCCGCAAGAAGCCCTCGAAGATATTGATGTCCTTCCTTGCCTGCTCAGCCCTGTCGGTATCGGACTTGATGTCCGTGTAGGATGCAGCAAGCGTCCCTTCCCTGTCCTTGAGCTGCTGCTTGAGGATCATCGCAGCCTTCGTGGTCGAGGCCTTCCCTATATTCATCACCATCTTGCCAAGAGCCTCTCCCTGGCGTGACGTGAAGCCGAAGGCCCTGCAGCCCTTGCGTATGGCCGCGACAAGCTCAGGCGCTTCCTTCTCCATGTCCGCAAGGGCCTCAAGCTTATACCCATCAGGCTCCTTCGGCACGCCGAGCTTCTCTGCAAAGGCAAGCTTCTCCTCTTCGGTCGCATCCTTGCCGGGGACCTTGAGGTACTCATCCGTGCCTTTCTTCAGAGACGCAAGCTCCTGCTGCTGCGCAATGAATGCATCCGCAAGCTCATCGAGCTTCTGATACCGATAGAGCGCCTTGTAGGAATCGCTCTGCATCTTCTCCTTCGGGAACTGCCCGAAGTACGTAGGCATCTTCTCCTCGCCTCCGGTGTCTCCGCCTCCGCCTTCAGGCGTGCTCCCGCTCGGAGCTGCCGTTGTAGGCGCGGTATCTTCATTGCCGCCGCCTCCGCCGCCTGCCCCGCCATCCTCTTCCAGGAACAGGAATGGCTGCCATCTCAACCATCTGAATCTCATTGCTCGTCTTCCTCCTTATCGATATCCACGGTGCACTGCTCCGCAATCTGCATCGCCTCCTGCACTCCGGACATATAGATGCTCACGTTGTCTCCGTTATATAGCCCAAGACGGCCAAGGATCGTGTTGGCCACGGCTATGCAGGCCGGGTGTATCATCTCCGGCCTGTTCGAGAAGAATCCAAGCTCCGAGAGGATATCAGCAAGGACCATCTGTCCCTCATCGCTCCCGAAGACCTGCCTGTACACCCTCTGCTTCTCGATCACTGCCTTCATGCTCATGCGCTCCTTCCTCCTCCAAGCCTGAGATTAGCGAACCGGCCTCCGCCTGAGGCCTGACCTGGATTGCCCTCCTCGCTGCCGCTGTCCTTCTGAGCTCCAGCAAGCGCGCTGATCGTCTTCGCATCGGCCTCCTGCTGCGCGATATCCTGCTCCCTCTTGACGGCTGCCGCATTGGCCTCTGCCTGTGCGGAGAGGATCTCCTGCGCCCTTTCCCTGCTGCGGGCTACGCGGACATCGGCGTTGGTCTTCTCCCTGGCAACCTCGGCAAGCCCTGCCGCATCGATGTATGCAGTGACCTGAGGATCTATCTGCGCCATCGGAAGGACGGTGTTGATGAACTCCTGCGTTGGCTGCAGGTCAAGCTTCTCCCTGAGCCTGTAGAGCTCCGATACCATCTTCACGGAGATATCCTCGATGTCCCCTTCAGCAGAGCCTGAGAAGAGTCCCTCGCTCTCCATGGTGCGGTAGACATAGAGGACGACCGGCTCGAAGAAGTCCGTCTGCAGCGAGTCCAAGAAGGATGACATCATCTTCACCTGCTCGTTCTGCAGCCCCTGCGCAAGGGTAGCCGTATCCACATTGCCGCTGTACTGGCTGAGCATCAGGAAGAAATCCACGTAATAGACCTGCTTAGCAAGCATTCGCTGGTCTTCCCTCAGCTGGTTCGTCCAGGAGACATCGCTTACGAGATTAAGCGGCTGCATATCCTGTCCTGGCGCCCTGTCGATGAATCCGCCTGGCCTGATCTTGGCCGTAAGGCCCTTTGTCTTCATGATAGGCGGGTTGGTCATGAGCTGGGACGCGTTCATCTGATCGGATGTCATGCGCTGGATTACCTGCGAGGTGGACGTAAGGACATAGCCTGGATAGTCAACGCCATATGCCCCGCCATCGGGATCCTCTCCGAAGACAGGCGCTGCAAAGCGCTTCTCATCGGTGCCTGCGATATAGCAGATGTCATCCTCGCCTTCCTGCCAGGCAAGCTCGATATGCTTATAGTCAGGCACGCCGTCTTCCTTGTTGAGGTCAAACGCCGTCCTCGGGCAAAAGAGCTGGATGAACTTGAAGCATTTGGTGTAGTCCTTGCAGTTCTTCAGCTCCGTAGACAGCTTCTCCTCCCCATACATCGATATGGCCTCGGTCTTCGTGAGCCATTCGACATGGAAAAGCACATCGATGATGCCTGTGGCCCTGTTCCGCATGAGGTAGCAGTCTCCAAGCGGCAGCGACTTGAACACGAAGCCCATCTCCTCCCTGTCGAAGCTCATGAGCATGATGGCCGTGCCGAAGTTGCCAAAGGCCTTGAAGAGCGTCTCCGTGGCCTTGTAGAAGGTCGTTGACGCGATCGCCCTGTACATCTGATCCTCGCGAGCCTGGAGGATGCCCTTCACTTCCTCGGTCTCATCCCTTGGTGTCTTCGTGGACAGCGAGAAGAAGTTGGATGAGGATGAGCAGACATAGCCCTTGAGGCCGCTTGCGAACGTGTTCGAGTAGGAGTAGACGGTCTTGTCGAACAGCTTGCTCTGCCTGTCGTCCCGGTTCCTGTACCTCGGGTCCGTGTCGGGATCGAAAGTCCCTCCGCGCGGGGAGATCCAGCGGACGACTTCCTTCCAGTCCTGCTCGGACCGGTACCTGATGTCCTTGAGGCTCTTGTACACCTCAGTCAGTTCTGAGAGCTTATCCCTTGTCATGAGTCCAACCCTATCACAATGTCAATCCTTGGTGGTTGCACGGGAAAATAGCATGCGCTCAGAGCCCCTGCAGCGGGTCTATGCTGTATGAGCTGTCGGCATCATAGCGCTCTGTGTACGCGAATCCCGTGCTCTTCCCGGGGATGACAAGGCTGGCATCCATATGCATCACGTACCAGCATGCCATGAGGACGTTGACCACGAAGTCGTCATGGATCTCATCGGTGAGGTTCTCGTACTTCACGGTATGGGTCTTCTCGTTCACCTTGCCTACGAAGGCCTGCAGCTGCTGGAAGCACTCATCGCGGTACTCGATATCCTCCGCGAAGCGTATCCTGCCCTGCTGGAACATGACCTGCGCGGCCGATACCATATCAACCTTCGGCACCTTGAAGCCTGATGTGAAGCCGAAGCGCTGCGATGCCTCCGTGCGCTTGCTCTCGATCGATGAGGTCTCGCCTGATGTGAAGATGATCTTCAGCGGGTCGATGCCCTTGGCGACGTAGATGTCGAAGACGGCCTCGCCTATCCCCGTGCCATCGATGAGGTTGACGCACCTGTCTCCCAGGGCTATGGCCTGCATCATCTCGGATGTATAGTCCCCGAGCTCCATGTACGAAAGCCTCCGCTTGTCCATGTAGACGACATCCATGAAGGTCGTGACCCTTCTTGTGCCGTCTGCTGAGTCGATGTACTCCGGCGTGATCCTGTAGAGCATCGATGTGGTCGCATCCTGCTTCTTGCCGATATCCTGCGAGAGGATGTACTCGGTGTACGGCGTCTGTATCGGGATCTCCGGTCCCTGCCCCTTTCCTGTCATGGCTTAGAAATACCTCCCTCCAATCTTCTTCAGACCGAAAGGCTCCACGGCAGGGATGCTGTCCGTGTCCTTCGGGCCATAGTCCATCGGCCTGACCTTCCCTGCCGGGAAGAAGGCCCTGTCAAGGTCATCGCGCCTGAATACCGCGTCATCGCGGTCAACGAACTCACAGAGGAACTCCTGCCTGTAGATCAGCGTACCCTGCTGCCTCAATATCTCCGACTGTTGCTCGTAGTTCCAGTGCTGCGGCGAATACGATGCGATGATCCCCTTCTCTCCAAGCCGCCTGGTGAAGATCTCCTCATCCTCGGCCTTGAAGAGCGTAGTCGGATAGCGCTCGTCCACATGCCAGGGAGCCGAGACCTCGAACTTCCTGAAGACCTCGGATCCGTTCCATATGTCGTAGAAGAAGCCATCCTTGCCATAAGGCGTTGAGATGACGATGAGCTCGAAGTCGTCAGGGGATGCCGTCTGCATCGGAAGGACGGCGGATGCATAGACCGTGTCAGGGATACGGCTCGCCTCATCCAGGATGATGATGTCAGGCGCTGAGTATCCTCGCGCAGCCTTGTCAGTGGCCGTGACAACGATGATGCGGCTCCCGTTATAGAACTCGATCTCGAAAGCTGAGTTGCGCTTCAGCGATGGATGGTCAGGGTCAGCGGATATCAGGTCCTTGATCTTGATTATGTCCTCGTTCGCCTGGGCTCTTGTTGGTGCGATGACAAGGGAGAGCGCCTTACGCTTCCGCTTGGACTTATAGGCCGGCGGCACCGAGACGATCGTGGACTTGCCGCTCTGCCTGGCACCGAGGATGATCTTGAACTTCGCCTTGCTGTCCAGCACCGTCTTCTGCCAAGGATACGGCTTCAGCCCGCATCGTGCCGAGAAATAGGACCTGGACATGCCTGAGGCAAGCCTTGACAGGGATATCGCATAATCGCTGAGCAGCTCTGCGCCTGCTGCCTTTCCCATAGCCATCATCCGTCCTCATCCTCCGCAAGCATGAGCCCTTCCCGCTCCGCTTCCCTCTGCCTCTCCTTCCGCTGGATGTAGGCCTCAAGGGCCGACATCAGAGCCTCCTGCGCCTCAGGGTATGGCTCAAGGGCCTCCTGGATGATGTCTATCAGCTCCTGCATCATGACATCATCGCCGTGGTCTCCCATGCCTCCCTCTGCAGAGAGCGCCTCCTTGGCCTTCAGCAATAGCTCCAGGTACTTGCCAAGTGTCTCCGTTGCCTTCAGCAGCACGAAGCGGCTGTCCGATGTCTTCGAGTACAGCCTCATGCCTGCCCTCTCGTAGTCCGAGAAGCAGCGGTCTATGACGTCCTGCAGGTTCTCCTTGACGCGGATGCGGATAGGCTTCAGGTTCACCTTCGGCGGCTCCTTCTCACCTTCCTTCCCATCTTCGCTCTCCTTCCCTGCAGCCTTCTTCGGCGCTGTCTCCTGCAGGATCATCTTCGTGTAGCAGACATAGACCTCATCGGCCCTGGGACCCATGAAATAGCGAGAGCTGTCGGATGGGTCGGTTGCCCATTCATCCAGGGCATCAAGCATCCTCGTGACGCGGGTGATCTGCGTGGCGATGGCATTGAGTATGCCCCCGCGCTCCCGGAGGCTGGATGCGCGGACTATATCCGGGAAATACTTCTTCCGATATCGTCCGATTGTCGCATCGCCCAGGCCGTATTTGCGGGCTATGGCCGCATCACTGAGCCTGCCTTCCGCGATATCCTGAAGGACTGCATCCTTCATCGGACTCTGATCGAGCTTAGTACACCGACTTCGCATTTATGGCTACCCACTTCCTGCAGCCCTCGATGAGATCATGCAGCTTACGCCTATCCGCATCCTGGTCCTCGACACGGATGCTGAGGGCTCCTGCATATCTGAGCTCGTAGTCTCCCCTGCGGTAGAAGATCTTGACCTTTACCCTCCTGTCCCGTGCAATCCAGGGATAGCAGTCAACCGACATCGCCACATGCGTGGTGCTTTCCTCCGCAGCCCTTACGGCTGACGTATAGATGTTCCTTTCCATCTTGCGCGTAACCTCCGTCCTTCAGATCCATCACTTATCCCTGTCATCGACAAGGACCGGGACATATCTTCCTTCCTTCTCATCGAACTGCAGCTCGTATGAGTACCTGCATCCGAGAGGGACATCGAGCGTGACTCCTGGCGCGGTATAGAGCTCAGCGCCGGATGCCAGGATGTACTTGATCGTGGAGTACGAGACACGAAGGGCGCGGGCGGCCTCAGATATCGACTCGAAGCTCCGCACGAACCGCCCATCGAGATACATATCAACCGGGATCACTGGGGCCCTGAGGCCCCTTGGCACAACGATCGTAGCCACCTCGTATCCTCTCCTTCTCCCCCTTCAGCCTATCGCCATATCCCGGCAAGCTGCGCGATGATCAGCCCGCCGATGAAGATGGCGAAGGCCATGAGCTCCCTATCTTCCTTCCCTGCCACCTGCGATGCCCTCCGCAAGCTCCCTGAGCATGGCCTCGATATCGCGCTGCACGCTATCCACGCTCTCCTCTGAGCGCGGCATGCACCAGTTGCGGACGATCTGCCCATTGACGGAGATCTTCGCCGATATCGTCTCCGAATGGGCCTCTATCCTCGCCTTGAGCTCAAGGGTTCCCGGGACCTTCAGCGTGAATGCCGTCTTCGATGCCTGTGTCCATCCCATCATGCGAAGCACCTCTCCCTGTAGTCCTGGCGTCTCTTGTCGGTGCCGGAGAGGCTGTATGCCCTTGCCCCGTCCCCTGAGAGCCGTGAGTACGATGACTGCCCGATGAGGTTGAGAGTCTCCTCCTTCGAGCAGTTCCCCATGACGACGGTCTGCCTCATCCACTCGTAGCGATAGTCGATGAGATACGTCAGGAGCATCCAATCAGCTTCGCTGCCCTTGATCTTGTCGATCTCATCGATGAAGAGATGGTCGCATTTGCCGTACTCGGTCTCGATGTAGCGGTACCAGTCTCCCTCGATGCTCTTCACCTCGGACAGCAGCGCTGCTCCCTTGACGATCCTCACGGTGCATCTCGGGACCTCGCGCTTCCATGCCTGAGCAAGGGCCCATGCGAGTCTCGTCTTCCCGATGCCGTTGCCTCCGACCACGATGGCGCTCTGCCCTTTCCGGAGATCTTCGATGAACGTGGCATGGAAGTCCTTGGAGAGATCCGCATCGCGGTATCGGGCAGGGACAGTGCGGAGGAAGCTCTCAAGGATCCCCTGCTGCTCCTCCCTCTCGATCTCCTCATCGCTCTTGGCAGGCCTTGTGGTGATGTCCTTGCCTATGATCGCCTTGAAGCGATTCACTCCGATTCCGAGCCTCACGGCATCCTCGTAGGAAAACTCCTCAATCCTGGTCCCCATCTCCCTGCAGCGGGTCATGATGATCTGCTGCTCCATCGGCCCGAATCCATCGAACTGCTCTTTCGTCATATCCTCACCTCCGTCATCTGTGCGGCATCATACGAGCCGTCATAGTCCCTTGGCTTCTCCCTCTGCCCTGAGGCTCTCCCTGTGGGAGAGGGCTTGTAGTTCTCCCGTGATGCCCACTTCCTTGCAGCGGCCCTCCAGTCCGTAATGAACCTTCCGAACTTATCCAGCCATCCTACGGATGAGAACGTATCGAAGAAGGTCTGTGGGTCTCCCTTGAGCCCGCTTGCCGCGAAGTAGTCCTGGGCCTCCTTGAGCGTTGGGGGATCGACCCATGAGACGTTTCCTGCCTCCCGCTGCGGTGCATTGCTTTCTTTGTGAGGCATTACATTCGTAGAATGGAATGACTCATTTCTTTCGTTTTCTGGAAGGGAGGAGTCTGAGGAGGGACCCTCTTTTGCGTGTCCATTGGACGTCCCTGTGGACGTGATGTGGACGTCCCGTGGACGTCCGTTGGTCGTCCCATGGACGTCCGTTTGCTGTCCTATGGACGTCCCACGAGCCTTTCTATCAGCCCTCTCGCGGACGGTCTGAAGCCTCGCCTCAGGCACCTTCTCCATAAGGAGATCGCGGTATATGGAAGGCTTGATTCTGTCGCTCCTGGCAGGGTTGTTCTCAAGCCAGTCGGAGATGAAGCATACGAGATCCTCATTGAGGATCCTGATGAACCCCTTCTCCTCCAGGCTCTGCAGATCCTTATCAGCAGCGCCGAGCATTGACAGCACGGCAAAGGCCTCCACTATCCCATCGTCATCCGCATTCATGCAGAGGTGGACGTACAAGAGCTGCGCCTTCACAGGCAGCTTCATCATCCTTCCGCTCTCGATGATCTTCCTTGAGAAGGTTCTGCGCTCTGCCATCACTTGGCCTCCTTGTTCATATGAGGAAAAGAGGATTGAGAAAGAAGGAAAGGAATCGTAGAATCAAGACCGTCATTCCCTTCCAGGGGTTCTGATAAAGGAGGTTCCATGTTAACCAACGTTTTGAAGTTCCCTGATCTGGCGCCGGGATCGCTAGTCCTGGACTGATGCAGCAAAAGGGAACAGATGGCAGAGTTCAAATCTTCAAGGGTCCGGCGAGCTAACCTCCGTGGGAGACTACGTTCGGACACCTGATCCCATGTCCCCAGGAGAATGCTAGCGACATTCCTATGGAGCATGGGCTGCAAGGATAAGATAAGGGCAGCATGCTGCATACCCATCATGGTGGGTGCCATGAATGCTGTCCTGTCTGCCTTCCTATTCATCCCTTCCCTCCTTCTCATTCCTCTCTTCGAGAGCCTTGATGACGTACTCGGTCAGCGTCATCCCTGACATGTTAGCTCTATACTGAGCTTCCGCATGGAGCTTTAGAGGTATCCATACGGAAAGCTTCTTGTTGCCATTCCTTATATCCATCACTCCTCCTCCACGAGCTTTCCACATGGACTACCGTCTACGAACTCGCACCTTTTAAGAAGCACGTCTGTAGACAACTGCGCGCTATCATCAAAGAATATGAGATTATTGGTTATGCTTATCCCGACTATCTGATACTCATCGCCTGGATAGTCCTTCCTTCTTATCCAGGCTCCTCTGAGCCTCGCCCTGTCTTCCTCTTTCGAGAGGTCGAAAGGCGCATACTTCTTCTCAGGCTCCTTCTTGCGGATGATAAACGGATAATCTTTGTTATCGTCTGTTATGAAAGGACGAAATGCTCCTGATCCGATCTTATTAAGAGTCGCTACTCTACTGTCTTTATTTGCATAATCAATACATGATTGTGCTCCCAATGCGAAATAGTATTCCTTCCCGATCTCCACCCTCGGGTCTTCCGGGTCGATTATCACGTCTTTGTATGTGTATTCAGCCATTGTTTTTCTCCTTTTTTCCGAAGTCAGCGACCCACATCAGCTCGCAGCCTTCTCTGTTGCCAAATGCCGGGTGATAGATCTCCACAGAGCCTGGCGAGATCTTCCCTATTGCAACATCTGCTATATAGACATCAGCCGGGGGTTCTGTCTTTCTGCACTTCTTCATTACTGCTTTGACGAAGTGCTCTGAAGCAGTGAAGTCACTATGCGTAGCAAGGCAGAAGCGGCCTGTATCTGTCATCAGGATCATGGCGTCTCCTTCTTCGGTATGAAGAACTTCCATCCACCGGAGTCTGAGCTGAAGAAGCGTGTCTTCCCGATGCCATCCAGTCTCCCGTGGACAAGCTCTGACATGTCTCCCCTGGCGACTGCTTCGGCGGCATACTCCATATAGTCGGTGAAATAGCCATCCTTGCCGATGATGCCGTCCTCGCATACGCGGCCTGTCCTTATATCTTCAACACAGAGGATGTTTGCTAATGAATAATCCATATCAGCTCTCCTTGCAGATCTTGCGGATAGCAAGCGTAAGGGCATCAATCTCGGTGTTCTTCCTTGCTATCTCGTCCATGTGCATCATATGGCTCTCATTGAAAGCATCATTGAGCCGTTTGATCTCCGCTTCGAGATTCCCGACCTCCTTGGTGCGGTCTGTGCATTCTTCTAGAAGCTGATCTTTCGTCATCTTCCTGAGGTCTTCTATGGTCCTCATCTGCATCCTTCTCTCCTTCAAGGGTGCAGGGGATCGCTCCCCTGCGGTTGATACTCAATAGCACTGATGCGAATCGGCGCAGCACTCTCCTCTGTCCTGTCTCAGCGGCGATGGAGGGGTGATGATGCCTGTCTTCACCTTCTCGGTGTAGATGCGGTCTCCGAGCGTATCGCTATACCTCGTCATTGCGCGGAACTGGCGATCCATCAGACTTCTCTGACGGTCATCAAGAATCTCGTCTCCCTTCTCCGAGTATCTGAATGCGATGAGCTTGGCGATCTTCTCATCAAGCTCCCGTTTCTCCTCGACCATGCGTTCAATGTATGCTTCCATGATCCCTCTCCTTATTTGCTGTACCGCACGGAATCAGCTTCGTTTTTCAGGCTAATCCCTTGCAGTGCATCGCATTATCTTATTTGCTGGCCATTTGCTTCCTGATGCAGTATGACGGCACCCTCGCCTTCCCCATTTCCTCGTCGCTGACTGAGCATGTCACGTGGTATATGCCGTCCTTGAGGATGATCCCTACCAGCTTGTGGCAGCGCTTGCAGTCAGGCTCCCTGTCAATACTGAATCTTTTCATGTCAGAAGTCCTCATCCGGATCAGGGAACGCCAGCGATGAGGGGATCTCATCATCGTCAGGAGAACTGTCCTCCTCTCCGGCATCTTCCGATTCCTCTGCGCTATCCAGGAGATCAGGCTGCTCGGGCTTGGCAATCTTGCCGTTCACCGCATACTCGTAGCCTTCCTGGAAGACACGCTCTATCGCATCGATCTCGTGGTCCTGGAGGAAGTAGAGGTAATCCTCAGGGAGGTTCTTCTGATATCCATCCTCATCCTCCCACTCGAAGAATCCCTCTGCAGGGATCGTGAGCGTGGATGACGCGATGCGGAGCCTATGGGATGTGCCCGGGCAGCTGAGGACCGCGTGGATCCTGTATCCCTTGCGCCCGTTCTTCGTCTCGCGCTCCTCCACCCCGGTCATGGATATGCGCCAGGAGAAGTCCTCCTTCTCAAGCTCCATATGCTCAAGGAAGATATCCTTGAGGTCCTCAAGCGCTTCCTTGAAGTCGCTGTGGGGAAGCTTCGAGCAGGAGATATCCTGGTACTGCGTCCCCCTCGTGAGATTGACCGTCACGTCAGATCCATCCCACATCACCTTCGATACGTCTATGCTTATGCTGTCTTTCTCGAATCTCATATCCTTCCCTCCTGCCTTGCATCGAAGGCCATCTGCAGGGTCTCCATCGTTGTCCTGATGTCCCTGATATCCTTCTCCGTGTAGAGCCGCAGCCTGTCTCCTCCGCTGTTGTTGTGGTTCCAGGCTTTCTTGAAGATCTCGATGGCTTCGCCTTCATCAATCTTGCAGGCCATATCAAGGAGCTGGCAGCATATCGCCAGCATGCTCGGCATCGAAAGCACTCCCTCGATCGAGAAGTCCCCATCACCTATCCTTATGGTGGCTTTCGTGAGGCTGTCTGCAATCCTCTTCTTCTGCTCGACCGACATCCCGGAGGCGTTTATCTTCATAGTCTTCATCATTCCGCTTCCTCCTCTGCTGCAGAGAGGAGATCGCCCTCCTCTCTTACCGCGGCCCTGAGGACCGCAAGCGTGTCCAGGCAGTCAGCCGTGGACCTGTGCTCCTGGCTCTCGCCTATGCCCATCTCTTCCTTCGCCACGATCAGCTTCGTCCACTTGCGGCTCCTTCCCTGCGAATGGGAGTAGAGCTCCATGGCATCCACCCACTCGATGCTGGAAAGGACTGCCGATCCGACCCCTGCGGCGATCAGCTCGCGCGTCATCCGCTCCCTATCGAAGTCCGCATTCCATGCGATGAGCTTCCTGTTCATGATGATGGCCAGGATCTCGTTCAGCTTCGAGAAGAAGAACGGCTCATCCATGAGCATCTCATCGGTGATCCCGGTCAGCTCGGGCATCTTCTCAGGAAGCGGCGACTGGGGGTTGAAGAGCGAATGGAAGGCGACATTGCCATCCATATCGATGATGGAGAGCTCAATGACCCTTACGTCATCGCCCTTGAGCCTTGTGGTCTCCGTATCGAGGATGTATGCATCCTCGCTTGCCAGGAGCTTCCTGATCTGATCCTTTGCCGTGTCCGGGTAGCTGTATCCGCCATAGGCGCTCGGATTGTCCCATGGCCTTCCTGCCGGGGCCTGGCTCCTTCCTCTCTGCGGCCTGTTTCCCTGGAATGTGATCCTCATTTCCTGTCCTCCTCTTCCTTCTCGCGCCAGGTAACCCTTACCGAAAGCCTCGGCCTGTCGCTGTAGTAGCGGCAGACGCAGGTCTTCGTGACGTCCTTGTCATCCTTGTAGACGACCGCATCCATCGCATCGAGAGCAGCCTTCAGGATGTTGTCCAGGTCAGGCTTCCTCATCGGGCAGATCTCGCCGCGGAGGGCTTTCTCGATGCTCTTCTTCGGCATTGACTTCGGTATCTTTACAAAGCAGAGGAGCTCTACCGATATGCCGTCAGCAGCAGGTTTTGCCAGGCCTGTGTAGCCTTTCCTCTGCATGGCCTCTGATGCATAGAGCTGGATAAGGCCTTTATAGCTCTTGTCCTCATCCCTCTCGTAGACGGATGCATGGGAGCCGCGGATCACAGCCCTCGGCCTCCCCTGTCCCTTGACCTCGCCTGGAACGATGAAGGTGATCTTCCTGTCCTCAAGCCCTGTCATAGAACCCCTCCAGGCTGTCGTCCTCATCGAAGCTCTCAGGCCCTGCCATAGGCGAATCGAATGCAGCGCTTATCCCTTCGTCATCCATTGCCATGCTGCCTTCAGTGGCGGGAGCCGGTTCGGGCTGCGGCGCCGGGGCAGGCTCTGCGGCATGCTGCGCTTTCGCAGCGGTCTTCTTCGAAGAGGCTTTAGGCTGCTGAGGCTTCTCGGGCTCTGCTGCTGCGGTGCCATTGAGCGGCTTGGCATCCAGGTCGAAATACTGATCGATCGTTCCTACGCCATCGCGCAAGGCCTCTCCTATCGATAGCAGATCCACGAAATGCGTGACCGTCATGGCATCCACATGCCTCTGTATCCTTGCCTCGATCATCACCTGGGACACGCCGTATTTCGCAAAGGATTCGACCATGTTCCTAATCTTCGCCGGGTTTAGATCAACGGTCTGCTCAAGCGTCTTGTAGCAGCTTGATACGGCGAACTCGACAAGATCCGATGGCAGAAGCGCCAAGATGCATGCCCTCTCTCTCCTGGATGCCTGGTTGGCGATGGTCTCATAGATATCGCGCGGATCAGTGAGCTTTGTCCGCCCCTTCTTGGTCTCCCTTATATGAGGGACGTCAAAGGTCCTTTCCTGGAGCGTATTGGTCTCCATGTCATATGCGTATGATCTGACGCGGGACGAGTCTGAATCAGACTCGATCACCTCAAAGCCTGACTTCGCGTTGCCGTATGCGTTGATCAAGGCTTCTGCCAGGCGGATTGACGGGCCGGAGATATCCGTGCCGCCTCTTGCGTACCTATAGATGGCATGGGATGCAAGGTTCTTCCTGGAGCATGCGCCCTCTACCTTGTTCCATACATCCTTCATGTTCCTGGGATACATCTTCGCAAGCATTATCTGCCCCTGTATCTGAGCGACCTCCCTCGCGACTGCTGGCGTCATTCCGGCAAAGCCTGCAGGCTGCACCTGCATCGGCTGCGTTTCAGGGATGTCCTGGAGATATCCCTTGCCGAAATCCTCTGTTCTCTCAACTTCGTATGCCATGATATTCTCTCCTTATTTCTGTTCCTTGTTAGGATTCAACATCCTGATTCCGCACATCGTCATGATCTCGCGTACAAGTGCCATCTTGTAGCGCGGGAACTCAAGGATCGTAGGTATCTGCACCATCGCCTTCTGCCTCTCATCCTCCGGCTCCTCAGGCACTGTCAGCACGATCTGCTGGGGCACGCGCTCAGCCTTGGCGCGCAGAGATTCCTCGTGTGCCTTGACCACTTCGTCCCAGGTCTTGATTCGTTCAGGGACAAACTCTGCCGTGGCTTCAGGTGTGGCCTTCCTCTCTTCCTCTATGGCCTTGAGCCTCTTCGCTTCCTCGGCCGCGCGCCTGTCAGCTTCAAGGGCCGCGGAAAGCGAGCCTGTGCGGTAGTAGGTGTCGAATGCCAGCGGCGTGTTCGCGGTCTTGACGATGCACTGGATATCGCGGTCAACCGTCACGAGCTTCTCGCTGATCGAAGCCTTGACGGATGACATAGATGTAGACGAATTGAGCCACTTCTCATCAAAGAACCAGCCCATGACATCCTGGCGTTCCAGCCTCATCACAAGGCTCTCGCCGCTGATATCGGCAGCGCTCTTCATGATGAAGTCCATGAGCTCCTTCCGCCTGGCGTCCTTCTGCGAAGCATCGATCGCCTTCACCTGGGCATCGATTCCTGCTATGGCCCTGTCCAGGGACGCAACCGCATCTTTGTACAAAGCCTCGAAGTCCGTATATGGCTTCATGATGATGCTCTTCGCTCTCTTCCTCTCGTCCTCAAGCTGCGTCTTCACCTTCCTCAGCATCGCAAGGTCTGACTTGGCGAAGCGCGCCTGGCTAGGCGTGACCACCTGTCCGAGATACGGCTCTACGTTCTTGTCGATCCACTCCTTGAGAGCGGCGATGTTCGATACGACAGATCCTGGAAGCGTCTCCACGCTCAGGCTGAAGTCCCTTCTTTCCTCTTCACTCATATAGCGATCCTCCTTGATGGCCTTTTCCTGGCGACAACGTTCTTCTTCCAAAACCGTTCCTCAACCTCTTCAAGCGTCCTGAGGTCGGACTGCACTGCTTCCTTCCTGGCATCGATGATGCGGTAGAATGTCCTGATCTCAGGAAAGCCCATGTCCTCAGCCTTGTACGGGTCTCTCTTGAGGCGGGCAGAGAAGATGACGAAGTCCCATCCTGTGCAGAGAAGCTGGTGGAGCCCCTGCGGATAATAGTGCTGCGGGATGTATGTCGTTGTTCCGTCCCATCCATAGAGATGCTCTGCCTTCATCCATCTTCCGGTCTTGCCTTCATAGATGCCCTTGCATCCGATCGGAAGGCCCCATGGATTGGGCCTTGTGACCGTGAGCTCCCCATCAAGGGTTGCCCCCATCCATGGATTCTTCGTTGAGCAGAGGATGTCGAAAGGATGGTAGTTCAGGGAGAAGTATGGGTTGTCTATAAGGAAGGCTTCCCTCGCCACCGGCTCCATCTCGATGCCGTACTGCACGTATGGCTTATCGGAGATATCCTTTGGCTGGGCCATTCCGGTCTTCTCGTCATATACCTCTGCGGCCGTTGTCCATGGAGATAGGCCAAGGATCGGGGCTGCATCGCTTGCCTGGAGATGGCTGGCCCTCTCTTTGAGCCAGCTCTCCCTGTCATCGAAATGGAGGCGGATGAATGCTTCCTTCATGCTACCCCCTCCACCTTCTTCTGCAGGGTATCGAGACTATATGAGAGCTCTCCCAGGTAAGCCAGCATATCCTCATAGACATCATCCTTGGATGCGGATTCCATGCTCTCTATCTCGCTGTCCCCAAGGTACACAGTAGCCCTGTAGGACGTAATGCCGGCCTCATCATCATTCTTCGCGATCTTGGCCATGAACGGCTCATATGCATAGATCTCGTAATCGTTCATGGCTGCATCTCCTTGCCGGTCTCTATGAACTCGCCCCCGATGAGCGAGCCGTTATCGTTCCTCGTGATGAACCAGGAGGAAGGGGTGGGTATCCCTTCCTTCCTGGATCGGAGGATGTCCACGGCGATGAGGACCAGCACTATGAGCGCCGAGCCTCCCACTGCCAAGTAGCCTAGTATCATCGCAGTTGCCACTGCCTCTCTCCTCTGCTACACTTCTCCATAGGTCGATATGGTTTGTGTAACCGTCCTGCCTCAATCCCCTGCAGGGAACCAGGCAGGATCTTTTTTCTTTCGCTGCTTCGCCATATTGGCTGCTATCTGAGTCGTAGCTGACGTCCTTGAGGTCCAATTACGAGGTTTTCCCCTCCTTGGTATTGATTCCGCCGCACAGGCAGCGGTTTGGTTTGCTTATGCCTTCGCGATCGTGGTGTGGTTATTGGAAGACATATCCTTCTCCTGCATGATGTCTGATTCCGCTCCGCCCCCTTCGGCCTCAAGGCTGTTGATCCAATCCTCCACATCCTTCGGCCTGTATCTTATGAACCTGCCTACGCGAACATACTTAGGCAGGCTTCTTCCTGTTGCCCTGCGCTCTCTGAGGCATCTGTCTGTGATGCCAAGGCGCTCTGCCAAATCCTTCGGCGTTATCAGATAGGTGTTCTCGACCATGGTTATCCTCCGAAAAGAAAGCGGCCCTTTCGGAACAGCGGCGGCCTGACCGCACCAAGATAAGGGGACTTACCTTGACCCAAAATCCAACGCACCAGGAGTGGCTGTTCCTTGTATCCTGTCCGACAAATGGGAGCTGATGTCGGATGAGATCTGATTGTTTCTGATTTCACAGCGGATGAGCTGGCCGATAAGACCGCTCATCATCATGCCTTTGGACTTAGCGATACGCTTGATCTCCTCTCTTTCCTGGGGAGTAATCTGAACTGCGATCATCACTGCATCTTTCATATCTTTCAGAAGCCTCGCTTTTTGTAGTTCTACAAAATGATAGCCTCATAGTAGTAGTAGTAGTAGTAAAAGTCAACCCATTTTTTAAGTATTTGTACTATCGTTTTTAAACTTTAGTTATAATAGGGGCATGTTTACGGTACAGGAATTCTGGAACAACATTGACCAGATCAATCCATACCGCTCGCTGGGGGAGCTGGTACGCGCAAGCGGTATAGATTATCACAGGCTTACGCAGCAGAGGTCTCGCGGATATATGCCGAAACCCGAGGATCTGCTCAAGCTTTCCCATGGGACAAAGCATTCAATCGAATCGCTTCTCACAGGCTCCCAGTCGCACTCTTTCTATCCAAAGAGAATCGAAAGGATAGCTGACTACTGTATGTACAGGGCGACAGATGAGGATATCCTTCTTGTTGAGCGGATCCTGCGTATACCGTCCGATTACGAAGTGGTCGAGAAAAAAGATGACAGAGCGTCCAGCAGCACGACTGCCTAATGGAACGATTTTTTATATAGGAGGGGTGGAATGAAAAAACTTTGTCTGATTATTATTCTCCTGATGGCGTGCTTATCAACATGGGCCGAAACATCAATGGAAATAGTTCCCGTTACAGATGGCAGATGGGCCGTTGAATTATTCACCACTGATATATATTCTGAAATACCTGATTCTAATTGGTATGCGATATCTATAGATTTTTCCCCATCGGGAGAGGATGATGTTGCCGAATTCTTCAGCATTGCTATAGTATGGGTGGACCCAAATGACCCTGATATCGTTCAAAACCTTGTTTTTACAAGCCGGCAAGCAATAGTCTCGATTCAATCGACAGATAGTATCCTAAAGGGGAAATTCACAAAAACATTGAATCCTATTGTCGGCGGGAACGGTAATTTCCTTACTACTGCAAATCAAGAAGACATAGATTATCTGATTGCGCTTTTCTATCGGAATGATGGTGATATTGATATGCATATATCTGAACCCAATAAAACCGGTGGATATTTTGTCAATTTAGATTTTGACGTAGATCTATTCGGTGAATTATATCTACGATGCGCTGCTGCAAATAGATACGGCGTTGACTACAATGACACGCGAATAGATCGGATTATTAATGATTATCAGTCACAATTGCAATAAGGAGATATGAAGGATGATGAAGAAAATTACGCTCATAATACTTGCGGCCATGCTCGCATTATCTGAAGTGTGTGCTTACGGATTTGGAAGCTCATCATTATCAACACCCACAGTTGCCCAAAATGGTGACATCAGAGGATTTGACAATGATGGTGATGGAAGAAGGGAAACAACCTATGTAAATGGCTATTACCGCAAAGACGGTACATACGTGAGAAGTCATTACAGAGCTTCACCGAGATTCTAAACTCACATTGACTACCAGGCGGCGTGTCATTATGGATATCACATAACGATATACCCCGTTTAGGTATAAGCAATGTTATTATATATAGAATTTTCGCTAGTGGTCAGAAACTTGCATCAAAACTTGCATCAACTTTTTGAGAAATTAAACGGCACTAAATGGTTGCCAAACGTCACTCAATGCCTCATAATGTCATTGCAAGATAAAGAGATAAGGAGTTGAAACGGCGCTTATTTCCATAAGAATGCAATAGTGAATTATCGATTGAGGTGCTAGTGGTCGAAAGGCTATGCTGGTTCAAGTCCAGTCGACCGCACTTCGTTAATCCTTCTGCTGTAGAACACGGTGGAAGGATTTTTGGTTCTTTACAAAATTGTGTGGGATTTGTACCTATAAGGGCCTCGCATAGAAGCGAATTTGATCTTGAGGAAGAAGTATTCGGTGTCCCTGTACCCATATGCCTTTCTCCTTAGTGTCTTGATCATGTTGTTCACGCCTTCGACCTTTCCCGACGAGATGGGGAACTTGGCATGGTAGACGATGCCCATGAGATGCCTCTCCACCGTGTCGCAGAAGGAGAGTATCTCGGGGACATCGCTCTGCCTGGCGAGCTTCATCCATGCCCTCATCCCCTTGTACAGCGCCGTTATGCTCCTCACGCTGTATGCCTGGTTGAACTGCTCGAGCA
>CALXLT010000030.1 GCA_944389275.1 uncultured Spirochaetaceae bacterium
GAGGCTCCCTTGCCTCTACTCTTTCTCTCTCTTCCCCTTCGCTCAGGATCCCAAAGAACCGCTCCCCTTATCGGGGATGCCATGACATCCTAGGCCTTCCGGCCTCCTCTGTCAAGCGCCTGCGGAGCGCGCTGCGCCCTCTCAAGCACCGAGGCAGTATTCTCCACGCTTCCGCCCTCCTTGTAAACCCCTTTCCCGAACTTTTTCGCATTTTTTCCCACTCCCCTCACACATCTCCCTTCAGGCAAAGGAATTATATTTGAAAAAATTTTTCCTGTCTTTTGCAAGCGTAGCCGATTCTGTGCTTTTTTAGGGAAAATCATATATTTCCCTGAACCTTGATTGACAACGGAGGGCTTTTGTGACGAAATGCCTATGCCATGGAACGCGATATGACAAAAGGGTCACCGATGGCCCTGCTCCTTTCATTTTCCATCCCGTTATTCATAGGGAATCTATTCCAGCAGCTTTATAGCATGGTCGACACCATCGTCGTCGGACGCTTCGTCGGCGTTGACGCACTTGCGGCTGTCGGATCCACAAGCGGCTTCAGCTTCATGGTCGTGGGCTTCGCTCAAGGGCTCACGGCAGGATTCGCGGTCATAGTCAGCCAGCGCTACGGAGCCAAGGACGAGGAAGCGATGCGCAAGGCGTATGCGATGAGCATACTCTGCTCCGCTCTCTTCTCAGTCGTGATCGCGCTGCTCTTCGGCCTTCTGTCAATGCCGCTGCTGCGTCTTATAAACACGCCGGAGAATATAATCGCGGATGCCAACGCCTATATCTCGATAATCTACTTCGGCATAGGAACCGCGATCTTCTACAATCTCTTCTCGTCCATATTGAGGGCCGTCGGGGACAGCAGGAGCCCTGTCATATTCCTGCTTATATCCTCAGCGCTCAATGTCGTGCTTGACCTTTTCTTCGTGATAGTCATCCCGCTCGGCTGCAGCGGCGTCGCTATAGCAACCATCATCGCGCAGGGCATAAGCGCGGTGATAAGCTACATATATATCAAGAGGAAATTCCCCGTATTCAGGATCGGACGGGAGGACTGGAAGCTGGATAAGGCGCTATGCCTGCGCCTTGTCAGGATAGGCATTCCAGGAGCCGTCCAGTTCTCCGTATGCGCACTCGGCGTCATAATCGTCCAGGGCGCGATAAACGGATTCGGATCGAACACGGTCGCGGCATACTCCGTCGGAGGCAAGATCGAGAACCTCGTGACGCAGTTCTTCCCAGCTGTCGGCATGGGGATATCCACATTCGCGGGGCAGAACCTGGGAGCGGGAAACCTCGAGAGGATAAGGAAGGGCTTTCGCACCAGTTTTGTGATAATGGTCGCCGGAGCTGCGGTGGCATTCGCCGTGATCAGGACATTCGCCGTCCCGTTCTCATATATATTCATGGATCCAGGCACGACAGACCCGGCGATCATCGAGCAGGCTGTCATATATGCCGACACGATCTCATGGTTCTTCATACCGCTTGGCCTGATCTTCATATTCCGCACCGGCAGCCAGGGGCTTGGATCGGGGCTGATCCCGATGATCTCATCGATCCTTGAGCTCGGCTTCCGCGCGATAGCGGCGTTCACGCTTCCACTCGCCCTTGGCTATATGGGGATATGCCTCTCATCGCCCGCGGCGTGGTGCGCGGCGGGATTCGCCCTTCCCTTCTGCTATCTCAGCCTCATGAGGAGAATAGAGAGAAGGAGCAGGATACAGCTCTGATGAAAAAAGGCAGCTTCACGCTGCCTTACATCTCCTGCGGGGATCGAACCCGCGTTGACGGGATGAAAACCCGTTGTCCTAACCACTAGACGAAGGAGACATTGATGAGCCGCACAGGATTCGGACCTGTGACCCACGCCTTAAAAGGGCGTTGCTCTACCAGCTGAGCTAGCGGCCCAGTCCAACAGCGCCCTTTCATAGGCGGAACGGCATTGCCGGGAACCGGCTCTTATCCATTCCTCGTACTTTCAGGCACCATCGTCCGTATATTCCATGCACACCCATATGCGCATTTATACGATGCACATTCCGCTTCAACGCATCGTCTCAGCTTCATGATAAGGCCGTCTTCCGAGCCTCCCGAACGAATATAAAGGAAAGGAAGGGGTTTGTAAACAGGTTTGCCGAAAAATCTCCCGGCAGTTTCCGGCGGCGGTGAAGAGATGAGAGGAAATAAGGAAAATTCGCAAAACCAGGTGTTTTTGATTTTGACGATTTGTCTCTTTTTGAATATATTCTAATCGGAGATGAAGAGCATCGCGCGGATGCCATGGAAATCCGATCCATGGCTGGGACGCGCCATGCAAGGCTGATTGTCCAGGGGGTACGTTCTTATGTCGGTATACATAACATCAAGATCCGTAGATGTTAGTCTGCCTGTTGTAAGAGCAGGCAGAGGAAAAGACCATGAAACGTCTTTTCGTCATCCTTCTTGCCGCACTGTTTTCCATGGGATCTATCGGAGCTGAAGTACTTGCCTCAGCTTCATTGAAAGTCATGCTTGTCATACCGCCTCGGCCTATAACCGTAGATATGGCAGATGGAATATATGACGGCTACATGCTTTCAAGATCTACCGATACGATCTTCGTAACAGCCGATTGAGAAGGAACCCAGACATGAGGATGGGTCAGGGATCTTCCCTGCCCATCCTTTTTCTGACTATACGGAGAATCCCAGCTCCTTCATCATCCCTTCCTGCTTGATGAGCATCGGCTCCGTGCTGAAGTCATTTGTCGCATGATCATAGCCAAGAAGATGCAGGACGCCATGTATCAGCAGCCTGTGAAGCTCCTCATCGTCGCTGACGGAGAACGCCTTTGCGTTGCGATGCATGGACTCAAGCGAGATGAATATATCCCCAAGCTCCTTCTCCTCCCCCTCTATCTCTGGGAAGGCATCCCCGTCAGAGAGGGCGAACGTGAGGATATCGGTAGCCTCGTCCTTTTCGCGGTAGGAGCGGTTGAGCGCGCGTATCTCCTCATCAGAGACAAAATGGATGGAGAAATCCCCATCCTCCCCAAGATACGAGAGTATCCTCTCGACTGCAGCAGTGACATCGGCCTCGTCTATGCCTTCTCCCTCAATATAAAACATCAGTTCTCCTTCCCGTACTCGATCCTCTGATGGTCACGGCCCATGAGGTAATGGATGAATGACTCCTTGATCTTGTCCAGGTCATTGAGCGTGAGGCGGCTGTTGTTCAGCTGCTTGTAGTTCATCTTATCCATGATGATCGAGGATATGAGCTTCTCGTACTTCTGGTGGTTAGGGTTCTTCAGCGTGCGCGTCGCGGCCTCGGAGCAGTCAGCGAGCATCACCACAGCGCTCTCCGGGGTCGATGGGATGCGGCCATTGTACCTGAAATCCTCCTCGCTGACGACAAGGGATCTTTCCTTCGCCTCCCTCACGGCCTCATTGTAGAAGTACTTTATCAGATCATTGCCATGGTGCTCGGAGATTATGTCTATGACCTCCTGCGGAAGCCCCGCCTCCTTGGCCTTCTCGACTCCGAGCTTGACGTGCGACTTTATGATCGCGGCGCTGAGCGTGTTGTTTATCTCATCATGGGCGTTCTTGCCTGACTGGTTCTCGATGAAGTACTCAGGGTGCTCCGCCTTCCCGATGTCATGGTAAAGCCCTCCGACAAGGGCGAGGTCCGCGTTGGCGTTTATCGCCTTGCAGGCGCTGTAGGCCATCTCGGACACGTTCTTCGCGTGGTTCCATGTGCCAGGGGCGACCTGGCTGAGCCTGTTGAGCGTCGGGGTATCTGTATAGGAGAGCTCATGGAGGCGATATGTCGTCGGGATGTTGAAGATCTTCTCGAATATCGGGAGGAGAATCGAGAGGAGCATGAAGCTCACCACCGTGTTCACCACCGATACAAGCACGCTCTGGAACGTCTGCTGGAAGCCAAGGCTGTAGACCATCGACACGACGAAGGTAACGGCCGCGACGGCAAACGACGAGAAGAGCGTCTGGTAGATCATATCCATCCTCTCCTTTCCCGGCCTCATGAAGAGCATCGAGCACTCTGCTGCCGTGAGAAGGTAGAAGAACGTGAAGCTCCGCGACGTGGGATAGATGACCGCGAGGCCCGCAAGGAGAAGGGCAACCGAGAATCCCACGCGCCTCCGGCCCGTTATGGACGTCGCGAGGATCGGCAGGATCGAGACAGGTATAAACGGATCGACGAACCTTATGCCCTCATCGGTGAGGAAATGGATGACGAAATACGTGAGGGTAAGGATCACATCGGATCCGACAAGGAACATCGTGATGTATAAAAAGAGCCTGTATCTGTACTTTATGAAATAGAAGAGCAGGAAGACCGTCATCAGCGTGAAGACGGCGACGAACACCGCGTAGCCCATGGCCATCGATGGCTGCACGGCAAGAAGCGGGTTCTCGCTCATCATCCTGATCGTCCTAAGCTGCTGCTCAGTCACGATCGTGTCGCGCTTGAGGATATAGTCACCGCGAAGCACGTCCACGAGGACGGGAGGGACCATCGACGCGGCCTTCTCCCTCTCCGCGATCGTTATGATCTCATCATAGAGGACATTAGGCTCCGCGGAAAGAGAGACGATGCTCGCGATCAGGTCAGCCTCCCCCGCAGAGAGCATCGGGTAGAAGCGCCCGGCCCAGTCCAGGGCATATGAATAGACATCCTCATCGCTGACAAGCCTATCTATGCCGACTTCCTTCCCGCTATAGGCGAAGCTCACGCTGCTGCTCTCGATGGATATCGTGTCATAGCCGCTCCCGCTGACCCTGTCGATATCATCAGAGGAGAATATCCCGCGCATGACAAGCTGCTCAAGGCATTCGTCGGCAAGGCGGGAGATCGTCATCGCGTCGCTCCGCTCGAGCTCGCTGAGCTTATCGATGGTCCCGGACTGCTCGAGAGAGGAGTAATCGGAGGACTCGACCGCCTCCCCTAGCCTCTCTATGCCCTCGCGCATGCGCATCGAGGACGAGAGCGAGTACGAGAATATAGGCAGCACGCTCTGAGCGGCCTTCCCGACCTCCTCCGCGGTGGCCACGTCATCTATATAGGAGAAGTCCGCGGGGGATACCACATCCTCATCCGATAGCTCACCGGGCCTGTACTCCCTTGATATGGAGATAGCGAAGCCCGAATAGGAGGCAAGGAGGAGAGGATAGACTATGCCCATGGCCGCAGTGAGGATCATGAGAAGGAAAAGGACTATCTTCCGCTTCTTCGAGAATCCCTGAAGCCCTTCTGATATCGTTTTATTCTGCATCATCACCTCTTCCCGAGTATGCCCTGACTATATCACGGACGATACGTGAGCGCACAGCATCGTTATGGGTGAATCTTATCACGGAAACCCCGTCGATGCCACAGAGCGTCTCCATGGCATCCGAGAGTCCGGACTTAGCGCGGCTCCCCAGATCCGTCTGCGATGGATCCCCGGATACTATCGCCTGGCAGTTCTCCCCCATCCTCGTGAGGAACATCATCATCTGCGGCCGCGTGGCGTTCTGCGCCTCATCAAGTATCATCACCGCGTTGTTGACAGAGCGTCCGCGCATGTACGCGAGAGGAGCGACCTCTATCGTGCCATTGTCCTCAAGCCTCCTGATCTGCTGGGGCGAAAGCACGTATTCCATCGCGTCGTACAGGGGCCTCAGGTATGGATTGAGCTTCTCCCTCAGGTCACCGGGCAGGAAGCCAAGGGATTCGCCCGCCTCGACGACGGGACGGGTCAGAAGGAGCTTTCCCTTCTTTCCGGAAAGCACCTGGGAAAGCGCCCAGATGACAGAGAGGAACGTCTTGCCGGTGCCGGCAGGGCCGGAGACGAGGACCACGCTGCTGCTCCCAAACGCCCTGAACATCCGCTTCTGCTCGTTGGACTTGGGGAATATGCTCTTTCCAGCCGCGCTTATGACAAGCCTCTCATCCATTCCCTTCGCCTCGGGCTCGCTGATCTCCTGCCACTGCATGTATATCTCGCTCTCGCTCAGCGCTCCGCGGGAGAGCGCGAGCTTCTCCAGGGCTTTCATGAAGAGTGGGAACATGAACGAGGGCCTTGACGAGATGACGGAAGTGCCGCGCACCTTGAGCTCCGTTCCAAGCAGCAGCTCAAGATAAGGCAGGTTCGCATCGTTAGCGCCAAGCACAAGCTCCGCCCCCTCGGGGGTAAACGCATATACATCTTCCTTTTCCGTCAGTTGATCCATCTTCCATTCCTCTGCTGCCATTCCTGCTCGACCTTCAGGTCCGGTATCGTCTTCCAGCTCAGGTACACGGACACCTCCGGCCTGAACTCATAGACATTGTCAGAAAGCACTATCTGGGTCGAGTAGCGGAAGCTGAAGTTCCAGTCCTTCATATAGTGCGTTATCTCAAGGGCCGCCTCATCAAGCACGAAGCTCGTGTTGTACCTGCCGTCGCCGAAGAAGTCGAACGAGCGGCCAAGGTCCTCAAGCATCATCAGCACAGAGAAGGAGCCATTGTCATCCATATAATTGTAGAAGCCATTGTTCACCGACGTGAACGAGAACTTGAAGTCGAGGAACTCCGCTATCGAGAAGGTTATCGAAGGGGTGACTGAGAAGGATGCGGCATAGGGATTGTCCATATCCATCCTGAACGATGACTCGATCGCGAATGAGAAGTAGAGGCGTCCCTTCCATAGCTGGAACGACACGCTCTCGACATCGAGATTCGCCTCGATGGAGCTGAACTCGATCTGGTCCGCGGGCCCCGCCCACTCCAGGGAGATATCGAAGCATGGGATCTTCAGCGTCGTCATTATCGAGTTGAAGTAATTGGTCTCCATGCCATGCCTGTACTCGTAGTCGATATACTCCGTGATCGACCACGCCTTATCCTCGGTGCGGAGCGAGAGCGAGGCCGTTCCGTACAGAGGATCGAGAAGGGCATTCCTATCGAACTCCGCGCTCTGGTACTTCAGGGCCACGCTGGAAGTAAGGTATGTCCCGCTGTAGCCGAACGAGAGCTCGACAAGGTCGCTGTGGAATGACCTTGAGTCCTCCTCGCGGAAAGACCATCCGAAAGAGAGGGCATACGGGCCATAGCTATATGACAGGCGCGGAGTGAGCACGGCATTTAGAGGCGGGAGGGTGTAGCTTATCGAGGGGGTAAACGTGCCGTAATCGGTCGTGAAGCCCTTGCTGAACGCGATCGAATGGCTCGTGATCGTATCACGGTCCCAGCCCGGCGTGTCGAATGAGACCTTCGTCGGATTGCCTCCCCTCGTCTCCGATTCGACATCCAGGAGCTTCGATGATATCGTGTACTCCAGGCCCATGAACGGGAACGAGAGCTTCATGTCGGAGCTGATGGTCCCGTCGTGCGTCACGATAGCCGCCGTGTCATCATCTTCCCATAGATAGGAATAGGATGGGGTGAAGACCGCGGTCATCGCGAACCAGTTGGCCGTCGATGCGTCGAATGTGAGGCGGAGAGAGGTATCCGAGGAGAATGTGCCGTCGGTGTTCTTCCCGCTCCTGTCGAAATCGTAGCGGTTGCTCAGGTTCTCCGAGAGCGAGTACTTGAGGCTCGCCGTATACGTATCAGTGCGCGATGACGCGGCAGCCTGCCTCTTCTCTCCCTCGTAGATAGCGTACAGCAGCGGATCGGAGAGAAGGTGGATATCCGTTATGTCATCCTCTTCCTCCTTCTCGGAGATTATCACCTCATTCGAATGCGTGAGCGAGAAAAGCGTCCCCGAAAGGGATGCGGAGAATACGGGAAGGCGCACCTTCTCCATGTAGAACTCGAGATCCGAGGTGTTCCATCTGTAGTCCGCTGCGACGATGAAGTCAGAGATGCTGAGCGCGGAGAGGTAATCGGTCCTGAGCGCGCTCGGAAGCGAATAATCAAGGTCCAGAGAGCGCGAGAACGTGCTTATGGTGGATGTGTAGGTATCAGGGAACGACGGTGTCTGCAGAAGCGACATCACCGAGAATCCCGAGAGCCTGTTGCCATAGTCCATAAGGACGCGGCTGTCGGAGTAGAACGGCACGGAAAGATCCGCGGAGAGCCCATAGCCGTCATAGCTTATCTCATTGATGCCGTAATAGCGGAAGCGGCCGTTGTAATAGCGTGATTCCGGAGAGAGCGCGACGCCGTCGGTGAACTTCACGGAAAGGGACGATGAGAAGAAGTTGAGCGCTCCATCTATCCCCAGGTGCAGCCCCCCGTTCTCATAGGCGTCCGCCATCAATGAGATATGCGAGGATGAGCTTCTCGCCCAGTTCTCCGCGGCTGAAAGGGGCTCGGAAGCCGAGTAGTACGATCCAGTCGGCTGCATCTCCCCTGCGTTCTCGCCCGTGGAGGCGAGGGACATGAACGAGGAGCTGCTCTCCCCCGACCCTATATCAGGATCGCGCCCCAGAAGCTCGAATGTCGTGTTTATGAACGCGCCCTTCGATGACTGGAAGCCGAATGAGGGGTTTCCCAGCACCTGGGAGCCCGGGAAGAAGAAGAACGGGAGATAGAGTATCGGCACGCGGCCTATGGAGAGGTACGCGTTGGCTATGAACATATCAGAGCCGGGAAGCATCAGCAGCTCGCTTGCCGTGATGGAGGAATATGGATCCTCCTCATCCGAGGCTATCACGCCATGATCGTAGAGGATCGCCCCTCCCGGAGTATATGTAAGGGTGTCGCCTGAGGTATAGAACGTGACGCTCTCGCCATCCTCTCCTTCCCGTTCGGAGCTTGTCATGGCATTCGAGACCTTTATCTCCCCTGAGGACCAGAAGAGCGTGACTATATCTGCATCGATGGCCTGGATCGCGGAGTTCTCGTCATCGCTTGAGTAAAAGACGTTATCCAGCGCAGTCAGGAGCTCATTCTCCGTATCGATTATCACCGTGTCAGCCGAGAGCTGCGACACGCTGCCGCTGCTGTCCGTGAATGATATCTCCGCGTTGCCGGAGATGATCACGCCGCCATCATGAGTCTCAAGGCTCTCGGCGGAAAGGACAGAGAGGTCGAAGCTTCCACCTTCCTTTATCTCCTCCTCATAGCCCTCGAGGCCCTCAGCCTCATATAGGGCCTCCTGCATCTCCTCCCTCGTCCCCTCGCCTATGCCACGCAGGGCGCACATTGCCCGCAGATCGTCATCCGAGGCAAAATAGATAGCTGAGGCAGGGATCGCGAGGAGCGCTGCCGGCACGGCTATAAGCAGTATGAGGAGGGAAAGGAGACGCCGCATCACGCTTCGAGGTATCTCCTTAGGTATTCTCCGGTATAGCTTCCGCTTGTTGCGGAGACAGCCTCAGGGGTCCCTTCCGCTACGATGCGTCCCCCCTCGTCCCCGCCTTCCGGCCCGAGGTCGATTATCCAATCAGCGCACTTTATGACATCGAGGTTGTGCTCGATGAGGATGACGCTGTTGCCTTGGTCCACAAGCTTCTCCAGAACCTCCAGAAGCTTCTTCACATCAGCGAAGTGCAGCCCCGTAGTCGGCTCGTCGAGTATATAGAGCGTGCGTCCGGTCTGCACCTTCGAAAGCTCAAGGGAGAGCTTCACGCGCTGCGCCTCGCCTCCGGAGAGAGTCAGCGCGCTCTGCCCGAGCCTTATATAGTCAAGGCCCACGGCCATGAGCGTATCAAGCTTGCGGCGGATCTTCGGATGGGCGGAGAAGAACTCCGAGGCCTCGCTGACAGTCATGTCCAGCACATCGGCGATATTCTTCCCCTTGTATGTCACGGCAAGGGTCTCCTTGTTGTAGCGCTTGCCATCGCAGACATCGCACTTCACGTACACATCGGGAAGGAAGTGCATCTCTATCTTCAGCTGCCCATCTCCCGAACAGTTCTCGCACCGTCCGCCAGGGACATTGAATGAGAATCGCCCGGCATTATAGCCACGGGCCTTGGCCTCTGGCATCTGCGAGAAAAGCTCGCGGATCGGAGTGAAGAGATCGACATAGGTTGCCGGGTTGGAGCGCGGCGTGCGTCCTATCGGAGACTGGTCTATCGATATGATCTTATCGATGTTCTCGATGCCCTCGATCGATGTGTAGCCATCCTTGACCTCCTTCTTCCTCTGCACGCTCCTCTCCACAGCGGGAAGGAGTATCTCATTGAGGAATGTGGACTTGCCCGATCCGGAGACGCCGGTTATGACGACAAGCTCGCCAAGAGGGATCCTGACATCTATATCCTTGAGGTTGTTCTTCGAGCATCCCCTCACGACTATCGACCTGCCGTTGCCGCGGCGGCGCTGGGGAACCGGTATCGTCATCGCGCCGGAAAGGAACTGGCCGGTGACGGACTTGCCGCTCTCCTCGATCTCCTTTGGCGTTCCCTTGGCCGTGACCCAGCCTCCGCGCTCCCCCGCCCCGGGCCCCAGGTCAACAACGTAGTCAGCGGCCCTTATCGTATCCTCGTCATGCTCGACGACAAGCACTGTATTCCCCAGGTCCCTGAGGTTCTTGAGGGTATCTATGAGCTTCTGGTTGTCACGCTGATGAAGCCCTATCGATGGCTCATCAAGCACATAGAGCACGCCAGAGAGCGCTGAGCCTATCTGGGTGGCGAGCCTTATGCGCTGGGCCTCTCCTCCGGAAAGCGTTGCGGCAGCCCTGTAGAGCGTGAGATAGCCTAGCCCCACATTCTGCAGGAAGCGCAGGCGCGAGTTGATCTCCTTGAGGATATCATGGGAAATCTCCTTCTCGGTCTCCGTGAGGGGAAGGTCCTGGAAGAAGCGGATCGTGGCGTTCACGGAGAGCCGCGTCACATCGATTATGCTCCTGCCTCCGACAAGCACCGAGAGCGCCTCCTTGCGAAGCCTCTCGCCATGGCAGGATGGGCAGATGATCTCATCGCGGAACGAGTCAAGCCACATCCTTATGTTCATCGACTGCGTCTCATAATAGCGCCTCTCAAGCTCTGTTATGATGCCGCTCCACACAACTGATTTCTCCGTCGACTTGCCCTGGTAGGTATAGGAGAACTTATCGCCGCCGCCGTAGAGCATCACGCTCACGAAATCCTCGGGAAGCTTCTCTATCGGGGTATCCATCGAGAATCCATAGTGCTTATAGAGGCTCTCGATGCCAGACCTGTAATAGTTCGCGTCAGGCCTATGGGTGCGGATTGCCCCCTGGTTGTATGAAAGGGAGCGGTCCGGGATGATCTTGTCAGGGGAGAACTCACGCCTTGATCCTATGCCATTGCACTCGGGGCACGCGCCGAACGGCGAGTTGAAGGAGAAGAACCTCGGCTCGACCTCCGGGATCGTTATGCCGCAGTCCGGGCAGCTGTTCTTCTCGCTGTATAGCTCCGCTGTCCCCTCATCCATGTAGCTGACCTCGACAAGGCCGGAGGAGAGGGAGCAGCTTTTCTCGATGGCGTCGGAGATCCTCGTCCTCGCCTTCCTGTCGTTCTTCACGCGGTCGATGACTATCGAGACATTATGCTTGACCTTCTTCTCAAGCTGGGGGATGCCCTCGTCAAGGGAATAGAGCCTGCCGTCTATCATGGCCTTGAGGTATCCGAGCTTGAGCGCGTCCTCGAGCATGGTGCGGAACTCCCCTTTCCTGCCTCTTGCGATAGGGGCTGTTATCATAAGCCTCTCACCCTCAGGATGGGAGAAGATGAGGTCGATTATCTGGTCGACGGACATCTCCGTTATCTCGCGGCCGCACTTCGGGCAGTGCTTATGCCCTATGCGCGCCCAGAGAAGGCGGTAGTAGTCATATATCTCGGTGACGGTGCCGACGGTGGAGCGCGGGTTGCGGTTCGTTGACTTCTGCTCGATCGCTATCGCGGGGGAAAGCCCCTCGATTGAGTCGACATCTGGCTTCTCAAGCCTCCCGAGGAACATCCTCGCGTAGCTCGAGAGCGACTCCATGTACCTTCTCTGCCCCTCAGCGAATATCGTGTCGAAGGCAAGAGAGCTCTTTCCCGAGCCTGAGAGCCCGGATATGACGACAAGCGAATCCTTCGGAAGCTCCAGATCTATATTCTTCAGGTTATGCTCCCTGGCTCCCCTTATAACAAGCTTGTCATTCACCCTTGATCACCTCCATTAGGTCATCCTCTGCCCTTTCCCAGTCAGTCTTCAGCACAAGCCGGCCATGGCTGTATATGCATACATCATGGCCATAGCCTGTTATGGCGTAATCCGCATCGGCAGCCTCGCCAGGCCCGTTCACGTGACAGCCCATTATAGCAACAGAGATATCATTATCAAGAGACAGGAGCCGGCTTCTTATCCTCTTCTCGAAGGCGATGCTGTCGAAAGAGGCCCTTCCGCACCTCGGGCAGGAGATGATCCTGACCCCCTTCTTCCTCAGGCCAAGAGAGCGGAGAAGCTCGACGCCCGCTATAACCTCATCCTCTATATCTCCTGTCATCGAGACACGGAGCGTGTCGCCGATGCCCTCCTTCAGGAGATTCCCGAGAGCCCACGTGCTCCGCACCGCGGATATCACGGGGCTTCCTGCCTCGGTCACGCCAATGTGCTGGGGATAGGGAGAGAGGGAGGAGAAGAGCCTCGCCGCCTCCACCGTCTCTTCGGCAGATGAGGACTTGAGCGATACCACGATATTCCCGAAGCCCCAGGACTCAAGCAGGTCTATATACTCAAGCGCGGACTCGACCATCGCTCGCTCATGGGGAAGGGATGAGAACTTTGCGGGAAGGGAGCCTGAGTTGAGCCCTATCCTTATAGCAGCCCCCTTGTCCTTCGCGGCCTCGACGACCTCCTTCACCTTCCACTCCTCCCCTATGTTGCCGGGGTTTATGCGGATCTTGTCTGCTCCTGATTCAAGCGCGAGGAGCGCCATGCGCCAATCGAAGTGGATATCCGCGACGACGGGGATGGGGCTTCTCGCCGCTATCTCCGAGAATGGATTGCTGTCATTGCGGGATGTGAACGCGAACCTTATGATATCACATCCCATCGCGGAGAGCCTCCCTATCCTCGCGACGATCCCGTCGACGTCGGCTCCTGCTATCGGGCTGTCATACATCGTCTGGACAGAGACGGGGGCCTTCCCTCCTATCTCAAGGCCACGGACTGCTGCGCTTTTCTCTGAGAACATGGTCACTCCAGGATGTAGATATCGCACTCAGCATCATCGGAGATGCTGCGCATTATGAAGGGCTCGCCAGGCAGGAAGAGAGCGAAATCACCGGCTTTCGCCACAACCGCGGCATTGGCGTCGCGTGAATCGGGATTCTCCCTCCATGAGGTGCTGAACAGGACGCTTCCCCCAAGCACTGAGAACACGACGGTATGATCCTTATCGGTCCTGTATCCATAGAAATCAGGCATCTTGGCCGGCTTAAGGGAACCGATCCCTCTGATTCCCTCGGAAAGGGCGCTATATTTACCCACATTCCGCATTCTGTCTACAACCATATGGCTATTATAACCCAAAACCCTTCCCATATAATAGATTAAGGGAGCGAAAAGCTTGTCCAAGGATAGCTAAATCCTATATCCTTATATCTTGTTTTTTTAGACAATTGTCTAATAAGGGAGAAACTCATGAAGGAATACCTTGAATCAGCATCGGATGTGCTGGAAAGCCTTGGCACCGCTGCCGAGGGCCTGTCATCCGCCGATGCCCAGTCACGGCTTGAGAAGCATGGCAAGAACAAGCTTGATGAGAAGAAGAAGAAAAGCCTGGTCTCAGCGTTCCTGGAGAAGCTTGCGGATCCGATGCTTATCATATTGATGATCGCCGCGGTTCTTTCCGTCCTCACGTCATCGCTTTCGGGCGAGACGGAGTGGTCAGACGCCATCATCATCCTCGTCGTAGTCCTCATCAACGCGGTTCTCGGCGTTGTCCAGGAATCGAAGGCAGAGAAGGCCATCGAGGCGCTGCAGCAGATGTCTAAGGCGAAGACGAAGGTCAGGAGGGACGGCAAGATCATACAGATCGAGTCAGAGAACCTTGTACCTGGGGATATCGTCCTGCTTGAGGCAGGAGACAGCGTCCCCGCAGACGGAAGGCTCCTTAAGACAGCGTCCCTCAAGGCGGAGGAAGCGGCCCTCACGGGAGAGTCCGTGCCATCTGACAAGCACGAGGAGAAGCTCGAGGGGAACGAGGTTCCGCTCGGGGATAGGAAGAACATGGTCTATATGGGCTCCACCATCGTCTATGGCCATGGCGAGGCTGTGATAACGGCAACCGGCATGAAGACGGAGATGGGCAAGATCGCGACAGCGCTTTCCGAGGCATCGGAAGGCCTTACGCCGCTGCAGAAGAAGCTCAACCAGCTCTCGAAGGTCCTAACATGGCTCGTGCTCGGCATCTGCGTATTCATGTTCGCCGTCAACCTCATAAGGATGGGGCTCCAGGGTGATATCCACCTCAACGGCGTGCTCGACACGTTCATGATCGCCGTGTCCCTTGCTGTCGCGGCAATTCCTGAGGGACTCGCGGCGGTTGTCACGATCGTCCTCTCGATCGGCGTGACGAAGATGAGCAAGAAGAACGCGATCATCCGCAAGCTCACGGCCGTAGAGACGCTGGGATGCACGGAGGTCATCTGCTCTGACAAGACCGGCACGCTCACTCAGAACAGGATGACAGTCGTAAAGAGCTGGACATGCGACGAGCCTCTTCTCATGCGCGCCATGTCGCTCTGCTCGGACGCGTACATGAATGACTCCGGAAACGCTGAGGGAGAGCCTACGGAAGCCGCGCTCGTGCAGTGGGCCTACAATAACGGCATAGACAAGGGCACTCTCGAGAAGGGTGACTACATGAGGGTCGGAGAGGCTCCGTTCGATTCAGAGCGCAAGATGATGAGCACGATCCATAACACCCCGGACGGGCGCCTTGTGCAGTACACGAAGGGCGCTCCTGACGAGGTGCTGAAGAAGTGCGCCTTCCGCCTTGACGAGAACGGTGCGGTCATCGAGCTCGACGAGGGTGGCAGGAACGCGATCCTCAACCGCAACAAGGAGATGGCAGGAGAGGCTCTCAGGGTCCTGGCAGGAGCTTATAAGTTCCATTCATCCATGCCTGAGTCCACCTCCCCCGCGGCGATTGAGAACAACCTCGTATTCATCGGCCTGGCGGGCATGATCGACCCGGTACGCCCTGAGGTCAAGGACGCCATCAAGGAATGCAAGAGCGCTGGAATCAGGGCCGTGATGATCACGGGAGACCATAGGGACACGGCCTTCGCTATCGGCAAGGAGCTTGGGATCGTCACAAGCCCTGAGGAGGCAATCACAGGCGCTGACCTTGACAAGATGTCCGACGAGGAGCTTGCCGACAACATAACAAGGTACTCAATCTATGCGCGTGTCCAGCCGGAGCACAAGGTCAGGATCGTCAAGGCCTGGCAGAAGAAGGGCAAGATAACCGCGATGACAGGCGACGGCGTCAATGACGCCCCATCGATCAAGAACGCGGATATCGGAGTCGGTATGGGCATCACGGGAACGGATGTCACTAAGAACGTGGCTGACATGGTCCTCGCCGATGATAACTTCGCGACTATCGTCGTGGCGGTCGAGGAAGGCAGGAAGATCTACGACAACATCCGCAAGGCCATCCAGTTCCTCATCGCCTCTAACCTCTCAGAGGTCATCGCAGTGTTCGTCGCATCGATCATGGGCATAACGCTTCTGCAGCCTGTGCATCTTCTCTGGATCAACCTCATCACGGATGCATTCCCGGCTGTAGGGCTTGGCATGGAGAAAGGCGATCCGGATATCATGAAGAAGCCGCCACGCTCATCCAGCGAGGGCCTCTTCGCGAACGGGCTTGGCGTGAACTGCGTCATCCAGGGCATCGCGCTTGCGGTGATCACGCTCATCTCCTATGTCGTGGGAGAGATCTTCGAGAATGGCTCATTCCACCTCGTGACAAGCATGGATGGAATGACGATGGCGTTCCTCACCCTATCGATGGCTGAGCTCTTCCACTCGTTCAACATGCGCTCTCTCGACAGGAGCCTGCTGAAGGTGAAGGGACACAACAACATCCTTTACGCGACACTCGTGGGAGCTTTCATCCTCACGCTCGCGGTCCTTTACATCCCGTTCCTCGCGGATGCGTTCGATTTCGCGCACATCTCGCTCACGGAGTTCGCAATAGCCCTCGCGCTCGCGTTCCTGATCATCCCATTCGTAGAGATCCAGAAGGCAGTGCAGAAGGCAATAGCCAAGAAGAACTGATAAGGACGCCTGACGCATCCCTGGCAGCCTGCTCAAAGCGGGCTGCTTTTTGCTTTCCAGGAACATATAATCATGCCAAGGAGCGGAATCACGATGCAGCCTATCCATGCCTATATCGCCTTTGCCTTTGCCATTCCATGGGCAATATGGATCCTGATGGATCTGCTGGGCTTGTATGGAAGCAAAGCATACATGGCTGCCACAGCAATCCTGATGTTCATGCCGATGCTTTCTGCTCTCATCGTCCACAGGATCTTCAGGATACCGGCTATCCGGGTCTCGTGGAAGCCTAAGATCAGGAAAAACGCAAGGGAATATCTTGCCGCGTGGCTCTTCCCTCCCACGCTCTCGGCAGCAGGATCAGCGCTGTACTTCGCCCTCTTCCCGGAAGATTTTTCCATAGCATCATTCCAAATGGCCGCAGAGAGCCTTGGCCTTACCGATGCAGCATTCTTTTCGATGATGCTTGCGGCAATGCTTTCCGGAGCCTTCATCAACATGCTTTTCGCGCTTGGCGAGGAAGCGGGGTGGAGAGGCTTTCTATGCCCTATGCTTTCCGAGAGGACAGGAGAGGCAAAGGCATATATCATCACGGGCGTGATCTGGGGGCTCTGGCACACTCCAGTCAACATCATGGGATACAACTATGGCCTGGGATATATTGGCTACCCTATCTTGGGAATCGCCGCGATGTGCCTCTTCTGTACCTCGATCGGGACCTGGCTTTCATTCCTTGCCCGAAAGAGCCAATCCATATGGCCCCCTGCCCTCTTCCATGGAAGCGTGAACGCGTCAGCATCGATCGGCCTCCTGTTCCTGCCAGAAGGCTCTGCATCTTATCTCTTAGGTCCAGCCCTAAGCGGCATAATCCCATCGATGCTTGCGGGGATAGCTATACTCATAATCATTGGAAGAGATAATAATCACAATTAAAGCTAAATCATTGATATATATTTAATATAAATTCATATACTGAACTTCTATAATCTAAATATGGTTATCATTGCATTCACAATGATAACTAGTCATCTATTTCATCATAGCTATTAATCTGAATACCGGTTCCTATATCGTTGGATATGGAACCGGCATTGTTAATCACAGGATCTTTCCATCTGTTGAGATCGTCACAACCTCCAGCGGGATATTCTTGCCGCTTGCTGCAATGGCTTTCCTTACAGCCATCTCCAGCCCGCCGCAGCACGGGACTTCCATCCGAGCGACTGTTACGCTCCTGATGTCATTTGCGGCGAATATAACGGAAAGCTTCTCCGAGTAATCAACACCATCGAGCTTCGGGCAGCCCACGAGAGTGATCCGACCTTTTATGAATCTCTTATGGAATGATGCATAGGCATAGGCCGTGCAGTCTGCCGCGATAAGCAGATCCGCTCCTGTCAGATAAGGTGCATTCGGCGGCATCAGCTTGATCTGCACAGGCCACTGCGAGAGATGGCTCTCGGCATCCTGTCCGGAAAAGCAGGAAGATTCCCTTCGCCTGAGTTCCTTCATCGCGGTTCCTAGGCAACCGCATTCCATCCTTCCTTTTCTGACAGCCTCCTCGTCATAGGCAAGCGCTTCACGGACCGTGAAGGTTATCGCGCCAGTGGGACAGGAGGGAAGGCAATCCCCAAGCCCATCACAGTAATCATCGCGCATAAGCCTCGCCTTGCCATCAACAAGGGCGATCGCGCCTTCATGGCAAGCCTTCACGCACGCACCGCATCCATTGCACTTATTCTCATCAATCTGGATTATCTTCCTGATCATGATTTCTCCTTGCAGCAACCATTAGAACACATTAAACTATTAATGTATGTTGAATTTTCAACAAACAAAGGATTTCTAATGATTATGGACCAAGCGCTTTTCAGAGGGATGACAGACAGAGAGGCAGATGAGACGATGCGATGCCTGAAAGCTGTAAGGAAGGAATACAGCAAGGGCAGCTATATCCATCATGCAGGAGACATCATCTCATCACTTGCCATAATCGAAAGCGGCAGTGTCTTGATCGTACAGGAGGACTTCTGGGGAAACAGGAACATAATAATGGAAGCGACAGCCAATGAAAGCTTCGGTGAGGTATTTGCCGTGACAAGGACGCCTCTGTCAGTAAGCGTCGTGGCGAAGTCCGATGTCACAATCCTCCTCATCGATACAGATATGATCATGTCCCCATGTTCTAGGCAATGCGCATCACATACCACCCTCATCAGCAATCTGCTGGAAGATATCGCGAGGAAGAACATAAAGCTGAATGAGAAGCTCACGCATGTCGGGAAAAGGACAACAAGGGACAAGATACTCTCCTATCTTTCCTCGCAGGCAGGGAAGAGTGGCTCTGATTCTTTTGATATCCCCTACAATCGCCAGCAGCTCGCGGATTATCTATATGTAGACCGATGCGGATTATCTACAGAACTATCAAAACTACAGAATGAGAACTTAATCAGATTCAATAAGAATCATTTTGAATTGCTATTATAACATAATAAATAAATTAGTTTTGATATCAAAATTAGTGGATTTGATTTATATCAATATATGTTTATCATCATTCATTACTGGATCTGAATCATTATTCAGGAAATTGATACGGAATCATGGGAAAAGCAATGAGGAAGATATAAACATAAACACATTTTTGGTATATCAATAATATATGGTACTTCACGTGATAGCTGAGGCAGAGCGGTGTTCCCTCTGCAAGAAACCACTATGCGTAACAGGATGTCCTATCCACACCCCTATCCCTACGATGATAAGCATGATGCGGGAAGGAAAGCTCAGGGAAGCGGGAGACATGCTCTTCCAGAACAACCCGCTTTCCGTAGTCTGCTCTCTTGTATGCGATCATCAGAAGCAGTGCGAAGGGCATTGTGTCCAGGGAAAGAAGGGCCAACCAATACATATCTCATCCATTGAGAATTACATTTCAGAGACATGCCTGGACCAGATAGATATCCCTATCCCGCCATCCAATGAGATAATGGTCGCTGTCATTGGCGCAGGACCGGCAGGCATAACGATCGCTCTCGAGCTTGCGAAGAAGGGCTATAAGATCACCATCTTCGATGCAAAGGACAAGATCGGAGGTATCATGCAGTATGGAATTCCGGAGTTCAGGCTTCCTAAATCTATACTATTGCGAATACGAAAGAAACTTACCGATTCCGGAATAAAGATAAGGCCAAATACTACTATAGGTGGCGCGTTGGAAATCAAGGATCTGCTGAGGGATGGCTACAAGGCGATATTCATCGGTACAGGCGTCTGGAGACCGAAGAAGCTTAAGATAAAGGGCGAGAGCCTTGGCAACTGCCATTTTGCCATCGATTTCCTGGCTAACCCTGATGCATATGACCTAGGTGACAATGTCGCGATAATCGGTATGGGCAATACGGCGATAGATGTCGCAAGGACTATTCTGAGAAAGGGAACACGGAATGTGACGCTTTATGCCCGCCGCCTCAAGTCTGACGCGAATGAGGAAGAGATTGAATACGCAAAGCTTGACGGCGCTAAGTTCGAGTTTGGAAAGCATCCTGTGGAGATAACGGAGAACGGCCCTGTCTTCGATAACAACCTTTTCGATGATGAGGGGAATATAACAGGAGAGGAAGGCGATCCTCGGCTCTACCCTGCAGACAGCACGATCATCGCGATTTCGCAAGGGCCGAAATCAAAGCTTGTCGATACTACAGAAGGACTCAAGGCAGCTCCATCGGGACTTCTCTTGACCGACGCGCACGGCGCGACGACATTCCCAGGAGTATTCGCCGCTGGAGATGTTGTCCTTGGAGCGAAGACCGTCGTTGACGCTGTCTCGTATTCAAAGCAAGCCGCTGCATACATGGACGAGTATCTGAGATCGCTTCCAGAGCTCAAAGATCGATTCAATTGAGGTTTTATATATGGATTGATGGTTATTGCCGTCAATCCATATTTTTAAATATCTAATTTATATTATATATCTTATCTTTCAATATTTTTTTTTGATTTTTCTATACTGTTATAATTTGGATTACCATAAAATATTGGATAGGAATATATGATTCAATATCTATCGAATAGTGATTTTCCGTAGTAATGTATAGGTTTGATTAATAATCAATGGGAGCCTATATAGCTCCCATCGCGTTTACCCGAATATTCCATCTAGAAGCATCATTATTACAAAGCCAATAGCAGCGCCAATCGTCCCGATATTCGAATGCTCTCCCTCCGATGCTTCAGGTATAAGCTCCTCCACTACGACGTAGAACATAGCGCCTGCAGCGAAGGAAAGAAAGACAGGCAGAAGGCCTGAAAGCAAACCGACGAAGGCAAATGCCGCTATAGCGCCTATAGGCTCTACTGCTCCGGATATCACACCCTGAAGGAAAGCCTTGCCCTTGCTCTTTCCTTCCTTATACAAAGGAAAGGATACTACCATTCCCTCTGGGAAGTTCTGCAGCGCTATTCCAAGAGACAGTGCCAGCGCTGATGCGTATGATAGCTCTCCTCCGGAAGCGGCCATAGCCGCAGCTCCTGCCCCTACAGCCATGCCTTCCGGTATATTGTGGATAGTCACCGAAAGCATAAGAAGCGCGGACCTGGAAAGCCCTGAGCTTCGTCCTTCAGGATCAGAGGCATTCACATGCAGGTGCGGCGTCAGCTGGTCTATGGCAAGCAGGAACAATATGCCTAGCAGGAAGCCGAAAGCAGCGACGAAGTACGAGGAGTCCTCGATTGCGGGCAGCAGGAGCGACCATACAGCGGCTGCTATCATGACGCCTGATGCAAAGCCTATGATAAGCTTCTCCATACGGGCCTTTAGACCATTGCGGAACACAAAGACACCAGCGGCGCCTGCAACAGTCCCGATAAAGGGAATCAGAAACAATAATGCGAGATTCATCACACACTGAGTATATCGCAAGAGAAATACAATCTCCAATCCGTGATTGATATTATCCTCAACATATATTTTCGCCAGCTGCCACATATTGGTCAACGCCCTTCAGGGCAAGCCTGAAGGCTTGGACGTGAGTGTTTTATCCACAGGTTCCGTTTCCGGTCTGCCTGTGGCACTCCATCCATACGGCTGATTGACTGCAGCCTGCCCAGGCTTCAGGGCCCGGGTAATGTAGCTGTCGCGGATGTTGATGGCGGCATTCGTGTCGGCATGCATTCTGCTCCCGCAATGCCTGCATACGTATCTGTTTCCCTTCCTTGAATCCTTGTCTATCGTCTTGCACACAGAGCACTTCTGGCTCGTATAGCGCGCATCCACGAACTCCACCCTTATGCCGTTCATCTGGCACTTGTAGCTGAGCTTTGCCTCGAGATCGGAGTATGACCAGTTGGACAGCCATTTCCTCATGGTCTTGTTGCTCTTTCCTTTGAGTTTCAGCATGTTCATGGATGACAGGTCCTCAAGGACGTATACGGATACATCATCAGCATTGGCAAGCTTCTTGGAGATGCAGTGGTTCTGATCCAGGACAAACCGCTTCTCGCAGCCGGAGATGGCCATCAGCCTTCTCTTCGCGCTGCGGGTGCCTTTCTCCTGCAGCTCAGAGCGCACATGGTTGTATCTCCTCTTCACCCGCCTTGCATCCTTCGCTCCATAGTGGACTCCCTCAGAGGTCGTAACAATATTGTAGACACCCCTGTCCAGTCCAACTATCTTCCCATCATTGTTCTCTTCAATTACAGGATCAGGGCATTCATAGATGAGATTGACGAACACCCTCCCATTCCTGTCCATCCCGATGTTCGCTCCCTTGAGCTTCCATCCTTCCGTTTCAGGATAACGTTCAGAGAAGAACTCAGGAATTGATATGATTGTCCTTATCCTCCTGTCACAGGTGCTGAAGGTAAGCTGAGAGCCTCTGAGAGTGATGGTGCGCACATCATAGCGCATCGTGCACCTTTCCTTCATCGAGGGACTCTTCATTCTTTCAGCCTTCTTTGGATGCTTCTGCCTCAGCTTTGCTTTCTTCGCATTCCAGGCCTTCACGGCTTCCACAGCGACATCACGGGCACACTGGATGAGACCTGTAGGAAGAGAAGGGCACTCTTCCTTTATCCTCTCGTACTGGACTTTGTGAAGGAACCTCTTGGATGTGCTGCTGTTGTTGATGAGGCACTCAGCCGACATGTTGAAGGTCCTAGCATACTGCTTCCTCGTCTCTACAATGGCGGAGACTTCCTTATCAGTGAGCTTCGGGAAAACAGTGACAGACCTTCTCATGTAAATAATATAGCCCTTTCCCCATATCGCATGATGGACGGCTGCCAGGAGCGATAGCGATCCAGTCCCTGCCAAGCGCATCACAGGAGAGGTGGAACCGGTGACGAAGACGATACGGGCAGAGACCTGTGCCGAGTATGGCTGGACACTCTAGGCTATAGAGGTCTGTACACCTTTTCCTCGAGGCATCTCATGATGATGAGCATCCTGAAGTCAATTCCTGCGGTGTACACATCTTCACATCCTTTTCGAAGCTGGAAGAACGCAAGTTCTGGGGATCAGGTCTATGGTCTCGTGGATGTTATTACGGGAGTGTCGGTGCAATCACAGAGGAAAGCGTGAAAAAGTACATAGAGAACCAGAAGTCGAACATCGGAGGTACCGAATGATGAATTGCCCGATCTGTGGCAAAGAGATGATCAAGGGAACAGTCATATCATCTGGGAGCATGCCTTTTGGCGTTAATGTCATATTCAGACCTACGGAGAAGGCTACGAACCATCCACCGCATATCATCCTTGAGAAGAATGCCAAAGCGTATTACTGCGAATCATGCAACAGAGTCTTTGCAATCTGCGATGCGAAGTGATTATGCCGCCTTCATCCTGCAGGACAAGCCTGGCAGGTTTTCTGGCGGCATACTTTATAAAACTGGATGTAGCAACCTGTATTCCCATTTCTAAACTAGGAACGAGACAGAATAAAACCAGATCTGAGCAGTAATCTCTTGCAAAATCCTAAGATAACTATCTGTTCAGTTATTGTTGCTCCATTCGTAATAGTTTATACTACAAACTATGAAGAGGAATGAGCCGAAGATCACGATCGTGACCAGGAAGAACGGCAGGAAATATGCATACAGGGCGGTTGAGCACAGATGGAACCCGGAGAAGA
>CALXLT010000031.1 GCA_944389275.1 uncultured Spirochaetaceae bacterium
TCATCACCAGAAGGTGCGTTTGAATTGCTATTGTCACAGGCAGCAAAGCTGAAAAGCATGCCGATTGCCAACAGCATGATCATGAATTTCTTCATAACAAAAAATCCTCCGAAATATTTATGCTGCATATAGGCTACCCCCCCCCTGTACCTACTTGTCAAGAGGTTTTTTGATTAATTTCGCATTTATTTGTTTTGAGTGTGTTGTTGATTATTTTCTTTAAATATATAGCATTAGCTATGTTTAGGAATTTTGTTGGCTGAGTTTTGTAACTATCTTGTGCCTGGCGTGTTCTATTTGTTTCTGCTTGTTGCCAGTTGCTAAGGCATTGGCCTCTGCCGCATTTACAATTTGTTGTGTTGGATGGTATTATTCAGCATCTCTAAAGTTCCCTTTGAAAGGAATGTAAGGAAGGTAATATGGAAAACAAGGAAGAGAGACCTCTGAACTTCATCGAGAAGATCATAGAGGATGACCTGAAAGCAGGGCGCGTACCTAATGATACTATCGTGACGCGCTTCCCTCCGGAGCCTAATGGCTATCTCCACATCGGACACATCAAGGCAATCTGCATCAACTTCGGACTTGCGGAGAAGTATCATGGCATCTGCCACCTTCGCCTTGATGACACGAACCCAGAGAAGGAAGACCAGGAATACATCGACTCCATCAAGAGCGATATCCACTGGCTTGGGTTTGATTGGAGAAAGCATGAGTACTATGCCTCTGATTACTACGATCAGCTTTATCAGATCGCTGTAAATCTCATAAAGGAAGGCAAGGCCTATGTGGATTCGCTTTCTGCGGAAGAGATGAAGGAATACAGGGGAACGCTCACTGAGCCTGGCAAGGATTCGCCTGACCGCAACCGCTCGATCGAGGAGAACCTTGATCTTTTTGAGAGGATGAAGAACGGGGAGTTCCCTGAAGGAGCATATACCCTCAGGGCGAAGATCGACATGAAGAGCCCTAATATCAACCTCCGTGACCCTGCTCTCTACAGGATAAAGTACGCGGACCATCCAAGGACAGGAAAGAAGTGGTGCATCTACCCGATGTATGACTTCACCCATCCTATCTCCGATGCCATCGAGGGGATCACGCACTCGATCTGCACGCTTGAGTTCGAGGACCACAGGCCCGCATATGACTGGGCGACAAGCATAGACGGCATTGACCACACACCGCATCAGTATGAGTTCGCGAGGCTGAACATAAACTATCTCCTGATGAGCAAGAGGAAGCTTCTCTACCTTGTGAAGAACGGACTTGTATCAGGATGGGATGACCCGAGGATGCCTACAGTCTCCGGCATAAGGAGAAGAGGCTACTCGCCAGAGGCCATGAGGGACTTCGTGGCAAGAGTGGGAGTTGCCAAGGTCGAGGGCGTTGTTGATTACTCGCTCATGGAGTTCTGCGTGAGAGAGGACCTGAACAAGAGAGCGAAGAGGCTCATGGCTGTCCTTGATCCTGTGAAGCTCATCATCGACAACTACCCGGAGGGACAGGTTGAGTACTTCGAGGCGGAGAACAACCCTGAGGATCCCAACGCAGGAACGCATAAGGTCGCGTTCACCCGCGAGCTTTATATCGAGCGCGAGGACTTCATGGAGAACCCTGTCAAGGGTTACCACAGGCTCCACATCGGCAACGAGGTGCGGCTCAAGCATGCTTACTATGTGACAGCCACATCCGTCGATAAGGACAAAGATGGCAATATCGTGGCGATACACGCGACCTATGATCCGGAATCAAAGGGTGGCACGACACCTGATGGAAGGAAGGTCAAGGGAACAAGCCACTGGGTATCCGCAACCGAGTGCATCAGCGCTGAGGTAAGGCAGTATGACAAGCTCTTCAAGGCAGAGAATCCTGGCGCTGCCACAGGCAACTATCTTGATGATCTCAATCCGGAATCCCTGATCATAATCAAGGACGCGAAGATCGAAAAGGAAGCTGCCACAGCAAAGCCTGGCGACTACCTCCAGTTCATCCGCAACGGCTACTACATGGCCGATTGCCGTGATAGCTCACCGGAGCATCTTGTCTTCAACAGGACCGTCACGCTCAAGGACTCCTGGTCGAAGATGAAGCAGAAGATGGGACTTTGATAAGTCCTGCTGAATAAGGATAGAGTGTTTCGCAAGCCAAGCTTACGAAGCACTCTTCCTTTTACTAGGCTGATTATACATTTCCTCTAATTACAATAAATTAGATTAAATCAGCCCTTCTTACTTATATAAGGAATGCAATCACATCAGCTACATCTCTGCCCTTGCGCCTTATGCATCTGCTTTTAATATCCTCCAATTCCAGAAGCGTTAATCCAGTTGCTGCGATGATATTGGAAAAGGAATTGAGTCATCTTTCAGCATGCCTTTTGCGGCGTGTATAAGTTCGTCGACAAATCCTCTCCGGTATCCCATATCAAATATTTCACTAACCTTTTCACTAAGATCCTCTTTGTGTGTTTCCATATCAATCCTTTTCTCCTCTACATGAAACAGCAGATATGCCAATAGCTAGAGAATATCTACTTGAAATTCTTTCCTGCTCCTCAGACCTTAATGCTTTTTCTGATGCTTTCAACTTCTCCAACTGATAGCTTGGATAGCTGGGCGATCTTTGAAATGGGGAAAGAGCCCTCTGCTAGCAAGCTCTTTGCCATATCCTTCCGTCCTTCTTCTAGCCCCCTCCTGTGGCCAATCTCATCACCTTCCTTGAGACTGCTTTCCCTCGTTTCCTTAACCGCTTTCTCAATCTCCCTATTAAGTATCCTCTCAAATTCTCCTGACATCTCTATCCGTCCCTCCTTGTCGTTCTTGAAATAACCAACCCTGTCCCTCAGCTCCTTGTAGTGCAGCCTCTCCGGATCGCGGGACACCTCAGGTCCTCCATCAGACTCCCAAGGTCCGTGTCCCTCTCCGCGAGATCCGCGCTTATAAAGAGTATATGCGTTCCGTCACCGAATGATTTCCCTGACCCCTTCACAGTGCGCTCTATATCATAGAGTGCCTTTCCCTCTCCAAGGGCATCGCGCTCGGTGATGAAGATGACACAGGACTCGGGAAGCTCGTTGTATTCCGTGCCCTTCCTCAGGGCATCGGAATCTATCATCGCGCTGTAATAGCGGGCCCGCCTGCTCCCGGCCCCCTTGCTCGCCCTCTGGATTTCGATGTCGTAGATGTTCCCTTCCCTGTCCCTCGCGTATATGTCCAGCTTCACGGAATGCTTATCGGCGCCCTCTATCCACTTCTGCGTGGTTGCCTCCGTCACGGCGAGGTCATCACGGCATAGGA
>CALXLT010000032.1 GCA_944389275.1 uncultured Spirochaetaceae bacterium
TCGGGGACGACATAGACGCCGCGTATGGCGAGGGCGTCTCCGGCATCTTCTCGATCAATCGCGTGGCCGTGCCCTACAAGGAGGCGAGGCCCAGGGCCGAGAGCGACATGCGCCTCACCATGGACAATATCCTGAGGTTCATGAAGCGCATGGCACTGGACTGAAAGAAGGGGCACGGTGACACCGTGCCTCTTTTCATCACAGACAGGACTTATAGTGAGGATAGGAGGAAAGGATCTTCTCAGCCTCCTTGTTCCCCTTCCCTTCCCTTTTCCTGAGGGCCAGCACAAGGGACGCAGCCTCGAGCTTCGTGGTGAGTATCTTGCTGTAGCTCATCTCATCAGTGAGGGAGGAATAATCAGGATTGCCGCGGAGATAGGCATCAAGGAACTCCTTCATGGGCTGCGCGACCTTCTCGATGTTCGCGCGCAGGGCCGGAGCCTTCCCAGAGACATCTTCCATAAGCTTATCATACTCCCTGTCAGCCTCATCATAACGCCCTGACGCGAGAAGGTAGCGAAGGCGGTTGGTGCGGTAATAAGGAAGGATCTTGCCCTTATCCTTCGCGTCATCGTAAGCGCGATCGATGATCTCTATCGCCTTCCCCGGATTGCCGGATGCAGAGCAGCCATCAGCAAGGTAGGCATAGGCGGAGAAGCTGTCGAACGATCCCTTCCTCGTCTTCTCTGCCACAGGGCCATATGCCGAGACGAACTTATCCGGATCCATGTCCCGGAAAAGATAGCCAAGGATCTTCGTGTTCTCGGCAGAGGCCACGAGATTGCCGGCGACCCTCGCGGCGAGGATGCCAAGCGCCGCTATCATCAGCGTGGCGAGGGGACGCGTCCAGATGAGGATGAAATCCTTGAAGAATATTATGTAAAGCTCCAGCGCGGCCGCCGCCGCGGCGATGGCTGCCGTCACGATAATGCTCTTGCGAAAACAACGTATCATGCTGAAGATTCTACCAGCTTGGAGCCTTTGCTGCAAAACTCGGAAGATGGCGGTGCTTCATAACAGGCAAACACGCTTTCCACCCGCTTTGGATGTTACCGGTATCAAAAACATGCTGTTGAATTTGCATTCCACGATTCTAAAATAGTTATTAGGAACAAAAAGGAGGCAGGATCTTGCTCAAGATAACTGCATTGATGGAGAACACGCCATCCGAGAATAAAGCGCTCATAAACGAACACGGGCTCAGCCTTCTGCTGGACAATGGCAGCTCAAGGATCCTATTTGACTGCGGCTCAGGAAGCCATTTCATGTACAACGCGCATAAGCTTGGCATCTCCCTCGATGATCTCGATGCGGTCGTCATAAGCCATAGCCATTACGACCACGCGGCAGGATTCAGGGACTTCGCGGAGGCCGGATACAAGGCCCCAGCCCTTTATGTGGGAAAAGGATTCTTCGAGAGGAAATACGCGAGGGAAGGCGTGAGATTCACGGATCTCTCCGCGGGCTGGGACGAGGAGTTCGCGCTCTCGTCAGGCTTCCCTATCCACACGGTCGAGGGCAAGATCGAGATACTTCCCGGCGTCTTCCTCCATCAGGGCTTTCCACGCAACCACAAGGAGGAGACCATCCCCGAGCGCTTCGTGAAGGAGACACCCGCGGGCTTCATCAGCGATGACTTCTCTGACGAGATAGCCCTTTCCATAAGGACAGGCAAGGGGCTTGTGGTCATAGTCGGATGCTCCCATCCAGGCATCATGAACATGGTCGACGAGATCCGCCGTTCCTCCGATGAGGATATATACGCGCTCTTCGGAGGAACGCACCTTGTAGAGGCCGATGACAAGAGGATCGAAAGCTCGCTGAGCGGCCTTACGGGAGCCGGGGCGAAGGTCATAGGAATGTGCCACTGCTCAGGCCTCCACGCGGAGGAGATGGCGAAGAACGAGCTTGGATCGATCGCCTCCGGACTCTCCGTTGGTGACACTGCGATCATCGAGTGAGGATTTATGCTGAAGATCGCGGAGCTCACGACATTCTGCCAGGATCTAGTGGAAGCTGTTTCGAAGCTTCTTGGAGGCCGTACGATAAACATCATGGACCTTGATGGGATAATCATCGCCTCCACGGAGAAGAACAGGATAGGCACCCTCCACACTGGAGCGAGGCATGTCGTCTCATCCGGCCATGAGCTCGCGATAACAGAGGAGCTTCTGCCCAACTACCCGGGAACGAAGGTCGGCTATAACATGCCCCTCACGTTCCGAGGGAGGATAATCGGGGCGATCGGCATGTTCGGCATCCCCGAGCAGGTACGTGACATGGCGCAGCTGCTGAAGATCTACGCGGACAAGTACTTCGAGCTGGAAGGCACGATGGAGGCGCGTCTCGTGGATCTATCGCTCAGGTCAAAGCTCCTGGGGCTCCTTGTGGCGGAGAACGCAGACAGGAAGAACATCGAGAACGTGATGGCGATGCTGGACGTGTCGTTCTCCTTCCCAGTGACGCTCGTGAGGATATCCCAGGCAGATGGCGAGGCGATACAGTTCGACAACATCATCTCTTCTCTATTCTCAAGCGGGATGCTTGATCAAAGCCATGACTTCTGGAGCATCGAGGCGGATTGCCTCTCCATTATCTGCAGCTCCGAGATACACAGCCAGGATTTCGGGAGGATGGAGGAGCTGGCGGGATGCAGGATCATCATGCCGCTTCCGGCCGCTGACTATGGAGCGATAAGCAAGGCGTCATCGGACGCTCTCTGGCTTGAGAGGCATATGAAGGCAAGGATCGTGGATCTTGCCGATCCCCGGACAAGGCTGGAGTACATGATGCATCGCACGGCCTTCGACAACAGCGACATCATAGACTCATTCATCACCGAGATGAAGCGCTCTCTTGGTGATAAGGATATAAGGAAATGCATGGAAGCCGCCATGAGCTACTACGACACGGGAATGAGCGTCACGAGGGCTGCGGAGGAGCTCGGGATACACAAGAACACGCTGCAGTCGAGGGTAAAGAGGGTGATAGAGGCCGCAGGGATAGAGGATTATCCGCTGCCGGAGAAGCTTTATCTGATGCGCCTTATCTATATACGTCTTTTCGTCAGTCCGAAGACTTTGTCTTCACTGGATATACTTGGTTAATTGGAGGATGGGCATGGAAACTTTCTTTCTTTTCGCTCTGATCGTCGTATCCGTGATCATCATGGTCCTGGCGATTTCCAAACTTAAGTTACATCCATTCGTGGTAATGGTTGTAATCGCGCTTCTTGTCGGTCTCGCATGGGGCATCGATCCGGTAACAGTCGTGAATACCGTAAAGTCAGGCTTCGGCAACATCATGACAAGCATCGGTATCGTCATCCTCTGCGGAACGATCATCGGAACGATACTCGAGAGAACAGGTGCCGCGCTGACTATGGCTAACTTCATCCTGAAGATCGTAGGAAAGCAGCGCAGCGTGCTGGCTATCGGATGCATGGGCTACATCACAGGAATCCCTGTATTCTGCGATTCCGGATTCGTTATCCTTTCCCCAATCAGCAGAGCTCTCGCGGAGCAGAGCGGTACATCGCTTGCTGTGATGGCGACAGCGCTTTCCGGCGGTCTCTACGCGACACACTGCCTCGTCCCGCCTACACCAGGTCCTATCGCGATGGCTGGAACGCTCAACGCGGACCTCGGACTCACGATCATCGTAGGCCTCATCCTCTCGATCCCTGGACTCATCGTCACGCTCCTCTACGCGTCCAAGATCTCCAGCAAGATCGATATCCCGGCAAACAGCGAGTACTCGTTCGATGACCTGCAGAAGAAGTACGGAAAGCTTCCTGGAACGCTCCAGAGCTTCGCTCCTATCCTTCTTCCTATCGTGCTCATCGCTATCGCGAGCATTGTCGACTTCCCGGCAAAGCCGCTTGGGACTGGTGCCGTCTATAAGGCCGTCATGTTCATCGGTAACCCGGTCGTGGCTCTCGTGCTCGGCGTGTTCCTCGCGATGACGCTTATCCCGGCATCCGAGAAGAAGAACGCTCTTGACTGGGTCTCACAGGGCGTAACGGACTCCGCGTCCATCCTCGCCATCACAGGCGCCGGCGGATCATTCGCGGCTATCCTCGCTCTTCTGCCTATCGCGGACGCCACACAGGGACTCCTGCAGTCCGGTCTTGGAGTCATCATCCCATTCGCTATCGCCATGATCCTCAAGCTCGCCATGGGCGCTTCCACAGTAGCTATGATCACGACAGCTGGCATGATGGCACCTCTTATGGAGACAATGGGATTCACTTCCCCGCTGGCAAGAGTACTTGTCGTCATGGCTATCGGCGCTGGCTCAATGGTCGCGTCGCATGCTAACGACTCTTACTTCTGGGTTGTCTCCCAGTTCTCAGACATGAAGACAGAGCAGGCTTATAGGTGCCAGACCGGAATGACAGCAGTGATGGGCATCACGCTGATCATAATCATCTATATCGTCTCTCTCTTCGTAGTATGACAATGAGGAAAGCGGTATTGATCCCAGACTCGTTCAAGGGGACGATGTCGAGCGCGAGGATCATCTCCATCATGAAGGAGAGGATCCTCCACTACCATCCGGAGTGCGCCGTTGTGTCCATCCCGGTGGCCGACGGAGGGGAAGGCAGCGTCGACTCCTTCCTCACCGCCCTCGGCGGCGAGAGGATCGCGCTCAGGACGAAGGGCCCCTGGAACGAGGAGATTGAGAGCTTCTACGGGATGCTCCCTGACGGCACGG